>JBOHSA010000026.1:0-30276 GCA_050732995.1 Gemmatimonadales bacterium | reverse complement strand
CCTGAATTCCACCACGATCGGGGTCAGTACCACGACGCTGGCGCGCAATCCCCGCGCGGCCCAGGGCGTCAGCGCCCACGAGTTCTTCCATGCTTGGAACGTGAAGCGCATCCGGCCCGCGGAGCTGGGCCCGTTCGACTACGAGCGGCCGGTCCGGACGCTGAACCTCTGGGTCAGCGAGGGGATCACCGACTACTACACGGAGGTGATCCTCGCGCGCAGCGGCCTCAACACGGCCGCCGACTTCGCCCGCCGCCTGGGCGACGCGATCGGGAATCATCGGAACAACCCGGCGCGGCTCGCCGTGTCGCCCGAGCGATCCTCCTGGACGGTGTGGGACAGCCCCGAAGTGAACGACAGCCACACGATCTCCTACTACCTCCAGGGCCAGCTGCTCGGCTTCCTGCTGGACCTCGCGATCCGCGACTCGACGGGGAATGCGAAGTCCCTGGACGACGTGATGCGCTACCTGTTCGACCATCACGCGGGCGAGCGCGGCTTCACGGCGGACGAGCTGGTGGCGGCGTTCCGCACGGCCACCGGGCTCGACCTTCGGGACTTCTTCCGCCAGCACGTGCGCGGCACGGCCGAGATCCCGTGGAACGACTACCTGCGAATCGCCGGCTGGGAGGTCGCGGTCCGCGAGGTGAGCCAGCCCGGCGCGGGGCTCGCCACGTACGTGGCGGTCCAGGGCGGCCGGCCCAAGGCGGTGGCGGTGCCGGGCGGCGCGGCCGCGGCGGCCGGCGTGCGCACCGGGGACGACCTCGAACGCGTCAACGGGCGGCCGATCGCAGAACCGAGCGACGTCACCGCGGCCCTGCGCCGCGTCGTGGTCGGGCAGTCCGTCACGGTGCGGCTGCGCCGCGACGGACTTCCCATGACCATCGTCGTCGCCGTCGGGACCCAGCCCCGCGCCATCGCCGACGTCCGGGATCTGCCCGAGCCGACGGACCGAATGCGGCGGATCCGCGCCGGGATCCTCACGGGCCGCTGATGGACCAGCCGCTCAAGCTGTTGCAGGAGCTGTTGCTGGTGTTCACGTCGGTGCTGTTCATCGTGGACCCGTTCGCGGCGGTCCCGAGCTTCCTGGCGATGACCGAGCGGGACTCGCCGGCGCAGCGGCGCGTGCTGGCGAAGCGCGGCGCGTGGACCTGCGCGATCACCCTCGCGGTGTTCGCCCTCGGGGGCAGCCTCATCTTCAAGCTCTTCGGGATCACGATCGGCGCCTTCAAGATCGCCGGCGGGGTGTTGCTCGGGCTCAACGCGCTGGACATGGTCCAGGCGCGCCGCAGCCAACAGAAGGAAACGCTCGTCGAGAAGGCGGAGGGGATTCAGAAGGAAGACATCGGCGTCCTGCCGCTGGGCGTCCCGATGCTCGCCGGCCCCGGGGCGATCTCCACGGTGATGGTGCTGGCGCTCGGGTCCAAGAGCCCGTTGACGACGGCCGCGCTCTACGTGTCGATCGCCCTGACCGCCTATCTCTCGTACTGGACTCTGGCCTCGGCCTCGCTGGTGGAGCGCCGGCTGGGCCAGACGGGCATGCGCATCCTCACCCGCCTCATGGGGCTCGTGCTGCTCGCCATCGCCGTCCAGTTCGTGCTGGACGGCCTCAAGCTGAGTCGGGTCTACGCGGGGGCGCCGGCGATAGTCGGGGCGGTCGCGGAGCGCAGTGCATGAATCGAAACGTGCTGGTGACCGGCGGGGCGGGCTTCATCGGCTCACATGTGGCCACCGCCTACGCGCAAGCCGAGTATACGGTGACCGTCCTGGACGATCTCTCGACGGGCCGGCGGGAGAACCTCCCCCCCGGCGTCCGGCTCGTGGTCGCCGATATCCGCTCACCCGAGGCGCGTACCCTCGTCGCCCAGGGAGGGTTCAGCGTGCTGAACCACCACGCCGCGCACATCGACGTGCGCCGCTCAGTGGCCGACCCGCACAGCGACGCCGACGTCAACATCCTCGGCTTGCTGAACCTGCTCGAGGGCGCGCGGTCGGGTGGCGTGCGGCGCGTGGTCTTCGCTTCCTCCGGCGGCGCCATCTACGGCGACGATGCCCCCTTACCCGCCGCGGAGCACGCCGCCAAGGCACCGGCGTCGCCCTACGGGACCGCGAAACTGGCGGCGGAGTACTACCTCGCCGCCGCCGGACGGCTTTACGGCTTCGAGACGGTCGCCTTGCGCTACAGCAACGTCTATGGCCCGCGCCAGGACCCCAAGGGCGAGGGCGGCGTGGTCGCGATTTTCACCGGACGTCTGCTCACCGGCGCGCCGCTCACCGTCTTCGGCGACGGGGACCAAACACGCGATCTGGTCTTCGTCGGGGATGTGGCCGCGGCGAACGTGCGGGCCGCGGAGGTGCCGCTGCCGCCGACCCGCGACCTCGACACCCGCGCTTTCAACATCGGGACGAGCATCGAGACCTCGGTGAACCGCTTGGCCACCGTGCTGGCCGGAGCGGCCGGGCGCGCGGCCGACCTCCGGTATGCCGAGGCGCGCGCCGGCGAGGTGCGGCGCAGCGCCTTGAGCGTCGACAAGGCGCGCCGCGACCTCGGCTGGTGGCCGCGCATTTCGCTGGCGGAAGGCCTCCGAGCCACGGCGCAGTGGCAGGGCACGAGCGCGGGGTAGGTGCTCACGCCAGACCGGGAGGGGGGCGTCAGGCCGGGGGCAGCTGCTCCAGCGCCGCGCCCACGCGCCGGCGCTCGAACGCGTCCCCCAACGATTCGTAGATCTGCTTGGCGCGGTCCAGGTAGACACGCGCTTCCTCGCGCTCCCCCAGGCGGGCGCGGAACGCGCCGTACGCGTGATAGATCTCGCCCTCGAGGCGCGGGGAGGCCTCGAGCCCGCGGCACAGCTCGATTGCCTTCTCGAAGAAAACGAAGCCGTCCTCGTCCCCCTGCCGCCCGCGCAGCCGGCCGAGCAGGACGTAGAGTTGCGCCAGCTGACGGGTCAGGTTGTGGGCGATGGCCAGCTCCTCACCCCGCCGAATCTCGTCCTCCCCCTCGAGCCAGTGGTCGGTCTCGAGCTGCAGCGTGGCGATGTTGACCCGGGTCGTCATTTCGAGCGACGGGTCGCCGGCGCCTCGGCGGAGGGCCGTGAGCGCGTCCCGATAGGCGGCGAGCGCTTCGGCCGGGCGGCCCTCGTCGACCTCGAGCTGGCCCTGGCTGTTGAGCACGCGGGCCACTTCCTCGAACCGGTCCAGGCTGCGAAACACGTCGAGCGCCTGGCGCAGCCGCGCCCCCGCCGTCCGCAGGTCTCCCCGGCGCCGGGCCACGTCGCCCAGCCGGTGCTGGAGCTGGGCGGTCCGCAGCTGATCGCCGGCGCCGAGCTGCAGGCCGCGGGTGTACCACGCCTCCGCGCCGATCCACGCTCCTTGCGCCCGCGCGACGTGGCCCAGCCCCAGGCAGGCGAGCACGATCCCTTCCTGGTCGAGCTCGGCTTCGGCCAGGACCAGGCTGCGCTGAAAGCGCCGGGCGCCGTCTTCGTACCGTCCCACGGCGAGGTCCAGGTAGCCCAGGGCCCGCAGCGTCTCGATCTCGGGCCGGCGATCGCGCAGCTCCTCGCTCCGGGCGAGCGCGTGGTCGAACCACGCGCGGGCCTGGCCGAACCGCCCGACGCTCTGCTCGCGCTCCCCGGCCGTCAGGAGCGCGCGGACGGCGGCCCCCAGGTCGCCGCGCTGCTCCCCCTCGAGCGCTTCCACGACCGCCTGGTACAGCGCGGACAGGTGCGCCGTCACGCGACTCAGCGCTTCGGGCACCTGCCGGCGCAGCTCGCCCGGTTGCAGGTAGCGCTTGCCGACGGTCCGGTAGGGCTGCGACGGCGCCCAGGCGTCCCGCTGCTCCGGCCGCGACGTCGAGATGAGGAAGGCGCGGAGCGGCGCCAGCGCCTCGACGTCCGGCAGCAAGCGGAGCGCCTGCTCCACGCGCAGCGGCGGGCGCCCGACCGGCTCGCTCACAGCCGGTACTCCCGGATCTTGCGCGCCAGCGTGTTGCGGTGGATCGCGAGGATGCGCGAGGCTTCGCCGATCTGGCCCCCGGTGTGCGCCAGCACACGGGCGATGTGCCGGGCCTCCACATCCTGCAGCGACGCGAGCGGTCCGGAGGTGCGCTCCGTGTGGCCCTCGGACCCGGCGCGCCATTCCTCCGGCAGATGCTCCGCCCGGAGCGTGTCGCCGTCCGCGACCAGGACCGCCCGCTCGATCACGTTGCGCAGCTCCCGCACGTTGCCGACCCACTCGTGGCGGCGCAGCAGGTCGAGGGCACGGTCGGTGAGGAAGCGCAGCCCTTTGCCGCACCGCGCCCCGAACGCGCGCGCGAAATGCGCCGCCAGGAGGACCAGATCGTCGCCCCGGTCGGCCAGCGTGGGGAGTTGGATCGAGACAACGGCCAGTCGATAGTACAGGTCCTCCCGGAACCGCCCCTGGGCGATGGCGGCGCGCAAGTCCCGATTGGTCGCGGCGATCAGCCGCACGTCGACCGCAATCGCCTCGTGGCCGCCCACCCGCTCGATCTCCCGCTCTTGGACCGCCCGCAGGATCTTGCTCTGCAGCACCAGGCTCATGTCGGCGATCTCGTCGAGGAACAGCGTGCCGCCGTTCGCCCGTTCGAACCGTCCGATCTTGCGGGTGACGGCGCCGGTGAACGCTCCCTTCTCGTGGCCGAACAACTCGCTTTCGAGCAGGTTCTCCGGGATGGCGGCGCAGTTCACGGCGATGATGGGGGCCGCCGCCCGCGGGCCGTGCACGTGGATCGCCCGGGCGATGAGCTCCTTGCCGGTGCCCGATTCGCCGAGGATGAGCACGGTCGCGGGGCTAGGGGCGACTTGGGCCACGGTCCGGTAGACGGCGAGCATCGGGGCGCTCTGGGCCACCAGCTGGTAGGGGCCGACCGACACCGGCTCGACCTCCGGCAGGGGGAGCGCCACCTCGTTCGCGGCGGAGCGGACGCGCTTGAGCAGCTGCATGAAATCGTCGCGCTGCACGGGCAGGGACAGCACGTCGAGCACCCCCAGCTGGGCGGCCCGGAGCGCGAGCCCAATCGTGGCGTTCCGCGTCAGCGCCACCAGGCGCGGCCGGCCGGGTGCCCGCTGCACGACCTCGGCCCACCACGCCACTGCCTCCTCGGGGTGCTCGTCCATCACCGGCACCACGAGGTCCCACCCGCCTGCCGACAAGAGCCGCAGCGCGCTGGCCTGATCCGCGGCCCGGGTCAGCTCGCCGTTGTTGGACTCGACGAAGCGGGTCAGGTGGCGGAACGGCGCCGCGTCCGGGCAAATGGCGAGGACCCGGTAGCCCTTCGCCGATGGAGCGTCCGCTACGGACCCGGCGGGCCGGACGGTGGGCAGCTCGTCCCGCGGGTGCGTGCCCATCTCATCCCCCTCCACCCAGGTAGCGGGCCACCAGGACGAGCGCGTCGTCCGAATCCTTGGCCAGCTGGTCGAGCAGCTCGTCCGCATGCGGCTTCGGGGGCGCGGTGACGCTCACGCGCTCGGCGAAGCCGCCGCGGATCCCGTCGGTGGCGAGCACGAGCGTATCGCCCCGGTCGAGCATGAGCACGCCGGCCCGGAGCTTCGGCAGCTCGTAGCCCACCACGCCCCCGCGGAGCAGCATGGCCTCGCGCGGCGAGGTGGCGTTCGGGTCGGCGCGAATCAGCACCGCCTCGACGTTGCCGACGCCGAGCCAGGTCATGGTGTCATCGGTCGCGTTGAACGTCGCCAAGCTCATCACCGCCCCGCGGGTGCCGCGGAGCGCCTCGTGGCACTCGCGGATGAGGGCGATCGCGGACGCGCGCGGTCGTGCCCCCAGAATGGTGCAGGCGACGCGGGCCGCGGCGGCGGCCTCGTCCCCGTGCCCGAGGCCGTCCACGACGGCGAGGAGCGCGCCCCCCGGATACGGGCACACGACGTGCCGGTCCCCGGACTGGTCCTGCCCCGTGAGGGTTCGGGTCGCCACGCCCCACTCGACGCACGCCGTCACCGGGTCCACTTTCGCATGGTGACCGTCGTGCCCTGGCCGTTCGCGGACTGAATCTCGAATTCGTCCATCAGGCGCCGGGCACCCGGCAGCCCGAGGCCCAGGCTCCCGGAGGTGGAGTAGCCGTCCTCGAGCGCGAGCGGGATGTCGGGGATGCCCGGCCCCTCGTCCTTGGCGACGACGCAGATCCCCTGCCGGTCGCCTTTCTCGGCCAGGGTCAGGATGATCTCGCCGCGCGACGCGTACTCGACGATGTTCCGGGCGATTTCCGAGATCGCCGCCGCGATGACCGTCAGGTCGCTCGGGGAAAAGGCGAGCCGGGCCGCGAGCGCGCGGCCCTGCTGGCGGGCGACCACGATGTCGGTGTCCGACGCGATCGCGACGCGCAGCTCATCGGCCACGGCCGGGACTCCGCTTCATGCGCTGGTCCAGATGGGCCAGGCCTTCTTCCAGATCGAGCGCCGTCGCCACGCCCGCCAGGGTGAGCCCCAGCTGCACCATGGCGAAGGCCACCTCCGGCTGGATGCCGACGATGACCGTCTCCGCCCCGCGCAGCTTGATCATGTGCGCCAGCGAGCTGATTGTCCGGACGGCGAAGGAATCCATGACGTCCAGCACCGTGACGTCCACGATGACCCCGCGCGAGCGATACTTCCCGACCTGCTCCACCAAGTCGTCCCGCAGGCGCAGGAGGTCGGCGTCCGTGAGCGCCGATTGGATCGAGGCGATGAGGTAGCCGCCTTGCTTCAGGATGGGGACTTGCATGGCGGGCTGCCGTTACTCCTGCTCGACCTGCGCCGGGGCCTCGCCTTCGGTAATCGCCTTGTAGCCCAGCAGGCGCTCGGCTTCCTCGATGCCGCCCTGCAGGTCGCCCACGGTGTTCATCTTGGTGAGATCGACCCCGATGGTCACCAGGGTCTGCGCGATTTCGGGGGACAGGCCCGTGACGATCACGGTCGCGCCCAGCAGGCGGGAGGCCTCCACGGTCTGCACCAGGTGGTTCGCCACGGTCGAGTCCACGGCCGGCACGCCGGTGATGTCCATCACGACCACCTTGGCCCGGTTGGCCCGGATGCCGCGCAACAGCTGCTCGGTGAGCTGGCGGGCGCGTTGGGAATCCACCACACCGATGATCGGCAGGATGAGCAGCCGCTCGCGCACCTGCAGCACCGGGGTCGACAGCTCCCGGATCGCCTCCTGTTGCTGGCGGATGATGCGCTCGCGCTCCTGCACGAAGCCCACGCCCACCGTGTTCGCGATCCGGTTGGCTGCGGGCTCGTACGCGTCCAACACCCGGTTCAGCAGATCGAAGTTCGCCTGGTATTTTTTGAACAGCGAGCGGGCCAGCACGTCGCGCAGCAGCAGCACGATGCCCAGCACTTCGTGCGTTTCGACCCCGCGTGGAATGATGCGCTCCGAGAGATTGCGCGCGTACGCCTGCAGCGCCTCGACACTCCCCGTCTCCAGCACTTCGACGTAGTTGTCGTACACCGACGTGGCCTCGGCGAAGATCTCGTCCTTGGTCATCGCGGTGAGCAGCTGCGACTCCGTAATGCGGCGCGCCCATTCCTCCCGCAGCTGAGTGCGGTTCTGGCGCAGGTGCGCCACCAGCTCGCGCAGGAGATCAGCGGTGGGCTGACTGGGAGAGCTGGGGGAGATGGTCTCGGCCTTGGGGGTCATGCGCCTCCTCCTTGGGTGAGCGCCCGGGGCGCTCAATGTTGTGCTGGCACGCGGAGCAAGGCTAGTGCCTGATGCTACATCTCGTAGCATAGTCACAATTATTTGCATAATAATGAGTTACGCAATACGCGCTGGCGGCCATGGAGCACCGGCGGCCTCATTTCAGGGCGCGACTGTGTGTCATACGCCCTAAAACAGGGCACGGCACACCCACCCGACGGCGGACCCGCAGTCCCCGGACCAGGGGAGCGGGCTACATGCGCTTGTACCTGGGTCCGCTGCCTCCTTCCCGCGGGGTCCACCGGGGGCCCAGGACGTCGGTCGCCTTGCAGTCCACGCAGTTCGGCGCGTTCACTCGCAACGTCCCGGCCACTTCCTCATAGACCCCGGCGGGACAGACGTGGCTGTAGAACCGCGCCAGCGCCGGTGGGATGTCACGGCCCACCACGAGATGCATCGGCACCGTATCCCGGGTCGCGTTCCCGGACTTGAAGACCGCATCCACCTTGCTGAACGTGAGCGCACCGTCCGGAACGAAGGACGCCGCAGCACGGGGAGGAGACGGGGGGGAGGGGGAGGAACGCACCCGGCGTGGGATCGCCGCATCGGGCTGCATGGAGATCTTTCCACCGGGGAACCGCCCCCGGGTGAGGGTCATCAGCGCGGCTTTGAGACCGCCGGCGAAGAACCCGTCCCGGAACGCGAGCCGCATGTTCCGGGTGCGGTAGAGATCCCGCATTATGAACGACCCATCCACCAGCCGGTCATAGGCCGCGAGCCGGGAGGGGGCTCCTGCCCCTCCCTTGAGCTCGTCGAAGATCGCCCGCGCGGCGTAGATGCCCGACTGTACCGCGTAATGGATCCCTTTCAGCGACGGCACGTCCACGAACCCTGCCGAATCCCCGAGCAACACGACCCCGGCGCCGTGCCGCCGGCGTGGCACGGCGTAATAACCGCCCTCAGGAATGGTCTTGGCGCCCCACTCCACCAATTCCCCTCCGTCGAGGTAGGGGTGGAAGAGCGGATGCCGCTTCATTTGTTGCAACAGGAAGTGCACGTCGAGCGCGGCATCGTGATAGTCCAGACCCACGACGAGGCCCAGGGCGACCAGGTTCGGCTCGAGGGGATAGCAGAAGCTGCCGCCGAACGCGTCGGCGGGAAGCGGCCACCCCAGGGTGTGGATCACGCGATCGAGCGGCCGCTTGGTCTCCCAGATCTCCTTCACGCCGAGCGCGAAGATCTGGGGATTGTCCGATCCCACGCCCTGCCGCTCGAGCCAGGCCTGGGCCAGCAGTCCCCGGGGACCCTCGGCCAGCGCCGTGACCTTGGCCACGAGGTCGTTCGGAGCCTGGTAGGTCGCCAGCGGCGTGCCGTCGCGGTCCAGTCCGGTGGCCGCGGTGCGTACGCCCACCACGTGCGGCCCGTCCACCAGGAGGCTCGCCGCGGGGAAGCCGGTGAACAGGTTGACGCCCAGTTCTTCCGCCTTGCCGCCGAGCCAGCGGACGACTTCGCACAGGGAGGCGACGTAGTAGCCGCGGTTGTGCATGGTGGGCGGCGTCGGCAGGCGCCATTGGCCGTTCGCCGTCAGCAGATACACGGCCTCTTTGCGTACCGGCGCGCGGAATGGGAAGTCTGAATCATTGAGATCGGGGAACAGCTCGCGGAACGCGCGTGGGTTGACCACGGCCCCCGACAGGGAGTGCTCGCCCAGGGCCGCGGCTTTTTCGAGCACGCCGATACCCAGCTCGAGGTGGTCGGTCTTTGCCAGCTGCGCCAGCTCGATCGCGCAGGACAACCCGGCCGGGCCGGCCCCGACGACGAGGACGTCCAGCTCCATACGGTCCCTCGCACCCTCGGTCCCCGGCTCGAGGATGAGCCGGTCCAGCGGCAGCGCGGGCTGGTGCTGCGCCGGAACGAACCGCTCCCCGCTCCCCGCCCCGTCAGGCATGGAGTTTCCGGATCTCCTCAGTCAGCTTGGGCACGACTTCGAAAAGATCACCGACGATGCCGTAGTCGGCGACTTTGAAGATCGGTGCGTCTTTGTCCTTGTTGATCGCGACGATCACTTTCGAGGTACGCATGCCGGCGAGGTGCTGGATCGCGCCCGAGATGCCGACGGCGATGTAGAGCGTCGGGCTGACGGTCTTGCCGGTCTGGCCCACCTGGTCGGCGTGGGGCCGCCAGCCCGCGTCCACCACCGCGCGGGACGCGCCCACCGCCGCGGTCCCGCCGAACGCTCGCGCCAGCTCTTCCAGGATCTTGAAGTTGGCGGGCTCTTTCAGCCCCCGGCCGCCGGAGATCACGATCGGCGCCTCGGCGACGTCCAGCGCGCCCGCGGGGGCGGCCTTGAGCTCGCGCACCCGCACCCGCCCCGGCTGGGCGGAAACCGCGACCGTCTCCGCCGCGCCGGGATGGGGCCGCTGCACCGGCGTGAACACGTTCGGCCGGAGCGACACGAGCGCCGGAACGGCCGTGAGCCGCACCTGGAGCAGCGCTTTGCCGGCGTACACGGGTCGGGTCGCTACGACGGCGTCGCCGTCGACGATGACGTCGGTCACGTCGGTTGCCAGCGCGACGCTCAGCCTGGCCGCGACGCGGGGCGCGAGGTCCTTGCCCGTGGCGCTCGCGGCGAAGACGACGACCCGATAGCCACCGGTCTTGGCCCGCTCCGCGATCACGGTGGCCCAGCCTTCCGGAGCATACTGCGCGAACGCCGGGTTGGTCCCCGTGATCACCGTGTCCGCGCCGAACCCGCCCAGCGCGTCGGCCCCTTTCACCGGGCCCGCGGCCAGCACGAACGCGTCCACGCTCCCGCCCGATGCGTCGGCCAGCCGGCGCGCTCCCGTCACCACTTCGTGCGACACCTTGCGCAGCGCGCCGTCGCGCTGCTCCAGCACCGCGAGGACACCGGTCACAGAACCTTCGCTTCCTCGCGGAGCAGCTGCAGCAACGCCGGCACCGCGCCCGGGCCCTCACCGACGATCGTGCCGTCCTTGCGCTCGGGCGGGGGCCGCATCGCCAGCACCTCGATCGCGCCGGCAGCGAGCGTCACGGGCTTGACCTCGAGCGGCTTCTTTTTCGCCGCCATGATCCCCTTGAGCGCGGGGTAGCGGGGCTCGTTCAGGCCCTTGTAGGCGCTGAGCACGGCGGGCAGCGGGAACTCCACGACCTCGATCCCCCCCTCGACTTCCCGCTCGGCGACGCCCTTTCCCGCTTCGAGCTCAAGGTGCGCCACCGCGGTGACGCACGGCAACCCGAGCAGCTCGGCCACCATCGGGCCCACTTGATGGTTGTAGTCGTCGATCGCCATCTTGCCGAACAGGATCAGGTCGTACCCGCCGGTCTTCAGCTCGGCGGCGAGCGCCTGGGCGACGGCGAGGCCGTCGGCGGGGAGGCGGTCCACCTGCAGCAGGACGCCGCAGTCGGCGCCCATCGCGAGCGCGGTGCGGATCGTCTCCTGGGCGGCCGCGGGGCCGAGCGCGACGACGACCACCTCGCCCGCGCCCGCCTGCTCCTTGCGTTGCAGCGCCTCTTCCACGGCGAATTCGTCGTACGGGTTGAGGATGAACTTCACCCCCGCCTCGTCGAGGCTCTTGCCGTCGGCGGCGACTTTTACCCGCGTCTCGGTGTCGGGGACGCGTTTGATGCACACGGCGATCTTCATGCGGGGATCGGGTATCGGGTGTCGGGTGTCGGGGATCGAAAGCTAACCATCGCTTCTAGTCCCCGCCGAACTGGCGCCGGACGACCACCCGGAGCGCCCGCGCCTGCATCGGCGTGAAGAAGCGCTCGAGGGCGCCGGTCTGCCGGTTCTCGTTGAACGTGCCGAACACGGCGCGGCGGGAAGCGAGCAGGTTGGCGACGAAGACGGTCACGCCCCAGCCACCGCGGTCCCAGGCGGCGCGCACATCGACCGTGAAGTAACCGGGGAGTGGACGCGTTTCGTTGGCCTCGTCGCCCCGGAGCCATTGGCGGCCCGTGTAGCGCGCGTCGAGCCCGGCCTCGAGTCCCTCCGCCAGCCGGACCGAAGCCCCCACGCGCGCCTGGTGCTCCGGTACCAGCGGGATCCAGTCGCCCGGCGCGACCCGGTTCGGCCCAGCCAGCGGGCTCATCGCGAAGTCGGCGTCCGCGCGCAAGCTGAAGATCCGGGCGGCAGCGCGATACGCCGCGCGCGTCCAGGCGTAGCCAGCCGAGAGCGCGTGGCCGCCCCCCAGCGGGACCTCGGCCGCCAACTCCAGGCCCTCGCGCCGCGTGGCGCCGATATTCGTGAAGTACCCCTGGAACACCGCCGAATCGGACTGGATGAACCCGATGTCGTCCCGGACGTCCGTGCGGTAGACGGCGGCGTTCAGGAGCGCCGCGCCCCAGGCCCAGCGCGCACCCAGCTCCACCGTCGTGGCGACCACCGGGGCGAGCGGGGGGTCGTCGCCGAGGGCGAAGGGAAGCGGGCACGCGGCGGTTGCGTCGGCGCAGGCGAGCTCGAGGATCGCCGGCGCACGGAAGCTCCGGCCCACCGACGCGTAGGCCGCGGCCTCGCCGCCGAGCGCCAGGCTCACGCCGCCCCGCGGGCTCAGCCGGCGGAACATGCTGGCCGTGTCGGCGCTCGGATCGAGGTTGTCCTCGAAGGGAATCCGGATGTGATCGTAGCGCAGTCCCGCGGAGAAGGTCACGCGACCGACGCGGTACTCGCCGACCCCGTAGGCCGCCACGTCCCAGCTCGGGCTGTTCACGTCGGTCGTCAGGGTGTCCGTGCCGGGACGCTCTTCGAGCAACCGGATGTGCACCCGGTTGGCGGAGCCGTCGACGCCCAGGCGCAGCGACCACCCGCCGGGCGCGGCCCACCGCCAGTCCACGTTGCCGCCGATCGTGCGGTTCACGCTGACGCCGCGCACGTTGGGGTCGGGGGCCTGGTTGACGTTGAAGCGCTCGGCGTCGTGCCGGCGATGATACAGCGTGATCGCGCCACGCCCCCGGCCCCCCACCGGCGCGTAGACCGAGACGCTCGCCTGCACGAGGGCCAGATCCTCGAAGTCGCCGGCCGTGAAGTTGGTTCGCGGGCTCGCGCGCCAGACGCTCTCCGGCAGCGAGCCGGCCGTCTCGGCGTACGAGCTTGCGCCGAAGAGCTGGAACCGGACGCCGCGGGTCGCGCCGAGCCGACCCAGGTTGACGAACGCGTTGTAGTTCTCGGCGCCCGTCGCCGCGCGCCATCCGGCCGCGGACTCGTAGCCGGCGCCCAGGTAATAGTCCCACGCCCCGCGCGCGCCGGCGGCCGAGCCTTCGATGCCGTAGGTCCCGAACGATCCACCCGCGGCTTCGAGCTCCGCCTCGAACGGCCCCTCGCCGCGCCGCGTGACCAGATTGATGCCGCCGCCCAGCGAGTTGGACCCCAAGAGCGAGCCGGTGCCGGCGAGCAGCTCGACGCGCTTCACGTGCTCCAGCGGCAACAGGTCGAAGTTCACCTGCGCCGCGTCGGGCTCGTTCTGGCGCACGCCGTCCAGGAACACCGACAGCCCCGGCGGCAGCCCCACCACGGGGCCCACGGCGAAGCCGCGGGAGGTGAGCGTGAGCTTGTAGGGACTGCCCAGATCGTCGTACAACGCGACGCCCGCTTGCGTACTCAGGGCGTGGGCCAGCGTGCGCGGCTCCCAGGTTTCGAGCGCCCGCCGGCCGATCAGGGAGATCCGCGCGGGAAGACCGGAGCCGATCGTGGGCCCGGCGGCGGGGACGATGGAGCCGACGACTTCGATGGGCGCGAGCCGGACGGTGTCTTTGGCGGAGTCGGGCTGCTGGGCGGCGGCGGGCCGGGGGAGCAGAGCGACGAACGTCACCACCACCATCAAACGCGGGACGCGGAAGCCGGAACGCGGAACGGTGACGCGAGCGACCGAGCATCGAGGAACTCGGCGGCCGACGTTCCGCGTCCCGCGTTCCGCGTTCCGCACTAGTTGAAGGCGCTCAGCCCCGTGATCTCCTGCCCCAGGATGAGCGTGTGCACGTCGTGCGTGCCCTCGTAGGTATAGACCGACTCGAGGTTCGCGAGGTGGCGCATTGCCTGGTACTCGGCGAGGATCCCGTTGGCGCCCAGCAGCCGCCGGGTCTCCCGCGCGACTTCCGTCGCCATGTTCACGTTGTTGCGCTTGGCGAGGGACACCTGCTGGGGAGACATGGTGCCGGCGTCCTTCAGCCGACCGAGCTGGAGACAGAGCAGCTGCGCCTTGGTGATCTCCGTCAGCATCTCCGCGAGGCGGGCCTGCTGCAGCTGGAACCCGCCGATCGGCTTGCCGAACATCAGGCGGGTCTTGGCGTAGCTCACCGCCTCATCATAGCACGCCATCGCGGCGCCCACGGCGCCCCAGGCGATGCCGTAGCGGGCCGCGGTCAGGCACATCAGGGGCGCCCTGAGCCCGCCCGACTCGAGCAGGATCGCGTCCTTGGGGACATGCACGTCCTGCAACACCAGCTCGCTCGTGTCGCTCGCCCGCAGGCTGAGCTTGCCCTTCTGATCCTTGGCCGAGAAGCCTTTCGTGTCGGTGGGGACGATGAAGCCGCGGATCGAGTTGGGGTCGTCGAGCTTTCCCGTTTTGGCCCAAATGATCGCCGCCTGCGCCGTCGAGCCGTTCGTGATCCACATCTTGGCGCCGTTCAGCACCCAGCCGTCCTTCGTTTCCCGCGCCACGGTGATCATCCCGGCCGGGTTCGAGCCGTAATCGGGCTCGGTGAGCCCAAAACAGCCGATCACCTCCCCGCGGGCCATCTTCGGGAGCCACTGCTTGCGCTGGGCTTCGCTGCCGAACGTATAGATGGGATACATCACGAGGGCGCCCTGCACCGAGGCGAAGGAGCGCACCCCCGAGTCGCCGCGCTCGAGCTCCTGCATGATCAGCCCGTAAGCGACGTTGTTCAACCCGGCGCAGCCGTACTCCTCGGGGAGGTTCGCGCCGAACAGGCCGAGCTCCGCCATGCCCGGCACGAGCTGTTTGGGGAACTTCCCCGCGACGTACGCGTCGCCGATGACCGGCATGAGATTGTCGTCCACCCAGGCGCGGACGGTGTCGCGGACGGCGCGCTCTTCTTCGGACAGCAACCCGTCCAGGTTGTAGAAGTCGACGCCTTGGAACTTCGGGGGCATGACAACCTCAAAAAGGGGCTAAGAGGCTAAGGGGCTAAGGGGCTAAGAACCCAGTCGCGGAGGAGGAATCTAGCAGCTTGCGGCGGGGATGGCGTCCCGCCGCTCGGCGTGGCCGTGCGCCCGCGCGAACGCGAACGTGTCCGACGCCCGGAACCGCCCGCGCTCGGCCTCCCAGCGGAAGAAGGTGATCTGCACAGCAGTCGGCTGGATGGTGACGAAGTTGAAGCAGGAGGGCCGGCCGCCGCGTGAGCGGGTGGACAGCGTCCCCGTGGTCGACACCACCACTTTGCCGCCCAGCACATCCGCTCCTTCCTGATGGTCGTGCCCGCAGAGGACGACGTCGGCGCGCGAGGCGATCAGGCGGTCCTGCGCCTGGCGCCAGCGGGCGAGCCCCATGCGTTGCGAGATCTCGCCCCGCAGCACGTTGTGGTGCACCACCAGGATCTTCGCGAGCTCGGCCGGCGCCCGCTCGAACAGCGCCCGCACGCGCTCGGCCTCCCCCTTGGGGAGGTGCCCCTTCACGGCGAGGTCGCGCAGCCGGAACGTGAGCGAGCCCCAGGCAAGGCCGTGGGACGTGAGCGCCCCGGCGATGATCGCGCCCGGTACGGTGAGCGTGGGCGCCAGGTCGTCGCCCAAGTAGCGCTGGTACTTCCGGTACAGGACCCCCTTGCTGAAGGGGATCAGGGGCCGCCACCACCATTGCACGTCGTGGTTGCCGGGACAGACGTACACCGGTGCGGTCTGGGCCGCGAGGTTGACGAAGGCACGGGCCCGCTGGAACTCGCCGTGGCGCGCGCGCTGCGAGAGATCCCCGGCCAGCACGATCGCGTCGGGGCGGAGATCGGGGAGCATCTGCTCCAAGGCCTCGAGCTGCCGGATGTCGGCCAGACCCCCGAAGTGCAGGTCGGCGAGGTGCAGGATCTGGACGGTCACGACTCGAGCTGCACGGTGTAGGTGAGCACGGCCTCACCGCCCGCCGGCACCGGGACCCGGAAGCGGGACTCCGTGGCCGAGAGCTTTTCGGCCGGGATGCTGCTTTCGACGATGCGCCACATGCCGTAGCGCGCCTCGCGCACGTCCACCGTCACGGCCTCGGTCTTGGCGTTGGTGATCGTCACGCGATACGCGGCCGTGAGGCGCTGGCGGCCGGGCACCCCCCGGCGCGGCGGCGGGAGCTGTTCCTGGGTGAAATCGGTCTGCACGCGTTCGACGGTGACGTCAAAGGCGTTGCCGGACTGCACGCGGACGTCCCTGCCAGCCGGGGTGTGCATGATCGTGGCCTCGCCGACGAGTTGTACTTGGCCGGCCGAGTCGGCTTGATACAATTGAACGGTACCCACCGGAAGTGGCCGGCGACCGAACGCCGACCCGCGATCACGCTTCAGCGTGTACCACACCTGGACGGCAAGTCGGTTTGGCTCGGGCGACTGTCCGATCCACCCACGCCACGGGAGTGCTCCAGGAACGACGAATTCTTGGGTGTAGGCAACGGTCGCGCGGGGGAACAGCGCCGTGGTCGCCGAGACGCCAGGCTCTAGGGTCAGCTTGCCCGGGAGGTGATAGACGTGGGTCTCTCCCACCGCCCGCTCTTCCGGCCCGGTGAATCCCTGCCGAGCCTCACCTTGCGCCACTCCGGTCAGCACCACGGCGTCCAATCGGAGACCTGCCTCGGCTGGGAACCGCGTGCGGTTGATCGATCCCGACACCAAGTGCACGTCAGCGCTGTCGGCCCGAAGCCGCTCGGAACTGACCGTCGCCGATCCCGAAATGCCGGCTATCCCGCGCCCGCCGAGCACGACTTGATACAGCGCCTCCCACTTGGCGCCTTGCGCCACATAGGCGAGCTCCGTCCGCGGTCGCGCTCTGGCCGCCTCCACCACCAGCGTGGCTTCGGGCGAGGTCCGGACGACCCCTGCCGGAAACAGCGGCTCCCCGGGCTGGCCCAGCAGCAGTCTCCCGTCGCTCAGCTTGTACTGCGGCGGATCGACCCTCACGACGGTCGCCCGGATGGTGTCTCCCTTGTCGCGAACAAAGGATAGAGTCTGCCCCACCGCCGCTCTCAGCGCGTCATCCTTACCACTCGGCTGCCTCACGACGGCTGAGGCCACGGTCACAGAACTATCCGGCGAGAACAACGTTGCCGGATCGAGGCCCTCGAGCCGCAGCGTGACCGTATTCCGCCCCCGCTCGAGTGCCTGCGGCAGCGTCTTTCGAACGACCACGCGCCCATCGGCATAGATCGACAGCGACGTTTGCGCGGCCGCCGGCGCCGCGGTCGCCAAAACCGCGGCAAGAACCACCCACTTCAATTCCGCATTCCGCATTCCGCAATCCCGGTCATTCCGCATTCCGCACTCCGCATTCCGCCCTGTCTCTATTTGAGCCACTCCCACGCGACCCGCTTCGCAATGAGAAACGTCAGCCCGTACCATAGCAGCACAGCCCCCGCCCCCACCAGCCGGGCCGTGGGGTCCGGGGGGAACCGCAGCGCCACGTACAGCGCGAGCGGCAAGGTGGTCCCCAGCGCCGTCCAGCGGCCGATCCGGCCCGCCTTGCGGGTCACGAGCCGGGTGCAGCTCGGGCACAGACCGCCGACGGGGATGCCGGGCGTCATCTCCCCGCATTTGGCGCACAGGTGGCTAGAGCCGGCGGGCCACGGCGCGGGCGAAATCGGCCGTAGAAGCATTGCCCCCGAGATCCCTGGTGCGCACGTTGTCCTGGACGATCGCCGTCTCGAGCGCCCGCCGCAGGCGCGCCGCGGCCTCGACCTCGTTCAGGTGATCCAGCATCATCGCCGCGGCGAGCAGCTGCGCCGACGGGTTCGCGATTCCCTGTCCCGCGATGTCGGGCGCCGAGCCGTGCACCGCCTCGAAGATCGCGGCGCCCGTCCCGATGTTGGCCCCCGGCGCGAGCCCCAGTCCCCCCACGAGCCCCGAGGCCTCGTCCGACAGAATATCGCCGAACAGGTTGGTCGTGACGATCACGTCGAACTGTTCGGGCTTGAGCACGAGCTGCATCGCGGCGTTATCCACGATCTTGTCATCCGAAGCGATGGTGCCCTCGTACTCCTTGGCCACCCGGCGGGCCGTCTCGAGAAACAAGCCCGAGGTCGCCTTCAGGATGTTCGCCTTGTGGACGATAGTCACCTTTTTCCGGCTGTGCCGCTTGGCGTACTCGAACGCGTAGCGCGCGATCCGCTCGCTGCCCTCCCGCGTCACGATCGACATCGCCTGCGCCAGCGCCCGCCGGTCGCCCGCGATCTTGAAGGTGAAGTCCAGCCCGACGTACAGCCCCTCGGTGTTCTCGCGGATGACGACGAGATCGACGTTTGTGTAGCGGCCCCCGGGCACCATGGTCTTGGTCGGCCGCACGTTGGCGTACAGGTCGAACTCCTGCCGCAGCGCCACGTTGACCGAGCGGTATCCGCCCCCGACGGGCGTCGTGAGCGGGCCCTTGAGCGCGAGCTTGGTGCGGCGGATCGAGTCGAGCGTGGCGTTGGGGAGCGCTGTGCCCGCCTGCTCCACCGCGGCCATCCCGCCGTATTGCTCGTCCCAATCGAACTGCATCCCCAGCGCGTCGAGCATCTGAAGGGTGGCCTGGGTGATCTCGGGTCCGATGCCGTCGCCCGCGATGAGCGTCGCTTCGCGGCTCACGGCAGTCCCGGCGTCAGGCTCTTCACCGCCCCAGTCAGCGCCGTCCAGGGGTCCCCGCCCTCGCCGCGCGCCACCGTGCGCCACGCGACCCGCCCCAGGCGGACGTCGACGAGGACGATGGACAATTGGGCGGTTGCGGTTCGGCGGTCCGGCGGTCCGGCGGTCACTGGATCCGCCGACCGCCGGGCCGCCGGACCGCCGGACCGCCGATACACCAGTGCCGCGGGAATCACCGCGAAGCGGCTGCCCGCCAGGGCGGCGAGCGTGCGCAGCTGCGAGCGCAGCGGATCGGGAACCTCCACGAGACTTTCGGCGCGCAGGATCGCCGTGCCGAGCTGGTCTGGGTCGGTGGCGACGCCGGTCGCGCGCCGCGCCGTGCGCCTCAGCTCGTCGGGCAGCACCCATGTCACTTCTGGGGCGCGGGCCGCGAGCAGCGCGCCGATGATGCTGTCCCCGGTCGCGAGGGTAGCCCGCCGATCGGCGAGCACCGATTCCCAGTGGAGCGAGTCTTCGGCGGCGACGAGCGTGAGTGGTAGGAGGCTCACCTTTTGGCCCGCGAGCCCGGCGGTGGGGAGCGGCGCCGTCGGCTCGGGGGTCGGGTTCTGGTCGGCCCGCTGGCCCCCGCACGCCAGCATTGCCCACGCACTCACACCCCAGACCCCACGCAGTAACCGTTTGCAGTTCAAGCGATTAGTCACGACGCCAGCGTCAAGCCGCCGTCCACCACGATTACCTGCCCGGTGATGTGCCGGGCGGCCTCACTGCACAGGAACAGGATCACGCGCGACACGTCCTCGGGGTCGGCCACGCGACCCAGCAGCGACTCGTGCTCCGCGCGCTCCAGCACCTCGCGGGGCAGCTTGGCCAGGAGCTCCGTCTTCACGAATCCGGGTGCGACGGCGTTGACGTTGATGTTGGAGGACCCCAGATCCACGGCCGCAGACTTGGTTAGACCGATGAGCGCCGCCTTGCTCGTTGCGTAGTTGGCGATCCCGAAGCCGGGGCGGAAGGCCTGGTGGCTCGAGATGTTGACGATCTTACCGTAGCGCTGCGCCCGCATGTGCGGGGACACGGCCTGGATGCAATTGAACGCGCCGGTGACGTTCGTGTCGAGCACTTCCTGCCAGGCCTCGCTCGAGAGCCGCCAGAGCGCGCCATCGTGGGTGACGCCGGCGTTGTTCACGAGGCAGTGCACCCCGCCCAGCCGTTCGCGCGCCTGGGCGACGAACTGCTCGACCTCGTCGCGGCGGCGCACGTCGCAGCGCGCCGAGTACACGCGGACGCCGAGCGCCTTGATGGCGGTCTCGGTGAGTAGCGCCTGGGCGCCGATGTCGCGCCCGGGCAGGTCCAGATAATTGAAGGCGACGGCCGCGCCGCGCTGGGCGAATTCGAGGGAGATGGAGCGACCGAGCCCCGTGGCTCCACCGGTCACGATGGCGACCCGGCCCTGCAGGCGCTCGCCGGCGTACAACGGCTCCGGCCGTTCTTGGGGCACGGCCGCCGCCACCGGCGCCTCGCGCGCGGCCAGCGACCAGGAGGACGGGGGCGGGGGGGGTGGGGGGGGTGGGGGGGGTGCCAAGGGTTTCGAACTTATGTTCGAAATTGAACATCGGCAAGGCGCGGCGTAACTTAGCGGCCATGCACCGGCTCGGATCCCTGCTCCTGTGGGGCGGGTTGTCGGCCCTCGGCGCCGCGGCCTTCGGGGTCCTGGCACTGTCCCGCGGCGAGTCGGTCAACGCCGCCTGGCTGCTCACCGCCGCCGTCTGCACGTACGTCGTCGCCTACCGGTTCTACTCCAAGTTTCTGGCCGTCCGGGTATTCGGGCTGGACCCGCGGCGCGCCACGCCGGCCGAGCGGCTGAACAACGGCCGCGACTTCGTCCCCACCAACCGCTGGGTGCTCTACGGGCACCACTTTGCCGCGATCGCCGGGGCGGGGCCGCTCGTGGGACCCGTGCTCGCGGCCCAGTTCGGGTTCCTGCCCGGCACGCTGTGGCTCGTGATCGGGGTCGTCCTGGGCGGCGCGGTCCAGGACTTCACGATCCTTTTCTGCTCCCTGCGGCGCGACGGCAGGTCGCTCGGCCAGATGGCCAAGGAAGAGATCAACCGGGTCGCGGGATTCACCGGCATGCTGGCCGTGCTGTTCATCATGATCATCCTGCTCGCCGTCCTGGCGCTGATCGTGGTAAACGCCTTACGGGACTCCCCCTGGGGGTTGTTCACGATCGCCTGCACCATCCCGATCGCCCTGTTGATGGGCTGGTGGATGAAGCGGTGGCGGCCGGGCAAAGTGGGCGAGGCGTCGGCCGTGGGGGCGGTGCTCCTGCTCGGCGCCCTCGTGGCCGGCGGCTGGGTGGCCGGCCAGCCGCAGATCGCCGGCTGGTTCCGGCATTCCGGCGTGGCGCTCACCTGGATGATCGTCGCCTATGGCTTCATCGCTTCGGTGCTCCCGGTTTGGATGCTGCTGTGCCCCCGGGACTACCTCTCGACCTTCCTCAAGATCACGACCGTGCTGGCGCTCGGCCTCGCAATCTTCGTCATCTTCCCCGACCTCCGGATGCCCGCCCTCACCCCGTTCGCCACGCTGGGCGAGGGGCCGGTATTCGCCGGCAAGCTCTTTCCCTTCGCCTTCATCACGATCGCCTGCGGGGCGATCTCCGGGTTCCACTCGCTCGTCGCCTCGGGCACGACGCCGAAGATGATCGCCCGGGAGCCCGACGCGCGGATGATCGGCTACGGCGGGATGCTGATGGAGTCGTTCGTCGGCGTCATGGCGATGATCGCGGCCTGCACGCTCGAACCCGGCGTCTATTTCGCCATGAACACGACGCCCGCCGCGCTGGCGCGCGCGTCCGAGGTGCTCGGCACCGCCGGCTTCGTGGTGAGTCCGGAGCAGATGCAGGCGCTGGCAGCCCAGATGGGCGAGCAGACGCTCGTGGCGCGCACCGGCGGCGCCCCTTCATTGGCCGTCGGGATGGCCCACATCTTCTCCAGCGTCACGACCGTGCTGGGCGGCAAGACGTTGACCGCGCTGTGGTATCACTTCGCGATCATGTTCGAAGCCCTATTCATCCTCACGACCATCGATACCGGGACCCGCGTCGGGCGGTTCATGCTGCAAGAGATCATGGGGCACGCGTGGCCGAAGTTCGGCGAGACGTCGTGGTACCCGAGCATCATCACGTCCAGCGCGCTGGTCGTGGCCGGGTGGGGCTTCTTCCTCTATCAGGGGGTGGTGGACCCCCTGGGAGGCATCAATTCGCTGTGGCCCCTGTTCGGCATCTCGAACCAGCTGCTCGCCGCGGTGGCGTTGTGCGTCGGCACCACGATCCTCATCAAGATGGGCCGCCGGCGCTACGCCTGGGTCACCCTCGCGCCGCTGGCCTGGCTCGTGACAGTCACGATGACCGCGGGCTGGCAAAAGGTGTTCTCCACCGACCCGAAGCTCGGCTTTCTGGCCCACGCGGCGTCGCTCGCGGGCTCGGTCGATCCCAACGCCGCCCGGCTCGTCTTCAACGACCGGCTCAACACGGTCGTGGCGCTGGTGTTCATGGTGGTGGTGGCGCTCGTCGTGCTCGCCTCGGTGCGGGAGTGGTGGCTGGTGCTGGCGAAGCGAAAGGCGCCGCAGGTGAACGAGGCGCCGTACGTGGAAACGGTCTATGCAACGGGGGATTGAAGCGCGCGAGCACGCTTGGACCCGCGAGGCCCGCGTCCGGCCGCACCCGGCGGCAAGGGATTGATGACGACGCCGGGCCGAGCGTAGGTTACGGTACCGCCGGGATCAACCTGGAGCCCCCTCCATGCCGGTCACGGCGAAGCTGTCCCGGAAGTTCTACGACACGTTCGGCGACGAGCTTACCAACGAGCTCGTGGAGTGGTTCAACCAGGTGGACCTGACCTATCGGATGGAGCTGCGGGAGCTGAATGAGCTTAACTTCTCCCGCTTCGATGCGAAGCTGGAGCAGCGCGCGGCACAACTGGACGCCAAGCTCGAGCAGCGGATCGCCGAAGTCAAAGCGGAGGTGCGAACAGCCGTGGCGACGCTCGAAACTCGCATGGCCGTCTTCGAGGCGCGCATTCTCAAGTGGATGTTCCTGTTCTGGATCGGCACGCTCGGTACCCTCATCGCCCTGCAGCAGCTCTAGTCCTGCCGCAGCCTCCGTCGAGCAGTCTTGACAGCCTCCTAGCTCAAGGTATCGACTCCATCTCCCGAATTCCGCCGCGGGCTCGGCTCGTGTCGCTGTCCGCATGACCGCCCCCCCGGGGCGTGACCGATGCTGTGGCGACAGCGGCAATGGTCAGCATAGCTAACAGTTTCATGAGCCGTCCGCGTAGCCGAGCCCGACTTTCTCCAACAGCTCGGTAAAACGCGAGTCGGAACGCAGAGGATCGAAGAACGGGTAGACGCGCAACAGGTTTAGCACATTGTCGCGCTCCCCATAGGCCTTCGCCAGCCAGGCAAACGCTTGATGCTGCTCCCCCAAGCCCGCGCACAGAATCGCCAGATGCACGGCGCGGGTGAGGCCGTCATCTCGGGCCATGCGCGCGTTCAACTCATCGAGAATCCTCAGCGCGTCCTGCCGCCGGCCGGCTCGTGCGTACGCGTGACCGAGTTCCGCGAGGGTGTAAGATGTTCGCCCACGACCACCCAGCAGGTCCAAAGCGGTCTGAAACTCGCGGATCGCGTCGGCGAACTTGTTCTGCTGAAAGTAGGCCAGCGCGAGCCGCTGGTGGCTCTGCGGGCGGGTCGGCTCGAGCTCGAGCGCCTTGCGGTACTGCGCCACAGCCCGCTCGTATTGTCGGGCAAAGAGGTGCGCCTCTCCGTAGGTCTCCAGGACCTGCGCCGACAGGGGGTCGAGCTCCGCGGCGCGGCTCGCTTCCCGAATCGCCTCGGTGGAGCGGCCCCGCCGCGTCAGGAAGGAGGCGTACCACCGATGCCCGAGCGCGGAACCGGGATTGAGTGCAACGGCCTGGCGCAGGTCCTGTTCGGCCCCCGACCAGTCCCACTCCAGGGTCCGGAGGCGGCCGCGCGAGGCATACGCCTCCGCCAGCAGGGAATCGAGCGCGACCGCCCGTTCGACCGCCGCCTGTGCTTTGGGATGCGCCTCGGCACGAGAGAGATACAGGTTGGCCCAGAGCACCAGATACACGTCGGCCAGCCCCGCGTAGGCGCGGGCGTACGCCGAATCCTGCGCGATCGCCGCGCGAAAGAACTCTCCCGCTCGGTCGAGTCCTCGCTCGGTTCCCTGGTTCCAGAAGTAGCGGCCCTTCAAGTAGAGTACGTGGGCCTCGGAATTCTCTGGTCGTGACGCCGCGGGGACCTCGAGCTTCACCTGGAGCGCCTCCACGATCGCGTGCGCGATCTCCTCCTGGACCGCAAGCACGTCCTGCACGCCTCCCAACTCGCGGTTGTAGGTCTCTGACCACAGGGGATAGCCATCGGCCACCTTGATGAGCTGGGCGGTGATCCGGAGCCGGTTGCCTACCCGCCGGAGGCTCCCTTCCAACACGTTCGCGACCTTGAGCGACTCCCCGATCTGGCGAACCGGGAGTGCCTTGCCCTTGAAGTAGAAGGAGGACGTGCGCGCCGGAACGCGGAGATCGGGGATCTGCACCAGCGCGCTGATCAGCTCCTCGCTCACCCCGTCGCTGAGGTACTCGTTGATGGAATCGCCACTGAGGTTGACGAACGGGAGCACGGCCACCGACTGGCTGGACGTACCCGCCGCCGGTGCCCGCACCAGCTGGCGCGCGAACGACCAGCCGGCTACCAACACGATCAGTCCGAGGGCGCCAAACACTATCCGTCTTCGCACGCTGTGGCCGTCCAGCGCTTCGGGCGTCAACGCCGCAGCAAACTCCTCCGCGGTGACAAACCGATCGTCTGGTCGTTTCGCCATCGCCCTGCGGACCACGCGCGCCAGCCCGGGTGGTACGCCAGGCCGTGCCGCGAGCGTCGGGATGGGGTCAACTGCGTGCCGGGCGATGGCTTCTGTGGCTGTCACCCCGCTAAAAGGTGGATGCCCCGCAAGCATCTCGTAGAGCACACACCCGAGACTGTAGATGTCGCTCCGGCCGTCGAGCGCTTCGCTGCCTGAGCCTTGTTCGGGACTCATGTACAGGGGCGTCCCCACTGGGCCAGCCGCCTCAGTGAACGTGGGCCCACCTGCCAGACTGAACGCCCGAGCGATCCCGAAGTCGGCAACGACACCCTCGCTACCGGGCGCGAGCAGGATGTTCTCCGGCTTGATGTCCCGGTGCACCACTCCCTGGCTGTGGGCGTAACTCAACGCCGCCGCTACGTCACGCGCGATGCGCAGCGCGTCTGCGACCGGGAGCTGCCGTTCTCGGTTCAGCCGGTCCCGCAGGGACTCGCCTTCTACATACGGCATCACGTAGTACACGAAGCCGCCACCCTCTCCGGAGTCGTGCAACGGCAGGATGTGGGGATGGGTGAGCTTCGCGGCGATCTGGATCTCGCGGAGGAAATGCTCGACCCGTACTGCGAGGGCGAGGGCGGGCGGGAGGACCTTGAGGGCGACCTTGCGATCGTGCTTCTGGTCGTGGGCGAGATAGACGGTCGCCATGCCGCCACGACCGAGCTCGCGCTCGACGCGGTAGCGGCCCGCGAGCACCGCCGGAAGGCCGGTGCCTGGAGCGCCAACGCTCCGTGCATCGAGCCGCTCGACGATGCTGTCCAGCCGGCCCATCGCCGCATGAGCCTGGAGAAGGGCGAGGACTTCCATTCGGACCGTGGCGTCCTCGGCCTGATCGCGCACGTAGGCCGGGCGTTCCTCTGGCGTTCGTTCGAGGGCGGCCGCGAACAGCGCCTCGATGCGCTCCCAGCGATCCCCGGTCATGGCGTCGCCTCATTGTCGGCGACCACGGCCCCGCCCGGGGGACGCGCCAGTTCGCGGTTGAGCCAGGCGCGCGAGAACGTCCAATCGCGCTTCACGGTCGCCACCGAGATCCCGAGAGCTGCGGCGGTCTCCTCCAGCGACAACCCGGCGAAACAGCGGCACTCCACTACCCGGCACTGGCGCTCGTTCTGGGCCTCGAGGCGGGCCAGCGCCTCGTCCAGGGCCAGCAGGTCATCCGCCGCCGCACTTACCGGGACGTCGAGTGCCTCGGCCAGCGGGACGTGCACGGCGCCGCCCCCGCGCTTCTCGCGCTTTTTGGCGCGCGCGTTGTCGATCAGGATGCGGCGCATGAGCCGCGCGGCCATGGCGTAGAAATGGGCGCGGTCCCGCCATTCCACCTGATGGACGTCGATGAGCTTGAGGTACGCCTCGTGGACCAACCCCGTGGTGCTGAGCGTGTGGCCGGGCCGCTCCCTCCGGAGCTGTGCGTGCGCAATACGCCGCAGCTCGTCGTACACGATGGGCATGAGGCGGTCGAGGACGTCCGGACGGCCTTGGGACAGCTCGCGCAGGAGCCCGGTGATATCCGGCCGGTCGGTCATGGGCCTCGGGTCAGTCCGATCCGCGGCGGCGCAACATTCTATCCTGGAAGGACTTGCTCGGCCCAAGCTACGGTGCATCGAGCAGGGCGTCAACCAGCGCCGGCTCAAGGCGTGGCTCTCCGCCCAATGAGCCGAAATGAGTCGGCGCGACGCCTAGCCAAGTAGACGGCATGGTTCGAGCGACTTGGGTCGAACAACTCACCGCGTCTGGAGGGGTCATGGGTCTGCGCCGCGCGTCCCTCGGGTGCCCGATGGTGCTGCTCCTCTCGCTGATCGCCTGCGACCGGAGGCAGCCGTTCGAGCCCGCCATCCACGCGGCCGCCACGGGTGCGGGGGCGGCGCTAAAGGCTCCGTCGAACACCAAGGCTGTCCCGGTGTCCGAAAGCCGGATCGACGTTAGCTGGACAGACAACTCGACGAACGAGACTGGGTTCGAGGTCCACCGTTCTGTGAGCGGGCCAGCCGGCACGTTCACGCTGCGCGTCACGACCGATGCCAACATCAGCAGTTACGGCGACGCCGGGCTCAACGCTGCGACGCCGTACTGTTACAGGGTCCGCGCGTCCCGAGTCGCCGACGGGAGGACGCGCTACTCCCATTTCTCCACCGTAGCGTGCGCCACACCGCCGGCGCCACCGCCTCCGGCTGCGCCCTCCCGATTGGACGCGAAGCCCACGAGCAGCCGCTCCATCGAGCTGACGTGGTTCGACAACTCGACCGATGAGAGCGGATTCCGAGTCGAGCGCTCCCTCGACCTCGGTGCCACCTGGTCGAGCCTGGGCACGGTGGGCGCGAACGTCTACTACAACCACGACGTCGGGCTCGCGAGCGAGCAGCACGTCTGCTATCGCGTGATCGCGTTCAACGGGCCGAGCGAGTCCGGGCCGTCGAACATGGACTGCACCACGCCACCTGCGGGTCCGACCGCCCTAACCGCGATCGCGCTCGACGAGACCTGGTCGCAGATCGAACTCGCGTGGACGGACAACTCGGCCGTCGAGGACGGTTACGTGGTGTGGTTCTACTGGGTCTGGGAGGATGGCTCGATCTTCTGGGAAACCATCGGGGTCCCGGCCAACTCGACGCGGCTCGTGACATCAAATCTCGGATGCGAGTACTACGTCGTAGCCTGGAAGGACGGAGGATCCTCCGACCGGTCCAACTACGTTAGGACCCCGGCCAGCTCGGCCGCGTGCTTCTGAGGGCCGGTCTCTCATGAACGCACCACGCGCACGGCGCGCAGTCGGAGCACAAAGAACCGGCTCAATGGGCATGATTGGAAGGAAGGTTCTATGGTCATCAGCCCCGCCCGCAGATTGGCGTCCGTCCTAACGGTCGCCCTGCTCGTGGCCTGCCACGCTGAATCCGACGAGCCCATGTTCGGGCTCCAGGCCATGTCCTTCGTCAGCTCCGAGTGGTCCGAGCCGGTGAGCCTCGGTACCGCCATCAACACGACGTTCAACGAGCAGGGGCCGACACTCTCCAACGACGGCCTCAGCCTCTACTTCGGCTCCGACCGACCGGGTGGACTCGGGGAATTCGACCTCTGGGTCGCCCGGCGCGCCTGCAGTGACTGCTCATGGGAAACGCCCGTAAACCTCGGGCCGGTTGTCAATACGGTCGCCACCGAGACCGGCCCTGGGCTGTCCGTCGACGGGCACTTGCTCTTCTTGAGGAGCACGCGGCCCGGTGGACAGGGACTCGGCGACGTTTACGTGTCACGCCGGGCCAACCCGACAGACGACCTCGGCTGGGGCACCCCGGTGGCATTGGGGTCCGACGTGAATACGCCAGGGGCCGAGGCAGGGGCGGAGTATCTGCAGAGCGCGGAGGATGGCGTGGCCAACCTCTATTTCAACAGAGCGCCCCCCGGCGGGACTGCGGATCTCTATTACGCACCGCTGACGCGGGACGGTGAGACTCGCGGACCTGCCGTGTTGATCATCGAGCTCAGCCACTCGGTCGCTACCGACCAGGGCCCGACGCTGCGCGCGGACGGTAGGGAGGTATTCTTCTTTTCGACCCGCTCGGGAGGGCTCGGCGGGAACGATTTCTGGACTTCCACGCGCCGCAGTGTGCACGACCCCTGGTCCCCCCCCGTGAACCCGGGGACGCCGCTGAACTCGACCGCGGCCGATCAGCAACCCAGTTTGTCAGGCGACGCCCGTACGCTGGTGTTCGCGTCGAGTCGGTCCGGTGGCTTTGGTGGCACGGACATCTGGATATCGACGCGCACGCCAAGCGGCAGGGAGGTTCCTTCGCCCTGACATGCCTCGTGGGGCTAGCCCCGAGACGAGGCGGTCCGGAAGCACGGCAGCCCGGCCCGCACCGGTACCGGGATCAGCCGCAAGAGCGCCGCGTCGCCACAACTGCTCGCCGGCCCGGATGAACACACCGCGGCCTAACGCGAGCGGCGGTCGGCGCCCGAGCGTCGGGGAGCCGCGGAGCGGCGGTCTCTGCCGCTGCGTCGGGTCCGGGATAAACACGACTGGCTTTGAAGGCGGTCCTGCGTACTTCGAAAACGACGAGAGTGGCGTGCCCCAGCTGTATTTCAACCACAACGACCAGCCCGTCGCTGGAGGCGGTGACATCTTTGTCAGCGAGCAGGCGGCCGATGGGTCCTGGGGTCCGGCCTCCCCGGTCGTGGAACTGAACAGCGCCGCGAGCGATCAGCGGCCTTCCGTAGCGCACAGCGGGCTGGACATCTACATCTTTTCGAACCGGCTAGGCAGCGTGCCGGACGGGACCGGTGCCCTGAGCACCGACATCTGGGCATCGACGCGCGAGAGCGTGCTCGATCGCTGGTCCACTCCGACGAACCTTGGCCCTTTGATCAACTCCGGGCTGCCGGAGCTCCATCCGTTCATCCCACGGACGGACTGAGGAGCTCTATTTCGTGCGCACCGTCCCCGGAAGCGGCAACGACGTGTTCGTGAGCACGCGGACGCGAGTGGGGAAACAGGATTAGGAGGCTGACGGCTTCGACATCTGGAGGTCGACCCGCGGCCGCCGAGCGGGCACTGAGCAACGTCGGGAGACTAAGAGACTAAGGGACGACGGGGGTAAGGCGACCAGTCTTAGATCTCTTGGACCGGGAACCCCTCGCGACTCGCCGCCTCGTTCAACCGTGCGTCCAGGCTCACGAACTCCAGCGTCGCCGGCTCGTGCCCGGCGGCGATGATGGCCGCCGCGAGCTGTAGGGCGTCGCCAGCGCGTACCGGGTGCACCCGCAGCAGCCGCTGCGCCGTCATGCGGACCGCATCGCCGGCCAGGATCTCCTGCCACGCCACCAGCTCACACGTGAACCGCGATTTGACGCAAGCAGCCCTGTAGGCGCTTGAGGTAAAGGATTCAAACTTCTTTGGCCTCGTCATGAAAGGAGGTACTGAGCGCGTGGTCGCGGTTACGACTCCGTAGCGAGACCGGGTCATGCGGGCCTTCGGACCCGCATCACCCGCCTTGACACCTCGTCGCCCACGGCTATATCCGGCTCCACTCCCTCAGGGACGGCCGTGGAAGACTGGGTGGCCGAGTTGCGGCAGGACCGGCCGGAAGCCGCATGGGACCTGTTCCTCGGCCGCTACCGCCGCTTGATCTTCGCGGCGATCCGCCATTACGCTCAGGACTACGATGAGGTAATGGACGTGTTCGCGCGGGTGTGCGAAGCCCTGCGCGAGGACGACCTGCGGCGGCTCCGCGGCTACATCGCCGAACCGGACCACCGCGCCCGCTTTTCCACCTGGCTCGTCACCGTCGTGCGCCACCTCACCATCGATTGGTTCCGTCACCGCGATGGGCGCCGCCGCCTGTCCGCGGTCGCCGAGGGGCTGCCTCCGCTGCGGCGCCGCATCTTCGAGCACGTCTTTCTCAACAGGAAGAGTCACATCGAGGCCTTCGAGCTGCTCAAGAGCGGCGAGGGGCTTGACCTCTCCTTCGGTGCTTTTCTCCTCGAAGTCGCCGCGACGTATCGGGCAGTGACCGACGGGCGCCGCGGCCGCCTGCTGCGGGAGCTGGGTCCGGCGCCGCCGCCCTCCGCCACCTCCCCCACCGAGGCCGACCTCGCCGGTCCCGGTCCGGACAACGCGGCCGAACGGGGCGCGCTGCTCGAGCAGATGCTCGGCGCCCTGAGTCCGGAGGACCGGGTCGCTGTCGAGCTGTACGTACTGGAAGAGGTGCCGGCCGACGCCGTCGCCAAGGTGCTCGGCCTGCCGAACGCCAAAGCGGTCTACAACCGGGTGTACCGGGCCCTCGCCGTCTTGCGGGGGGTGCTGGCGCAGGCCGGCATCCGGCGGGAGGACCTGTGAGCAGTCCCGGAGCGCCCGGCCGTCTCATATTCACCAAGGATGAACCCGAGTGACCCCCTCCGACCCGTTCGCTGCCCTACGC
>JBOHSA010000025.1:0-4644 GCA_050732995.1 Gemmatimonadales bacterium | reverse complement strand
GGCGTGCACCGCCGGCGCCGCGCGCGCCACAACCGCCGCCGCACGACCATCCGCCGCGGCCAAGAGCTCCGGCGAGGCCCCGCCGCGCGCGACCGGCGGCGTCACGAGGGCTACGACACTCCCTTGCCGGCTTCCCGCAGCCGCTTCCACGAGACGGCCGAGCGCCTCCGCCCCACCTGCGCGCGCGAGCCGCCGGAGCGCCACCACCGCCAACCCCGCCACGCCCAGCAGGGCGAGCCAGGCGAGGACGACGCTCGCAACGCGCGGGGCGAGCCGGATCCCCCCCGCGGCGATCACCAGGGCCGCCCCCGCGCTCCCGAGCAGCACCGCCAATGCGCGGGCGCGCAGGTGCGGCCGCGACAGCCGCCGCAGCCGGACCGCGGTCTCGGTCACCGCGTCGCGCTCACCGCGTAGGTGAACAGGTTGACTCCCATGCGTAGGGCCGCCTCGTGCAACTCGGGTGGATCGCGATGCACCTCGAAATCCTCCCAGCCGTCCCCGAGATCCGATTGATAGGAATAGTATACGACGAGACGGGCTCCCAAAAAAATGCCGAAGCCCTGCGCCGGCAGCCCGTCGTGCTCGTGGATCTTGGGCAGTCCGTCCGGCAGGTCGTACACCAGGTGATACACCGGATGAGCCAGGGGCACCTCGACCAGCGGATGGTCGGGAAAGACCCGGGCGATCTCGCGGCGGAACGATTGGTCCATGCCGTAGTTGTCGTCCGCGTGGAGGAATCCGCCCTGTTCCAGGAAGCGACGCAGCTCGCGCCCGTCCGCGGGTGCGAAGGCCACGTTGCCGTGTCCCGTCATATAGAGGTAGGGGACCTCCCACAGGTCCGCGCTTTGGGGCGTCACGACGCGCTCGCGCTCGGCGACCTCGAGCCCCGTGCGCTGCCGAATGGCCGCGAGCAGGTTGGGGAGACTCGACGGGTTGGCGTACCAGTCGCCGCCGCCGTCGTAGTGAAGCCGGCCGATCGTCAGGTCGCTCACAGCTCGTTCACCAGCCGGTAGGCCGTGTTGCGCGAGATGCCGGTCTCTTCGGCCACCCGTTCGGCGACGTCTTTGCGGGTCAGGCCCTGGGCGAGGAGCGCGCGCGCGCGGGCCTCCGGGTCGGGCGGCGGCTTGTCCCGGATCGGGCGCCCGGTCCCGGCGATGACTACCGTCACCTCGCCGCGGGCCGGGGCGTCGGCGTAGTGCGTGGTGAGCTCCCCCAGCGAGCCCGCGCGCGTCTCCTCGAACACCTTGGTCAGCTCGCGTGCGACGACCGCCGGCCGCTCCGGCCCGCACGCGGTCGCGAGGTCGGCGAGCGTTTCGGCCACGCGGGTCGGCGCTTCGAACAGCACGACGGTCCACTCGCTCTTCGCCACCGCCTCGAGCAGGCGCCGGCGCTCGCCGCCCTTGCGGGGCAGAAAGCCGAGGAACAGGTAGCGGTCGGCGGCGAGCCCCGAGACCGCCAGGGCCGCCGCGACGGCGGTCGGGCCCGGGACGGTGACGATGGGGATCCCGCGCGCGCGCGCCGCGGCGACGAGCTCGGCGCCGGGATCGCTGACGGCCGGGGTGCCGGCGTCGGTGACGAGCGCCACGTCCTGGCCGGCGGCGAGCAACTGGAGCAGGCGGCGCAGCGCCGCTTCGGACGAGTGGGCGTGAAAGCTGAGGAGATCGGCGCGGGAGCCGACGTGCGTCAGGAGCGTCCGCGTGCGGCGCGTATCCTCGGCCGCGACGGCCGCGACCCGCTGCAGCGTCTCCGCCGCCCGCGGCGAGAGGTCGCCGAGGTTCCCGAGCGGCGTGGCGACGACGTACAGCGCGCCGGCCACGTCACCACGTCACCGGCCACGGCAGCCGGCCGTAAAACCCGGCCGCCTGCAGCACGTAGCGATGCTCCTTGGTCGCTTCCTTGAGGACCTTCGGGGCGGCTCCCGGCATCATTACCTCGACGCCCTCGAGCAGCCGCAGCGCCCAGGCGGTCAGGGCCACCGACAGCTCCTCGGGGCGCACCACCGCGTCGGGAGTGTCGGCGCCGCGCGGCACGCCGATGACCGCGAGCGCTTTGTGGGTGCCCATCAGGGTCCCCGCCACCCGCTGGGCCCGCTTCCGCGCTTCGCCGGGGAACTCTTTGTCCACCGAATCGACGATCCGCCAGTACAGCTCCCGGTACATATGGATCAGCGCATTCGGCGCCTGCGCCGGCAGCTCGGGCACGCCAGGAAACACGCCCGCCGACAGCGCGGGGGGCGTGCCGTCGGCACCCGGCTGGAACAGCGACTCCACGTACTTGGGAATGGGCATCGCCTCCGGCCGGTCGCAGAAGTAGCCGCCGACGAACCGTCCCTCCTCCAATCGCAGGTAGGACACCCGCCCGCTCGCGATCAGCTCCACGACCCCGGTCAAGTGCTCCTGCTGCAACACCGGAAACAGCGCGCCTGGCTGCTGCGGGTCGACGAGCCGGGCCGCGGGCGGCTCGGCGCAGGACTGGTACATCCAGGCGAGCTGTTCCATCGGCGCCGCGCAGTAGGCGAGGTCGCCCCGCTCCACTTCGGCCCGCATCCGCTTCAGGGCTTCGGTGATCGTGATGACCTGCCGGCCCGCGGTGTGCATCGTGGCGGCGTTGACCGCCTCGCCTTTGCGGAAGAAGAGCAGGAGGCACTCATCGGGCAGGTGGGTGACGATGTAGCCGTCGATCCGGCCGTCCCGGTCCCGCTTCGCGAAGGCGAGCAGGTTCTCGAGATGGATGAACGCGAGGCGGGTGCGATGAATCAGCCGGTTCGCCTGCGGAAAGGTGAGATCCGCGAGGCGAACCGGCGAATTCGTGAGGCGAGCGGTGCTCGCGCGCATGGTCCTCCGCCGCGGCGGGCCCTACGAGAGATGCTGTTGGATCTTCTGCTCGAATACGGGTTTCGGATACGCGCCCACGATGGTATCCACGTGTCGCCCGTCCTTGAAAAATAGAACACTCGGGATCGAGCGTACATTGAAGCGCATCATCGTCCGCTGGTTCGCGTCGACGTCCAGCTTAGCCACCTTCACCCGGCCGTCGTAATCGCCGGCGAGCTGCTCGACGATCGGCGCGACCATATGGCACGGCCCGCACCAGGCGGCCCAGAAGTCCACCACCGCCAAGCCTTTATGCTGTTCGATCTCCAGCTCAAACGTGGCGTCGGTGAGCGCCACGGGATGCTTGTCGGACATGACCTTCCACCCCTCCTCCTGCAGCCGTTAAGTTGACCCCCTCATGACGGACATCCCCGGCCCCCTCCCCTCCCCCCCTCCCCCCCCCCCGCCTCCCCTGTTCCCCCGGATCGCTCACGTCGGCATCGCGGTCCCGAGCGTCGCCCAGGCGCTGGCGTTCTACCGGGATGTGCTCGGCCTCACGCCCCGCGCGCCGGAATCGGCGGACGGCGCGTCCATCGTCAGCCTCGGGCTGGGAGACGTCGACGTCGAGCTGCTGGAGCCGCGGGATCCGAACGGCCCGGTGGCGCGATTCCTCGCCAAACGAGGCCCGGGAATCCATCACATCTGTTACCGCGTCGCCGACTTGGACCGGGCCCTCGAGCGGTGCCGCGCGGCGGGCTACCGCCTGGTCGACGAGACCCCCCGCCGGGGCGCCGGCGGCCGGCGCATCGCGTTCGTACACCCGAAAGCCACGGCCGGCATCCTGCTCGAACTCACCGAGTAGGAGAACACCGACGGTTCAGGAGCGAGTTCCCACTCCCCCCGTGCCCCCGCTCCCCGGCTGGCAGGCGATTCCGGGGTTGCCGGCGCTTTCGAGATGCACGTCGAAGACGAGCCATCCGCCGCGGCGGGTCTGCACGAGGTCGATCGGCAGCACCCGGTTGCAGCCGTCGCGCTGGAGCTCGACGCGATAGGTGCGCAGCCCGCTGCCCTGGCCCGGCGGGGTGATCGGGCCTTCCACCACCCGCGAACCGGTGTGGCTCAGGTATTTTTGAATGACGGTCAGGCGCCGGCGGAGCAGTTCGGGCTCCATCCATTCGGTGGCGGGTCCGCGCTCGGTGCCCCAGAGGTCGCCCATGCGGTTGAGATTGTTCGCCTTGACCGCGGCGAGGAATTGGTTGAGGGTCTCGGTCATCGACTGGGGCACGGGTCGCGCGGGCCGCCCGCCGCAGCCGAGGGCCGCCACCACCGTCAGCACGACCAGTCGTCGGAGCACGAGGGATTCCTGTCGGGATTCCTGTAGGAGGAACGGAACGTCACGAAGGTAAGGTGCCATGCGGCTCTACGTCAACATCGATCACGTCGCCACACTGCGCGAAGCGCGGCGCACCGACGAGCCGGACCCAGTCGCGGCGGCGGCGGCGGCCGAGCGGGGCGGCGCCGACGGCATCACGGTGCACCTGCGGGAGGATCGGCGCCACATCCAGGACGCCGACGTCAAGGCGCTCGCGGTCCGCACCGTCCTCAACCTCGAGCTGGGCGCGCACCCGGACATCGTGCGGCTCGCGACCCGGCTGCGGCCGGTCCCGTTTCAGGCGACGCTCGTGCCCGAGCGGCGGCGGGAGATCACGACCGAAGGCGGGCTGGCGCTGCGCCCCGGCGACCGGCGGGTGGGTGGCGCGATCGCGCGGCTCGCCGCCGCCGGGATCCGGGTGAGCCTGTTCATCGACCCCGACCCGCGCGTCATCGATCG
>JBOHSA010000024.1:0-29118 GCA_050732995.1 Gemmatimonadales bacterium | reverse complement strand
GTGACACCGAGTGTGATGGGAGACACACCGGAGGTAACCGGCTGTTCGGGGTCCACTTCGCACTGGCCCGCGATGCCCGGGGAGGGAGTCGAACCCTCATGAGGTTGCCCTCGGGGGATTTTGAGTCCCCTGCGTCTGCCATTCCGCCACTCGGGCGCAGCGCAGGGGAATATACCGTCAAGGTCGCCGTCTCGGCCCCTGCCCCTGGGGTCGCGGCCCGGGGCCCCGCCGGGGCCCCATCATCCCGACACGCCCGCGCCGTTCCTGTTGGCGCCGCAGGTCCTGCACCCGATCCACCAGGCGCTGCCGCATCATCTGGAACCGCGCGCGCTGCACCGGCGTCAGGTACTTCGCCATCTCCTGATCCTCTTCCTGCTCGAGCTTCACCGCCTCCGCCCGGCCCGCCTGCAACGCGTCCATGTGGACCCGCACGCTGTCGGCATTGGCCGCCACGCCCGGCTGCATCTGGCGCTGCAACCCCTGGCGATGCTCGAATTGCCGGCGCATCAGCGCCCGGCGTCGCTCGCCGAACCGCTCCTGCGTCGCCCGCAGTCTCGTGGCTTGGTCCTCACTGAGTCCGAGATCGGACCTCACGCGCTCGGCAAACCGACGCTCGATCTCCGCCCGCAGCCGCTCGGCGCCCGCTGAATCGGGCGACGCCACCGGCGGCCGATCCGGCGGCTCCTGCGCGGCGAGCGCCGGCACGACGGCCAACACGAGCGTCCACAGTACGCGCTTCATCATCCCTCCAGTGAGCGCAGCACCTCGCGGAGCTGCGCTTCCGTCAGCCCGTCGAGCCCGGCCTCCGACGCCGCGGTCGAGACGAGCGTTTCATCCAACGTGGCCAGCACCTGCTGCAGATCGTCCACGGTCAGGTCGCCCAGGTCCTCCACGACGTAGTGGCCCGGATGCGCGTCCGAGACCGATCCGTTGAACAGATCGCGCGTGATCAAGCCGGCACCGACGAGCACCACGACGGCGGCCGCGATACGCAGCCAGCCGGGTCGCACCCACGCCGGCGCTGGCACGGCCGGCTCGCGCCGGAGCCGCTCCACCACCGCTTGCGCGGTTCGCTCCACGTCCAATCGCTCGGCCTCGCGCGCTCCCAGCCGCTGGGCCGTTTCGTGCAACGTGGCGTCGTCGAACAGGGCGTCGTCCTTCATTCCATGAGCTCCTTCAGACGCTTGACGGCATGGTGGTAGTGCACGCGCGCGGCTCCCGCCGTCGTGCCCAGCGCCGCCGCGATGTCTTCGTACTCCAGCCCTTGCTGCGCCCGCAGCAGGAAGACGTCGCGCTGCATCCGCGTCAGCCGGGTCAACCCGTCCCGCAGCCGGTTCTCCGCCTCGCCCGCCACTACGTGCTCGTGAGGATCGCCGTCCGTCGCGCGCAGCTCCTCGCCGAGCGGGACGCCGCGCGCCCACCACCCCCCGCCGCCTCCCTCCCGCGCCGCGCGGCGCCCGACGTCCTTCAACACGTTGCCGCCGATGGTGAGCAGCCACGTGCGGAAGCGGCAGTGCCCCCGGAACCCGCCCAGCGCCCGGAACGCCCGGATGAACGTCTCCTGCACCAGGTCGTCCAGGTCGGCCGCCAGAGCGCCGGCGCCGGCCAAAAACCGGGCCAACACGCGCGCGTGACGCCGGACCAGCTCGGCCGCCGCCCGCTCGTCCCCGCCCTGCCAGGCGGCTATCAACGCCGCATCTGACGGATCGGCGGCGACCGGTTGGGGTTGGGCCATGACGCTCCGGAACGGTGGACGTGGGAACTGACCGAATATTAAGGGGCGTGGCGGCGGCACTCATCGCGGGAGGCCTTGCGGTGGCCGGCACTGCGGGCTAGCTTGCAGATTCGAACGCTTGTTCGAACCCCGATCCATGCGTCCCTACGACGAACGGCTCGACCACCTCCTCGCCCAGGCCGCCCGGGTCTTCGCCGGGCAGGGCTATCACTCCACCACGATGCGCGACCTCGCGCAGACGAGCGGTATGTCGCTCGCGGGGATGTACTACTACGTCAAGGGCAAAGAGGAGCTCCTCCTCCTGATCCAGGAGCGCTGCTTTTCTCGCGTGCTCGAAGGGGCGAGGCAGGCCGTTGCGACGACGACCGAGCCCGTGGAGCGGCTCCAGGCCTTCATCCGGCATCACGTGATGTTCTTCGCGGCCCATATGGCCGAGATGAAGGTGTTGTCCCACGAGGCCACCGCCCTCTCCGGCGAGCCCCGGCGCCGGGTGAACGGCATCAAGCGGCGCTACGTGGACCTGCTCGAGAGCCTGCTGCGGGAAGCGGCCCCGGACGAAGTGGCGGTGGACCGGAGCGCCGCCGCGTATGCGCTGTTCGGGATGATGAATTGGATCTACAACTGGTACGATCCGGCGGGCGAGATCGATCCGGAGCGGCTCGCGGCGTTGATCACGCGCATCTTCCTCGGCGGGTTCGCCGAGGTGCGTTCCACGGTTCAAGGAGGATAGGGGCACCATGGCCACCATGACGGAGCCTCGCGCCGAGCGGAAAACGCTCGTGCATTTCCGGACGGAGGACGGCCTCGCGATCATCGAGCTCGACGATCCGCCGGCGAATACCTACACCTACGACATGATGCGCCAGCTGGACGACGCGATCCTACAGGCCCGGTTCGACGACGGGGTGCACGTCATCGTCCTGCGCGGCAAGGGCGACAAGTTCTTCTCGGCCGGCGCGAACATCGCGATGCTCAACTCGGTGACGCCCCGGTTCAAGTACTTCTTCTGCCTGCACGCGAACGAGACCCTGAACCGCCTGGAGCAGACGCCCAAGCTCACCATCGCCGCGTTGAACGGGCACACGGTGGGGGGCGGGCTCGAGATCGCGATGGCGTGCGACCTCCGGCTGGCCAAGGAGAACGGCGGGAAGATCGGGCTCCCCGAGGTGAACCTGGGCGTCCTCCCGGGCACGGGCGGCACCCAACGCCTCGCCCGGATCGTGGGCAAGGCGCTCGCGATCGAGCTGATGGTCAAGGGCGAGACCTTCTCGTTCGAGCGGGCGAAAGAGGCCGGCCTCGTGAACGAGATCTTCCCGGCCGACGCGTTCTGGGAGCAGGCGGTGTTGTACGCCAAGCAGTTCTGCCCGCCCCACAAGGCGTCCAAGGCGGTGGGGTTGATCAAGCGCGCCGTCCAATCGGGCGCCGAGGTGCCGTTCGAGTCCGGGCTCGCGATCGAGCGCGAGCTGCAGCAGCAGCTGTTCCAAAGCGAGGACGCCAAGGAAGGTATTGCGGCCTACAACGAGAAGCGCGTGGCGGAGTTCAAAGGAAAGTAACAACCTGGTGAAAACCGATCTGTTCATCAACAACGAATGGCGGCCGGCGACCTCCGGGAACCGATTCCCGGTGGAGAACCCGGCGACTGAGGAAGTGCTGGCCGAGGTCGCCGCTGGAGACGCGCCCGACGTCGACGCCGCCGTCGCCGCGGCGCGCGCCTGCCTCGAGTCCGCCGCCTGGCGCGATCTCTCCGCCCGCAAGCGCGGCCGCCTGTTGTTCAAAGCCGCCGACCTGCTCGAGGCCCGGCTCGACGAGTTCGCCCGGCTGGAGACGGCGCACAACGGCAAGACGCTGTTCGAATCGAAGATCGAGCTGACCCTGACGGTGAACACCCTGCGCTACTACGCGGGGTGGGCCGATAAGATCGTCGGCGACACCCTGCCGGTCGAGGGCCCGTTCTTCACCTACACCCTGCGCGAGCCAGTGGGCGTCGTCGGGGCGATCGTGCCCTGGAACTTCCCCCTCAACATCGCCAGCTGGAAGTTCGCCCCCGCCCTCGCGGCGGGGTGCACGGTGGTGTTGAAGCCCGCCTCGGAGACGCCGCTGACCGCCCTGCTCTTCGCCGAAATCGCACTCGAAGCGGGCCTGCCGCCCGGCGCGTTCAACGTCGTGACGGGCAGCGGGCGGGCGGCGGGCGCCGCGCTGGTGCGCCACCCCGGGGTGGACAAGATCGCGTTCACCGGCTCGACCGACGTGGGCCGCCAGATCATGCGGGAGGCGGCCGCGACCAACAAACGGGTCACCCTCGAGCTGGGCGGCAAGAGCCCGAACATCATCTTCGCCGACGCCGACCTCAAGGCCGCCGTACGCGGCGCCCAAACGGGGATCTTCTACGGCAAGGGCGAGGTGTGCGCGGCCGGATCCCGCCTCCTCGTGGAATCAAAGGTGCGCGACCAGGTGGTGGAGCAGCTGGCCGAGGGGGCCAAGAAGCTCGTCCCCGGCGACCCGCTCGACAAGAACACCCGGCTCGGCGCCCTGGTCTCGAAGCGGCAGCAGGAGACCGTGCTCGGCTACATCAAGAAAGGCATCGAAGAAGGCGCGGCGCTCGTCGCCGGCGGCAAGGCGGTGCGCCCCAACGGCAAGGGCTACTTCGTCGAAGCCACGGTGTTCGACCGGGTGCGGCCCGAGATGACCATCGCCCGCGAGGAGATCTTCGGCCCCGTGCTCGCCGTGCTCACGTTCGACGATTTCGAGCAGGGCATCGCGCTCGCCAACGAGACGATATACGGCCTCGCGGCCGGGATCTGGACCAGGGACATCCAAAAAGCGCACCGCGCGGCCCGGGCCATCCGGGCCGGTACGGTATGGATCAACGCCTACAACTTCTACGATTCCGGCGCGCCGTTCGGGGGCTTCAAGGCTTCCGGCTTCGGCCGCGACTTGGGGCGAGAGGCGCTCGATGGGTATCTCGAGACGAAAACGGTCTGGGTGGGCCTGTGACGGAGCCAAGAGGCTAAGGGGCTAAGAGGCTAAGGGGCTAAGTGAGCGACGCACTCATCTGCGCAGCGCTGCGGACGGCCGTCGGACGGCACGGCGGGGCGCTCGCGGGCGTGCGGCCGGATGACCTCGCGGCGATCCCGATCCGGGGCGTGGTCGAGCGCAGCGGGATCCCGCCCGCCGCGATCGACGATGTCATCCTCGGCTGCGCCAACCAGGCGGGCGAGGACAACCGCAACGTCGCGCGCATGGCGCTGCTCCTCGCCGGCCTGCCAGTCGAGGTCCCGGGCCAGACGGTCAACCGGCTGTGCGGGTCGGGGCTCCAGGCGGTCGCCGCCGCCGCCCACGCGATCAAGGCGGGTGAAGGCGCGGTGTTCGTCGCCGGCGGGGTCGAGAATATGACCCGCGCTCCGTACGTGATGCTTAAGACGCCCGATCCCTGGAGCCGGAAACCGCCCGAGATCGCCGACACGACCGTGGGCTGGCGCTTCACGAACCCGCGCCTGAGGAAGGAATGGACCATTTCGCTCGGCGAGACGGCCGAGGTCGTCGCCGAGCGCTACCGGATCAGCCGGGCCGAACAGGACGCGTTCGCCGTGGAGAGCCAGCGGCGTGCCGGGCAGGCCCTCAAAGACTGCGTGTTCACGGACGAGATCGTGCCGGTCCCCCTGCCCGACGGGTCGAGCTTCGCCAGAGACGAATACCCCCGGGCTGGCACCACGCTCGACGCGGTTTCCAAGCTCAAACCGGGCTTCAAGACGGGCGGCACGGTGACGGCCGCGAGCTCGAGCGGGATCAACGACGGGGCGGCTGCCTTACTCCTGACTGGGGAAGACTGGGGAAGACGGGCGGGGACGGGGTCAGCACCGATGGCGCGGGTTGTCACGACCGCCGTCGCAGGGGTCGACCCGAGCTGCATGGGGCTCGGACCGATTCCGGCGACGCACAAGGCCCTGAAGCGCGCCGGGCTCACGATCGATCAGATCGACCTGATCGAGCTGAACGAGGCCTTCGCCGCCCAGGCCATCGCCTGCATGCGGGAGCTGCGGCTCGATCCGGCCAGAGTGAACATCTACGGCGGCGGCATCGCGCTGGGGCACCCGCTGGGCTGCACCGGTGCCAAGCTCCTGACCACGCTCGTGCATGCCCTACACCGGACCAAGTCACGCTTTGGCCTGGTCACGATGTGCATCGGCGTCGGTCAAGGCATCACCATGATCGTGGAGCGGGTCTGATGGCGGCGTACGAGCGGGCCCTGGTGGAGATCGCGGGCGGGATCGGCACCGTCACGCTCAACCGGCCCGAGAAGCGCAACGCGTTCGATGCCGAGACGTGCGCGGATCTGCTCGAGGCCCTCCGGATGCTCGCGGGATCGGACGCCGTGCGCGTCATCATGCTCACCGGGTCCGGCAAGGGCTTTTGCGCCGGTGCCGACCTGGCCGTGCTGGCGGATGAGGGCGCGGCGCTGGTCGCCGCGGGGAAGGATGTCGCGCTCGCAATCCGCGCCGCCCCGAAGCCCGTGTTGGCCGTCGTGAACGGCGCGGCGGTTGGGGGCGGGGCCAATCTGGCCCTGGCGTGCGACTACCGCATCGCCTCCGACCAGGCCGTGATCGGCCAGGTGTTCCACCGCCTCGGTCTCACGCTCGACTGGGGCGGGAGCTTCTGGCTGCCGCGCCTGGTGGGAATCGCCAAGGCTCTGGAGCTCACCTGGAGCGCGCGCATGGTGCCCGCGGCCGAGGCGGTGGCCCTTGGGTTGTTCGATCGCGTCGTGCCCCACGACCGGCTGCCGGCCGAGGCCCGGGCGCTGGCCGAGCTGTGGGCCTCCTTCCCGCCCCTCGCCCTGCGGCGGGCCAAGGAAGCGCTGTACGCCAGCGAGCGCCGGACGCTGCCCGACATGCTCGATCTCGAGATCGCGCAGCAGACCGAGCTCTTCGCCACCCCCGAGGCGCGCGAGCGCATCGGCCAGTCCCTCACGCGGAGCCGCTGATGGTCCGGAAGCTGGGCAACTTCGACGACTGGATTGATTACTTCCGCTACTGGCAGGACTCCATCGGCCTGCCCCAGGGCGAGCTGCGCACCTTCGCCTTCGACGCCAAGTTCGGCGAGCCGGAAGTGCCCCACATCGAGTTCGGGCATTACAGGGGCCAGCGCAAGTGGCCCAGCGTGATGCACATCCCGGACCAGCGCATCCGCGATGCTTTGCTGAACCTGATCGTGTACCAGGGAGACACGGAATTCGCTTCGGTGGAGCAGCAGCGCACCCTGCTGCAGCATGCGCCGAGCGACTACGACCTGCTGTCCTTGATGCGCGTCATGACCGAGGAGATGCGCCACGGCTGGCAGATGTCGTACCTCCTGTGCACGCATTTTGGGGACGAGGGCAAGCGGGAGGCGGCCAAGCTGCTGGAGCGCCGCGCCGATGAAGGCGAGCGGCTGCTCGGCTCCTTCAATGAGATCGTCAACAATTGGCTGGACTTCTTCACCTACACCCAGTTCATCGACCGCGACGGGAAGTTCCAGCTGAAGATGCTGTCGGTCTCGGCATTCGACCCGCTCTCGCGGTCAATGGGACCGATGCTCAAGGAGGAGTCCTATCATCTCGGGACGGGGAACAACGGCCTCCTGCGGATCGTCAAGGCGGACAAGATGCCGCCCGAGGTGATCCAGCGCTTCTTCTACAAGTGGATCCCCACGGCGTTCGACCTGTTCGGCACGGACAACTCCTCCTCGGCCCACTGGGCCTACGTCTGGGGCCTGAAGGGGCGCTACGACGAGCGGGAAAACCAGGTCGAGCCCGACAAGGCGAAGCTCAACGAGTACGCGCGCGAGCTGTATCGCCAGGAGATCCTGAAGTTGGTGGAGCGGCTCAACATGTTCATCTCCGAGCGGGAGCGGCAGCTGCAGGTGCCGAGCATCAAGTTCAACCGGAAGATCGGCACCTACGCCCATCAGTTCTTCACCGTCGAGGGCGAGCCGCTCGAGGCCGAGAAGTACACGGCCTATCTGGCGTCCGTGCTGCCGCGCGCGGAGGACGTGCAGTTCGTGCGCGGACTGGAGAAGGAGCCGGGCTGGATCGAGGCGAAGAAGGCGGACAGCCTCCAGGCGTGACCGCGGGCGGCAGGGCCCTCGTCATCGCGCATCGCGGCGCCTCGGGATACGAAGTGGAGAACTCCCTCGCCGCGTTTCGCGCCGCCGGCCCCGCGGGCGCGGACGCGGTGGAGTTGGACGTGCATGCCACGGCCGACGGCGCCCTCGTGGTCCATCACGACGAGACGGTCGACGGGGTCCACCACATCGCGCACGCCACGCGCGCCCAGATCCAATCGCACCACCTCGCGAACGGCGAGCCGGTGCCCCTGCTCGAGGAGGCCCTCGCGGCGGTGGGACGCAAGCTCCAGGTCTTCGTCGAGGTCAAATCGCTCGCGCCCCGGTTCGACGACGTGCTGTTCGCGGCGTTCGACCGGGGGCCCAACCCGGCGGGCTACACGGTGCACAGCTTCGATCACCGCATCATCCGCCGGCTGGGCGAGAAGCGCCCCGCGCTGCCCCGCGGGGTGCTTTCCTCCTCCTATCTGCTGCGCCCGCTCGCCGCGATGGCGGACGCCGGCGCCGCCGTGCTGTGGCAGGAGCGGAGCGTGCTCGACGAACCGCTGGTCCGCACCGTGCACGGCGCGGAAGGGCGCGTCATGGTCTGGACCGTGGACCGCCCGGAAGAGATGCGGCGGTTCCTCGCTCTGGGCGTGGACGGCCTCGTGACCAACCTGCCCGATATCGGCCGCCGGGCGGTCGATTCTTTCGCGCCATGAGCGATCCGACGCCGTCCGTCCGCGTCACCGTCGTCGGCGCCGGCACGATGGGGCACGGGATCGCCTACGCGGCGGCCCTCACCGGCTGCACGGTGACCCTGACCGACAGCCGGGCCGACGTTCTACCCCAGGCACTTGCGCGGATCGCCGACCTGCTCGCCGGCGGGGTCAAGCGCGGCAAGATCGCCGAGGCGGACCGGGCGGGGATCCTCACGCGCCTCCGGCTCGAGGCCTCGCTGCCGGCGGCGGTCGAGCACGCGGAGGTGGTGATCGAGGCGATCCTCGAGGAGCTGGCCGCGAAGCAACAGCTGTTTCGGGCGATCGAGCGCGCCGCCTCGCCCACCGCTCTGCTCGCCACCAACACGTCATCCTTGTCCATCGCGAGCATCGCGGGGGTGCTCCAGGAGCCGGGGCGGCTGATCGGGCTGCACTTCTTCAACCCCGTGCACATTATGCGGCTTGTCGAGGTCGTGACGCACGCCGACACGGAGCCGGCGACACGCGAGCGCGCGCTCGGCTTCGCCCGGCTGCTGGGCAAGGAGCCGATCGTCGTGAAGGACTCGCCCGGGTTCGCCTCGAGCCGCCTGGGCGTGCTGCTGGGACTCGAGGCGATGCGGATGCTCGCGGGCGGCGTCGCGAGCGCGGAGGACATCGACAAGGCGATGGAGCTGGGCTACAACCACCCCATGGGCCCGCTCAAAGTGAGCGATCTGGTCGGGCTCGACGTCCGGCTCGCCATCGCGGAGTATCTCTACCAGCAGCTCAAGCTGCCGCAGTACGCGCCGCCGCCGATCCTGCGGGACAAGGTCGCGCGCGGCGAGCTGGGCAAGAAGACGGGAAAGGGGTTCTACACCTGGAGCGATTGACCCGCATCACCGACGTCCACATCCACATCCAGCCGTGGCGGGAGCTCAAGCCCCAGGTGCAGGAGGCGATGCGCCGCGGCAAAGAGGACCACTGGCAATTCCTGCTGACCGTCATGGACGACCCGCGGGCGCTGCTCGAGATCATGGACCGCTCGGGGGTGTGGCGGGTCGGTCTCGTGAACTACCCCAGCCCGGACGTGATGGGCTTCACGAACGCGACCAACGACTACGCCGTGCACTACGCCCGCGCGAACCCCGAGCGGCTCCTCCCGTACGGTGGCGTGCACGCCCGTTTCACCGAGGATCCCGCGGGCGACGTGGACCGGCTGGTCGATCTGGGGGCGCGGCTCCTCAAGATCCATCCGCCGCACCAGGTCTACCCGGCGAACGCCTACACCGAGGGGCTCGAGGCCCTGCGGGCGATCTACCGCCGCTGCGAGCAGCGGGCCCTGCCGGTGATGGTGCATACCGGAACGTCCATCTTTCCCGGCGCGCGGTCCAAGTACGGCAACCCGTTGGAGCTGGACGACGTCGCGATCGACTTTCCCGACCTGCGGCTCGTCATGGCGCACGGGGGGCGACCGCTGTACATGGACGAGGCGTTCTTCATTCTGCGACGGCACCCCAACGTGTGGCTCGACATCTCCGGGATTCCGCCCGCCAAGCTGCTGGAGTACTTTCCCCGCCTGCCGGAGATCGCGGACCGCGTGCTCTGGGGCACCGACTGGCCCAGCCCCGGCGTGAAGGACCTGCGGCAGAACATCGACCAGTTCCTGACGTTGCCGCTCAGCGACGCCCACCGAAAGGCGATCCTCGAGACCAATGCGCTGGCTCTGTTTCCTCCTGGCGGGTAGCGCCGCCGCCCAGACCGTCCCGGCGAAGCCGCTGCGGTTCGACCTGACGGCAATCCCCGAGACCCGAGACTCGTTCGTGTACCGGATCGGGGGCCGCGAAGCCGGCTACGTTGTCTACCAGTACGAAATCGTGTCGCGGGAAACCGGCCAGGAGATCGTGTTCACCGAAGAGGTCCGGCTGGGGACGGCGTTCCGGGAGCGCAGCCGCGTGGTGATGGACCGCCTGACCGGCGAGCCCGTGGCGTCATTCCAGCGCCTGGAGTTCGGCAATCCCGCGAGCGACACCGCGGCCGTCGAGCACGATCTGGACGTCAAGCGCAGCGCGATCGAGGGACGCCGGCGCGTGGAGCGCCGGAGCGGCGACGTGCGGATCATCCCGGTCTCCGGGAAGCTGCCCCGGGGCGCCGTCTGGTCGCGCTACGGGTTCATCGCGGCCGCGGTGACCAACGCGCTGCCCGGCGACTCCCTGACCATCAACGCCTTCGACGAACTCGGAGACTCGCTCCGCACCCTGACGCTCGTCGCCGAGCCCCCGGTCACCCTGGAGCTTCCGGCCGGCCGGTTCGATGTCCTGCCCCTGCGCGTGTCGGGAGGCCGAGTGTACGTGACCCGGGCCGCCCCCCGGCGGATCGTGAAGCTCGAGGTCCTCGGCCAGCCCCTCGTTTCCGAGCTCGTCGCGAGCGGCCCAGTGATCCGTTCACCGGCGCGATGAGCCGATCCATGCCCGAACCCAACCGTGCTCGCATGAAAGGTCCCATGACCCTCAAATGTCTGACTCTCGCGACCCTCGGCCTGCTCGCGCTCACCGCTCGCCCGCTGTCCGCGCAGGGCGGGCGGGGGGGAGGGGGGGCAGGGGGCCGCATCGCCTACGACACGTTCAGTCTGGCCAACGGGCTCCGGGTGGTCTACTCGGAGGACCATTCGACGCCGATCGTCTCGGTGGACGTGTGGTACCACGTGGGCTCGCGCGACGAGCGGCCGGGCCGGTCGGGCTTCGCGCACCTGTTCGAGCACATGATGTTCCAGGGCTCCGCGCACGTCGGCAAGACCGAGCACATGAAGCTCGTCGAGCGGGCGGGCGGCGACGTCAACGGCAGCACGGCGGAAGACCGGACGAACTACTACCAGACCGTCCCGTCGAACCGGCTCAACCTGGCGCTCTGGCTCGAGGCGGACCGGATGCGCTCGCTCGCCATCACACAAGAGAACTTCGAGAATCAGCGGGAGACGGTGAAGGAAGAGCGCCGCCTCCGGATCGATAACCAGCCCTACTCCGTCGCCTTCATCGACGGCCTGACGTGGGCATTCGACAGCACCGCGTGCTTCGCCTACGCCCACACCGTGATCGGCTCGATGGACGACCTGAACGCGGCGAAGCTGCCGGACGTGCAGGCGTTCTTCGACACCTACTACGTGCCCAACAACGCCGTGCTGGTCGTCGTCGGAGACTTCGTACCGACGGACCTGCGCCGATTGGTGGGCCAGTACTTCGGCGCGATCCCGCGCCGGGACGCGCCGCCGTCCGTGGCGTGCCAGTACCGCCTCTCTCCGGGCCCCACCACCCGCGAGTTGCAGGACCGCCTCGCCACTCTCCCCGCCGCGCTCCGGTTCTACCGGGTGCCGCCACACAACCACGCCGACACCCACGCGCTCGAGCTGCTGAACGTGATCCTGGGCCAGGGGGAAAGCTCGCGCCTGAACGTCGGCGTCGTCCGCCGCGCGCAGGCTGCCGTCGGGACCCAGCTGGCGATGAACCCGTTCGGGTCGCGCCGGGGACCGGGGGCCGTCGTGGTGCTCGGGGTCGCCAACCAGGGCGTCGACGTGCTGCGGATGGACAGCCTGATCGCCGCGCAGGTGGACAGCGTCCGCCGCCACGGCATCACGCCGGAGGAGCTGGAAAAAGCCAAGAACGTGCTACGCGGCGGGTTGACCAACAACCGGGAGACCACGATCAGCAAGGCGGAGGAGCTGCACCACTATTTCATGTTCCACGACGGGCTGGGGGAGATCAACACGGATCTCGACCGGTTCCTCGCTGTGACGGCGGAAGACGTCCGGCGGGTGGCGGCTACGTACCTGGCCCCGGAGAACGCGCTGCGGGTCATCGTGCGGCCGGGAGGTGGACAATGAAGCCGGTCAGGCCGTCGGGCAGTCGAGCGGTCCCTGCGGTGGTGGCGGCGATGGTTTTGACCGCCTTGCTGCCGGACCGCGTGAGCGCCCAGGACTCGTTCCCCTCCCGCCCGCCGGCCCCGGCGCCGCTCGCGCCGGCGCGGTTCCCCCCGTATCGGGAGAGCACGCTCCCGAACGGCGCCGACCTGATCGTGGTGGAGCACCACGAGCAGCCGGTGCTGTCGGTGAGCCTCAGTTTCCGTGCCGGCGCTGCGCTCGACCCAGCCGGCAAAGAGGGGCTCGCCGCCATCGCGGCGGAGCTCCTGACCAAAGGGACGCCGACGCGCTCGGCCGAGCAGCTCGCCGCCGCGATCGAGGGCGCGGGAGGCGCCTTGAGCGCCTCCGCCGGCGCCGATTTCCTCACCGTGTCGGTGAGCGTCCTCGCGGCCAACGCGGACCTCGCCTTCACTCTGCTGGGCGACGTGGTCCAGCGTTCGACCTGGCCCGAGAGCGAGCTGGAGCTCGCGCGCACCCGGTACCTGTCGGCGCTGCAGCTCGAGCTCTCGCAGCCCGAGGCAGTGGCCCAACGCCGGTTCGCGGCGGAGATCTACGGGCGACACCCCTACGGGCGCCGGACCAGCGCCGCGAGCTACCGCGCCATCACCCGGGACGACGTCGTTCGGTTCGGGCGCGAGCGGTTACGCCCCGTCGGGGCGCTGCTCGTGGTGGCGGGCGACGTGACGCTGCCCCAGGTGCAGGCCCTGATTCGCACGCACTTCGCCCGCTGGGCCGGCGCCCCGGGCGCCGCGCCGGTGGCCCCCGCGGTCCCCGTCAAGCGGGCGACCGACATCCTGCTCGTGCACCGGCCCGGGTCGGTGCAGGCGAGCGTCGTGCTCGGGAATACGACCATGCTGCCGCGCGACACCGGCTACTATGCCGCCCGAGTCGCGACGCACGTGCTGGGGGGCGGCGCGGACGCCCGCCTGTTCCAGATTCTGCGGGAGCAGAAGAGCTGGACCTACGGCGCTTACGCGCAACTGGAGCGGCTCCGCGGTCTGGGCCATTGGCAGGCGACGGCCGAGGTGCGGACCGAGGTGGCCGACAGCGCCTTAGCCGAGCTCTTGCGCCAAATCGAGCGCATGCGCACCGAGGCGGTGCCGGCCGCAGAGCTCGCGAACGCCAAGGGGTTCCTCATCGGCGTCTTCCCGCTGACCATCGAAACGCCGGCGCAAATCGCCCGCCAGGTCGCGACCGGGCGGCTGCTGGGCCTGGGACCCGAGTACCTGCGCTTGTATCGCGAACGGCTCAACGCCGTCACGGCGGCGCGGGCGCGGGCGGCGGCGGCACGCACCTACCGCCGCCAGGCGCTGACGATCGTCGTCGTCGGCGATGCGGAGCGGCTGTACGATCGGCTCGCCACGCTCGCGCCCGTGCACCTGATGAACGTGGACGGTCAGCCCATGACGCCGGCCGACCTCCGGCCCACCGCGGGCATGCCCGTGCTCGATCGGTCCCAGATCGTCAGCCGCACGGACAGCTTCCGCATCATGGTCCAGGGCAACGCCCTCGGCGTCCAGATCAACGCCATCCGGGTGACGCCCGATTCGCTGGTGTACATCGAGCGCTCGAACATCGGCGCGTTCGTGCAGCAGCAGAGCACTGCGGTGCTCGACCCGGCGGACCTGTCGATGCGGGCCATGGACCAGACCGGCAGCGCCCAAGGACAAAAGATCGAGGCGCATCTGATCTACGGGGGCGGCCGCGTGAAGGGAGCGGTCACCCAGCCGCAGGCCGGCGGGACGGCGCGCTCCTTCACCGTGGACACCACCGTGGCGCCAGGCACCTACGACGACAACGCCTTGGCCTTGGTCCTGGCCGCGCTCCCGCTCGAGCCGGGCAAGACCATCAACCTGAACGTGTTCGCGTCGGGCGAGGGCGTGAGCCGGATCTTCACCGTGAAAGTGGGCGGCCCGGAGAGCGTCACAGTGCCGGCGGGAACGTTCCAAGCGTACCGGCTGGACATCGCGGGCGGCCAGGCGCCGCTCGTGATCCATGTGACGACGGAGACACCCCGTCGCATCGTCCGGTTCGAGCCGGTCGGCACGCCGATCGTCCTCGAGCTGGTGAAATAGCCAAACCGGAACCAAGGAGCATGGGATGACCAAGCGTGGATTCCTGCTGCTGCTCGTCGCCGCAGGCTGCGCGTCCGCCGGCGCGCGGCCGGCTCAATCGCCGACCTCCAGCCCCGCCCCGTCCGCCGTCGGGCCACAAGCCGCGGAGACGACGAGTGCTGAGCGGCCGCAGTACCCCTCCACGTACCGGCGCCGGCCGAACCCGCCGGTGGTGATCCGCAACGCCACCATCATGACGGCGACCGGCCAGGAGCTCGCGGGCGGCTCGATCCTGCTGCGCGACGGCCGCATCGTCGCCGTGGGCCCGACTGTCGACGCCCCGTCGGATGCCGTGGTCGTGGACGGCACGGGCCAATTCGTGACGCCGGGCCTGATCGACACGCACTCGCACCTCGGTGTCTACGCGGCGCCCGGGACGTTCGCCGAATCCGACGGGAACGAGGCGACGACCCCGAACACGGCCGAAGTCTGGGCCGAGCACTCGTTCTGGCCCCAGGACCCGGACATTCCGCTCGCGATCGCCGGCGGGATCACGACGATCCAGGCCCTGCCCGGATCGGCGAACCTGATCGGCGGGCGCAGCGCGGTGCTCAAGCTGATCCCCGGGCGCACGGTACAGGAGATGAAGTTCCCCGGCGCTCGCTACGGCGTGAAGATGGCCTGCGGCGAGAACCCCAAACGGGTCTACCAGAGCCGCGGCCCGTCCACCCGCATGGGCAGCATGGCGGGCTACCGCAGCGCCTACATCGAGGCCGAGCAATACCGCCGGCGCTGGGACAAGTGGAACAAGGATCACCAGGGCGACCCGCCCGCGCGCAACCTGCGCAACGAGACGCTGGCCGAGGTGCTGCGGGGCAATATCTACGTGCAGAACCACTGCTACCGCGCTGACGAGATGGTCCAGATGCTCGACCTGGCGCACGAATTCGGCTTCAGGATCCGGTCGTTCCACCACGCGGTGGAGGCCTACAAGATCGCCGACTACCTCGCGCGCGAAGGCACCGCCGTGTCGATCTGGGCGGATTGGTGGGGCTTCAAGCAGGAGGCGATGGATGGGATTCACGAGAATGCCGCGCTCGTCGAGCAAGCGGGCGGCCGCCCCGTGATCCACTCCGACTCGGAAAGCGGCATCCAACGGCTGAACCAGGAAGCGGCCAAGGCGATGTACTACGGGCAGCGGGCCGGCATCGCGATCACGCGGAACCAGACCCTCCGCTGGATCACCGCGAACCCGGCCTGGGTGCTCGGCCTCGATTCGATCGTGGGGACGCTCGAGCCCGGCAAGATGGCCGATGTCGTCCTCTGGTCCGCCGATCCGTTCTCGGTGTACGCCCGGGCGCTCCAGGTCTACAACGATGGCTGGCTGCTGTACGACCGCACCGATCCCGCGCGGCAGCCCCGCACGGACTTCCAGCTGGGCCACCTCCCGGCACCGGAGGGGGAGGGGAAGAACTGATGCTCGCGCTCATTCTCGCTCAAACGATTGCGATCACGGGCGGCACCGTCTATCCGGTGTCCGGCCCGAAGCTCGAGAACACCACGGTGCTGATCCGCGACGGCCGGATCGCGGCGGTGGGGCCCAATGTGGCGCTTCCCACCGGCGCCACCCGAATCGACGCGGCCGGCAAATGGGTGACCCCCGGATTGATCAACGGCGCGGGGCAGCTCGGTTTGACCGAAATCAGCGCCGTGCAAAACACGAACGAGGCGTTCGTGCGGGGCACTGTGACCGCGGCGTTCAGCGTGGCCGAGGGAATCAATCCGGCGTCGATCCTGATCCCCGTCACCCGCGTGGAGGGCATCACGACCGCGCTGACCTGGCCGACAGGGAATCTGATCGCCGGCCAGGGCGTGATGATCGATTTGGACGGCCCCACCGTCGAGGCGATGCTCGTCAAGTCGTCGCCTGCGGCGATGCTGGCGGACCTGTCGGAGAACAGCAAGGACGAGGGCGGGGGGTCGCGCGCCGGGGCGGCCGCCCTGTTGCGCCGGGTCTTCAACGATGCGCGCGAGTACGGGCGGCGCCGGGCCGACTACACGCGAGCGCAGATCCAACAGCTCGCCGCACCCGCGGCCGATCTCGAGGCGCTGCTGCCCGTGCTGCGGGGCGAGCTGCCCCTCGTGGTCGTCGCCAACCGCAAGAGCGACATCGCGACCGCGCTCCGGATCGCGCAGGAATACAAGCTCAAGCTGATTCTGGCGGGCGCGCAGGAAGCGTGGATGATCGCCCCCCAAATCGCCGCGGCGGGCGTGCCCGTCCTCATCCAGCCACTCGACAACATCCCGTCCTACGATGCGTTGGGCGTGCGCTACGAAAATGCCGCCCTGCTGGCGCGGGCGGGTGTGAAGATCGTGCTGATGGAAACCGACACCCACAACTCGCGCAACCTGCGCCAGCAGGCCGGCAACGCGGTGTCCTACGGCTTGCCCTGGGATCAGGCGCTGCGTGCCGTCACCCTCGCCCCCGCCGAAGTGTTCGGCGTGGCGGATCGCTACGGCTCGCTCGAGCCCGGCAAGGTGGCCAACGTCGTGGTCTGGTCGGGCGACCCGTTCGAGTTTTCGACGGGCGTGGAACGGGTGTTCATCCGCGGCAAGGAAATCCCGCTGCGCAGCCGGCAGACGGAGCTGCTGGAGCGGTACAAGACGCTACCGCCCAAATACTAGAGGCTAAGGGGCTGCTAGTTCGGATACACGCTCACCCGATACCGCTTCTTGTTCTTGTGCTCGAATTTAACGTGGCCGTCGACTACTGTGAACAGGCTGTCGTCGGACGCGCGGCGCACGTTTACGCCCGGATGGAATTTGGTGCCCCGCTGGCGGACCAAGATGCTCCCCGCACGCACGAACTCGCCGCCGAACGCCTTGACGCCGAGGTATTTCGGACCGGAATCGCGGCCGTTGCGGGAGGAGCCGACGCCTTTCTTGTGGGCCATGGGCTACCTCAACCGACCTTCACGTCGGTGATCTTCACTTCGGTGAACGGCTGGCGGTGCCCGGCGTGGCGTCGGTACCCGGTCCGGCGCGCGAACCGGTAGATCCGGATCTTCGTCCCCTTGCCGTGTCGCACCACCTCGGCCGTGACCTTGGCGCCCTTTACTTCCGGCTGCCCGGCCTGCACCTGCTTGCCATCGCTCGTCAACAGCACCCGGTCGAACGTTACCTTGCTCCCCGGCTCGGCCTCGAGCAACGGGACCTTGATCGTGACCCCGGGCGCGGCGCGAAACTGCTTGCCGCCGGTGACGAAAATGGCGTAGGTCATGGGGCGCGGAACCTAAATCGGGGCAATCAGTTAGTCAAGGGAGCGGGGAGTGGGGAGCGGTCCTCTCGGGTGCACCACGAGGTACCGCTCCCCCGCTCCCGCTTCAGGCGACCGCGTATTGTTCCGTGACATCCCGCCCCGCCGGTTGGGCCATCATCCGGAACTCGTCCAGGCGCATCATCGGGTCATCCCGCACTTCGAGCTCGAGTCCGGTCTGCTTCTCCAACTGTTGCAAGAAGTTAGGCTCCTGCTCCACGAGATAGAGCGCGACCTCGGGATGCAGCCGCACGGCGAGCTGCCGCTCCTTGTGGTCGGCACCGGCCCGCCTGAGCGAGCGCTCCATCCGGCGCACCACGACTTCGGGCCGGAACACACGCCCGGTGCCGGTGCAGGTCGGGCACTCCCCCGTCATCGATTGCCACAGGGAGGGCCGCACGCGTTGGCGGGTCATTTCGATCAGCCCCAGCTCGGACACCGCGAAGGCCTTGGTGCGCGCCCGGTCGTAGCCGAGGTGGGAGCGCAGCTCCTGGAGCACCTTGTCGCGGTTGCCCCGCGACTCCATGTCGATGAAATCCACGACGATGATCCCTCCGATGTCGCGGAGCCGGAGCTGCCGGGCCACTTCCCGGGACGCTTCGAGGTTGGTCTTGAGAATGGTGCTCTCGGGATCCTTCTTGCCGGTGTAGCGGCCGGTGTTCACGTCGATCGAGGTCAACGCTTCGGTCGGCTGGATGATCAGGTAGCCGCCCGTCGGCAGGTCCACCCGGGCCTTGAACAGATCCCGGATCTCGGCCTCGATGTCGTACTCGTCGAACAGGGGGGTCTCGGTCTGGTACAGCTTCACCCGCGCCAGCAGCTCGGGATCGATCTGCTTCAGGTAGGTGACGATCTCATTGTGCAGCATCTTCGAGTCGACGAGGAGCGAGTCCACCTTGTCGCTGAAGAGATCGCGCACGATTCCCCGCGTGAGGCTCGTCTCCCGTTGGAGCAGCGCGGGAGCGCGGCCGGAGGAGGCCTTGCGCTTGATCTTTTTCCACAGGCCGTGGAGGTGGTCGATCTCGCGTTTGCAGCTCGCGTCGGTCAGGTCGTCGGCCACGGTCCGGATGATCCAGCCGCCCGAGTCCTTCGGCACGAGCTTGGTGACGAGGTCGCGCAGGCGGACGCGCTGGTCGCGCGCTTCGATCTTACGGGAGACGCCGACCTTGGAAGCGAAGGGCATGTAGACCAAGAAGCGGCCGGCGAGCGAGACCTGCGCGGTGACGCGCGGCCCCTTGGTGCCGATCGGCTCCTTGATGACCTGGACGAGCTTGGTCTGTCCCCGTTTCAGCTCGTCGGCGATGTTGGGGAGTTTCCGGCGCGCCCAGCGCCCGCCCCCTACCCCCCCCCCGGCCCCGCCCCGCGCCGCTCCGGCGCGCCCGTTGCCGTCGGCCTCGTCGTCTTCCTCCCCCCCCTCCCCGTCCCCTCCCCCGCCCGCTCCGTCGCCACTACCGGCGGGCTCGTCATCATCGTCGGCCTCGATCAGGTCCGACGCGTGGAGAAAGGCGCTCTTTTCCGTCCCGATGTCGACGAACGCGGCTTGGATCCCCGGCAGGACGGCGTCGACTTTGCCGAGGTAGATGTCGCCCACCATGCGGCGGGCGTCGGGGCGATCGACCAGGAGCTCAACAAGGCGATCGTCCTCCAGGATCGCTACGCGGGTTTCCCGCGGGCTTCCGCTGATGAGAATCTCGCGCTTCAAAGCACTTCCCCTCGATCCCGCTGGGCCAGCAGCCGACCGGGATCCTGAGATGGTTCCAACAAGAACTCATTCCGTCCGAAAAAGCAGGCGATGAGATGACTCGATTGGCCCGGCTGCGCGCTGTCGCGGTTCCCTCCGCCGGCAGGCGAACGGAGCGGGCGATCGAGGCCAGCGGCGCGGTGGGCCAATGCATGCAGTAAACTTATGCGCGGCGGGGAGTTACGTCAATATGCCGCGCGCCTTGACCGCGCCCCCGACCGGAGAGATGCTTCGCGACGCGGCCCACCCGGAGCGGAGTTGCGGCATGAACCACGCGGATAGGAAGAGGAGTCTCTTGCCCATGCTGTTGTTTGCGGCGTTGGCCGGCGCGGCATCCCACCCCCCTCAGCTGCCCGGCCAGCGCATTCAGTATCCGCCGACCCGGCGAGCGGATCAGGTCGACGACTATCACGGCACCAAGGTGCCCGATCCCTACCGCTGGCTGGAGGATGTGGACGCTCCGGAGACTCGGGGCTGGGTCGAGGCGCAGAACCGGGTGACGTTCGGCTTTCTCGAGGCGATCCCGGTGCGCGAGGCGATCCGCCGCCGCCTGACCGCGCTGTGGGACTATCCGCGCTACGGCGCGCCGTTCAAGAAGCGCGGCCGCTACTTCTTCTTCAAGAACGATGGGCTGCAGAACCAATCGGTGCTGCACACGCAGAGCTCGCTCACGGGTGAGCCGGCCGTGCTCCTCGACCCGAACCTCCTGTCGGCGGACGGGACCGTCGCCTTGTCGGCGCTGGCCCTATCCGAGGATGCCCGCTTCCTCGCCTACGGGACCTCCGCCAGCGGCTCGGATTGGGTGGAGGCCCGGGTCCGGGAGGTGTCGACGGGGCGCGATCTGCCGGACCGCATCCAGTGGATCAAGTTCTCCGGCCTGGCGTGGACGCACGATGGCGCGGGGTTCTTCTACAGCCGCTATCCCGCGCCCGAGGGCGGCAACCCGCTGCTCGCCGTGAACCGGAATCATACGCTCTACTACCACCGGCTCGGCACGGCGCAGGCGGAAGACGTGCTCATTTACGAGCGCTCCGACCAGCCCGACTGGGGGATCGGGGCCGACGTGACCGACGACGGACGGTACCTGATCCTCACGCTGTGGCTCGGCACCGATCGCCGGAACCGGGTCTATTCCCTCGACCTCCAGGATCCGGCACACCCCGCGGTCGCGGCGGCGGCGCCGCGGGTCGTGCCGCTGCTCGACGAGTTCGACGCGAGCTACGGATTCGTGGGCAACGACGGTCCGGTGTTCTATTTCCTCACGGACGCGGAAGCGCCGCGCAAGCGGGTGATCGCGATCGACACGCGCAGTCCCGCGCGCGCCGCCTGGCGCGAGGTGATCCCGCAGGGGTCGGATGTGATCGAGGGCGCGCAGATCGTGCACCACACCTTCGTGGTGGAGGAGCTGCACGACGCGCGCTCGCGACTCCGCCTGGTGGCCCTCGACGGCCGTCCCGTGCGGGCGCTCGAGCTGCCGGCCCTCGGCTCCGTCGGCGGGGTAACTGGGGAGCGCGACGACACGGAGATGTTTTACGCCTTCACGTCGTTCCTGTACCCGACGACCATCTTCCGCTACGACTTCGCGACCGGCCTCACGTCGGTGTTCAAGGCGCCCGAGATCGACTTCGACCCGAGCCGCTACGAGACGCGGCAGGTGTTCGCGCGGAGCAAGGACGGCACCCGGGTGCCGATGTTCCTCACTCACCGGCGCGGGCTGCGGCGGGACGGTTCGAACCCGACCTATCTCTACGGCTACGGCGGGTTCAACATCAGCCTCACGCCGGCGTTCTCCCTCGGCATCCTGGTCTGGTTGGAGCAGGGCGGCGTCTATGCCGTCCCCAACCTGCGGGGCGGCGGTGAATACGGGGAAGAGTGGCATCAGGCCGGCATGCTCGAGCGCAAGCAGAACGTGTTCGACGACTTCATCGCCGCGGCCGAGTTTCTGATTCGGGAGCGCTACACCGCGCCGGCGAAGCTCGCGATCGGCGGGGGCTCGAACGGCGGCCTGCTGGTCGGTGCCGCCATGACGCAGCGGCCCGAGCTCTTCGGGGCGGCGTTGCCCGCCGTGGGCGTCATGGACATGCTCCGGTTCCACAAGTTCACGATCGGTTGGGCGTGGGTGACGGAGTACGGCTCGGCCGACAGCACCCAGCACTTCCCGTTCCTGCGGGCGTACTCCCCGCTCCACAACCTCCGGCCGGGCACCCACTACCCCGCTACGCTGATCACGACGGCCGACCATGACGATCGGGTCGTGCCGGGCCATTCGTTCAAGTTCGCCGCCGCGCTCCAGGCCGCTCAGGCGGGGCCGGCACCGACCCTGATCCGCATCGAGACCAAGGCGGGCCACGGGGCGGGCAAGCCCACCGCCAAGATCATCGACGAGCAGGCGGATCGGTGGGCGTTTCTGGTGAGGGTGCTCGGGATTCGGCAGGGAACCTAACGCGAAAGCGGGCAGGCACCTTCAGTCGATGAGCTGCCCCAACAGCTGCCGTGCGATGACGATGCGCTGAATCTCGCTCGTCCCCTCGCCGATCTCGCAGATCTTGGCATCCCGCATCATCCGCTCCACCGGGTAGTCCGTCGTGTAGCCGTAGCCGCCGTGGAGCTGGACCGCCTTGGTGGTCGCGCGCATGCACAGCTCGGAGGCGTACAGTTTGGCCATCGCCGCCGCCTGCTTGAACGGCTGGCCGTGCTGCTTGAGCCAGGCGGCGTGATAGACCAGATGCTTGGCGGCTTCGATCTCGGTCGCCATGTCGGCGAGCGCGAAGTGCACGCCCTGGAAGCTCGCGACCGGCCGGCCGAACTGCTTGCGTTGTGTCGTGTACGCAAGGCACTGCTCCAGCGCGCCCTCGGCGAGCCCGAGCGACAGCGCGGCGATGCCGATGCGGCCGCCGTCGAGCGTGTGGAGGAACTGGCGGAACCCGTAGCCGATGGGGCCGAGCACGTTGTCCTTGGGGACGACGGCGTCCGCGAAGACCAGCTCGCGGGTGTCGGAGGCGCGCCACCCCAGCTTGTCTTCCTTCTTCGCCGCCGCGACGCCCGGACATTTGGCCAGGGCCGGGTCGTGGCCGATGCCCACGCGCCGGGTCTCGTCCAGGTCGCACGTGTCCTTGGTCACGATGAAGGCGGTGATACCGCGCGTCTTCTGGGCGGTGGGGTCGGTCCGGGCGGTGACGACGAAGATCTCCCCGACCCCCGCGTGCGTGATGAAAATCTTGGAGCCGTTCAGGACGTAATGATCCCCCCGGTCCACGGCGACGGTCTTGGTGCCGCCGGCGTCGGAGCCCGCGCCCGGCTCGGTGAGCCCGAAGCCGCCGAGCACCTTTCCCGTCGCGAGCAGCGGGACGTAGGCGCGCTTCTGCGCCTCCGACCCGAAGTCCATGATCGGCGACGTGGCCAGAGTCGTGTGGGCGCTCACCGTGATAGCGTGGCTCGCGTCCACCTTGGCCAGCTCGTGGATCACCATGATGTAGGAGAGATAGTCCATCCCCGCACCGCCCAGCTCCTCGGGCCACGGGATGCCGAACAGCCCGAGCTCGGCCATCCGCTTGACGTTGTCCCAGGGGAACCGGCTCTCGAGGTCGTACTGGCGCGCCGTCGGCGCCACCACCGTCCGGGCGAAGTCCCGGACCATCTCACGCACCTGGAGGTGGTGGTCGGTGAAGTAGAGCGTGTCGTGCATGCGAATGAATATAGTTGGGCAGTTGCCCTGACGGCGAAGTCGCCAGGTCAGACGCACCGATCACACCCGGCGCAGTGCTCGAGCCGTTCCCCGAAGTACTGCAGCAGCATGCGCCGCCGGCAGCGCCGAGCCTCGACGTAGCGCCGCATCTCCGGAGCGATTGCGCCCCAGTCGAAATCCGACGGCCGCCACAGGATACGGCACTCGGCAGGCCGGCCGTCCCGCCCGGCCCGACCTGCCTCCTGGTAGTAGCCCTCCAGGCTCCGGGGCGGCCCCCAGTGGAGCACGCGTCGCACATCGGGTTTGTCGATCCCCATCCCGAAGGCGCTGGTGGCCACCACGACCGGCGCGGGACCACGCAGAAACGCGAGCAGCACCGCACGACGGATCGCAGGCGTGAGCCCGGCGTGGTACGGCAGGGCCCGCACGCCCATGCGCAGCAACGCCCGCGCCACGAGCTCGGTCAGCCGGCGCGTGGGCGCGTACAGGATGACCGGCCCGTGGGTATCCCGCAGCAGCGCCCGGACCCGCGCGAACCGGGCGCGGTCGTCCGCCACCCGCTCCACCGCGAACGTGAGATTCGGCCGATCGAACGACGTGATCACGACGTCGGCGTCGCGCATCCGGAGCACCGCGAGGATCTCGTGGCGCGTCGCCGGCGTCGCGCTGCCCGTGAGCGCGACCGTCACCGGGTCGCCCAGCAGCCAGCGGTACCGCCCGAGCGCCCGGTAGACCGGCCGGAACTCGTTCCCCCACTCCACGATGCAGTGGGCCTCGTCCACGGCGAAGAGCGCCACTCGGCGCCCCGCGCCGCGCAGCCGCCGCACCAGCCCACTCAACCGCTCGGGCGCGCAATAGAGCAGGCGCAGCCCGCCCGAGAGCGCGGCCGTGAGCACCACACGCCGCTGGTCGCGGTCCAACATGCTGTTCACGTAAGCGGCCGCGATCCCGCGCCGGCGCAGGGCGCGCACCTGGTCTTGCATCAGGGAGATGAGGGGAGAAACCACGAGGGTAAGCCCATCGGCCATGAGAGCCGGCACCTGGAAGCACAGCGACTTCCCGGCCCCGGTCGGCAGGACGGCGAGCACGTTGCGACCGGCGAGCAACGGCCCGAGCACCCGGAGCTGGTGGACCCGAAAGGCGGGATAGCCGAATCGGTCGGCGAGGAGGTCTCGGGCCCGTGCCAGCCCACCGGAGAAGCTGCCCATGCGTCCCAACGAAACGGGCTCCGGGGGGAAAACCGGAGCCCGAATGTTGCGGGCAGGAGTGTTTCCACGCGTGCCTAGGCGATATCGCTCCAATCCACGCGGCGGTTCCGACCGCACAGCTCGCACCGACGCTCGTTCGGCCGGTCGGCGACGTGGAGGCGGACGTGACAACCGGGACACACGAGGTAGGTGCGGTGCGCTTCGTCGTTCGCGTGCCCGTGCTTCCGCGCTTCCACGGCCGCTTCCTCGGGCGTCAGGTGCACCACACTCCACTGGCTGGGCGGCTCCGGGCGGACCAGGACGTGCTCGCGCGTGATGCGCACTTCGAGCTGATTGACCTCCAGCAGGACCCACTCATCGCCCGGCTCGGCGAGCACGCGGTACCACTCGCCGCGCCGCAGCCCGCGACGCTGGGCGTGGCTGCCGCGGCTCCGCGCCCACCCGAACTCGCTCATGGGGACCGCCCTCCTCGCAGCTCCCGCTCCCGTACCAGCACGAGGATGGCGGCCTGGGGCACGACGAGGTAGCTCTTGCCCTCGAACGTAAGCTCCACGGCCGCCTTGCGGAAGAACAGGGCGTAGTCACCGACTTCGGCTTGCATCGGGAGGTACTTCACCTCGGCACCCCGGATCTTCCACGGCTCCTCGTCCATGCTGGCGGGCTCGGTCATGGGCGTGCCGGGGCCGGTGGCCACGATGCGGCCGCCCTGGACCTGGCGACTCTCCAGCGCCGTCGCCGGCAGGTACAGGCCGACGTTGGTGCGCTCTTCGCCCTCGGCCGGGGTGACGAGCACGCGGTCACCGACGACGATGAGACGTTTCGGGGTGTCGTCCGCCATACGTCCACCAGTATCTACAATCGGCCGCCGCCGCAAGTCGCCCCAGGGGGTGATCCAGATCACCAAGCGACCTTGACAGGCCAGGGCGACCCCCTAACGTGGGGTCCGCGCCCTCGGGCCGTGCAGCCGCATTCCCATCCTGGGAAGGGGAACGTCCATGCAAGACACCGTTGGCACCGTCCAGACCGAGCAGTGGAGCTGGATACTCTCGACGCTATGGGGCTGGATTTGGGCCGGGCTCTCGTGGATCGTCGACTGGCAGGCCCAGGTGTTCGGCTTGGTTCTGGGGGGTGAGTCCTTCGGCGCCATCGTCGGGATGTCCCTGCTCCTCTTTCTGCCCGCGGCGGTACTCGTAGCCGGCGTGTGGGGCACCATGGTGTCCATCTATACGATCCCGTTCCGGCTGGGGCGGGCCGCCTCGCTGCTCACGGCGCTCCTGATGTCCTGGTGGGACGCCGGCCGCATGGTGTGGTTCTACTGGGCCGGCTTAGTCCGCTTTCTCTTCGTGCTCATTGGGTGGCTGTGGGGGCTGCTCAAGCTCACGGTCAACCTGGTATGGGGGACCTTGAAAGGAGCCGTGACCTCTCCGCTCGCCATGCTCGATGCGACCTCGCGCCGGCCCGGTGTGCCGTGGCCGGCCTTTTTCCTGCTGGTGTTCTGGTCTGCGATCGAGGCGACGATTTTCACGTTCACGCTGCGCCCGACCATGAGCGAGCTGCTGGCCGACCTCACGGGCTACGAGGTGAACCCCATCTTGCTCGTGTTGACCCTGTGGGTGTTTCTGTGGGTCCTGATCGCGGGCTCCTTCGCTTGCATCCAGGTGCTCAACGACGCGGTCAAGACGCGTCAGGTGGGGCAGATCGTTTTCATGGTGCTCGTGGAGATGACGGTCGCGCTATTCGAGGTGCTGTTCCTCTATCGGGAGCTGGTCGACGCGATCACGCCATGGCTGGCGCAACAGGGCGTGACCCTAGGCGTGGGCGGCACGCTGACGATCGCCTTCCTCGGGTGGGTGGGCGTGCGCGGGATGACGTGGTTCCTGTTCGGTCGCTTCGGGGCGCCCGCACTCATCGGCCTCTTGGGCCGGCAAGCGTTCGCTGTGGAGCAGGGCGGCGGCAGCGCTGCGCAGCCCGAACCCGATTTCTGGCGCGGGCCGATCAGCGCGCTCAAGGCCGAGCGCGAGTGGTTCAAGAAGGAAGCGCGGGAGGTCTTCGAGCTCTTGTCGCTCCCCATTCTCCAGCTCGTGGCCGCGGGATTCAACTTCTTCTTCGTGATCTTCATCGGCCGGGCGCACTTCTCCCTGCCGTTCCGGTCGCTCGAGGACGTGCTGGCGAGCACACCGTTCGCCGGCAAAGTCCCCGCGGAAGGAGCCCGCTGATGCGCCCCGCCCCCCGCCTGGCCGCGTCGGCGTCCCTCGTTCTGGGGCTGCTGGCGTGCTCGCGTCCCGAAAACGCGCCTCCCCCCCGCTCGACCCTCGTCATCGGGCTCGACATCAGCGGCTCGTTCCGGCGCAACCCGGTGTTCGACGAGGCGATCGAGTTCGCGGCCCTTTACATCTACGGCCACGTGAACGGCATCGGCGGGCTGCGCCCCAATACGGCGGTGTTCATCGGGGAGCTCGGCGGCGAGCGCCCGGGGCAAGCCAAGGTGTTCCATCCGATCCAGGACCTCACCGGGAAGTCGCCCGCGCAGATCGCGGCCGACCTGCGGGCCTGGTTCCCCGAGACCGACCCGATCACCGATTTCAACGCGTTCTTCCAGCGCGCCGCCGTGCACGTGCGACGCAACAATCTCATCCTGGCTCCGTTGAACATCGTACTCGTCTCCGACGGTGAGCCCGACTATCCAGGCGCGGGCCGGCTGACACCCGAGCAACGGTACGCGCGCGTGGAACTGAGCCCGCTCGAATACCTGTCCCGCAACGTGACCGTGCGGCTGCTCTACGCCGACCCCCCGGTCGCACAGTTGTGGGAGAGCCGGGTGCCGCGCAAGCGGGTCCGCCTCTGGACGCAGGACGCAGAAGTCATGAAGGGGTGGCGTCGCCACCTCCTGGACGGCGTCTCAATCGAGCGACAGGATTCGCTCTGGTCCTGGGTGGACAAGATCGTGGACGTGCGGGTGCGGCGGGAGCGGGTGTTGTAGCTAGCAGTACCGCTCGAACGCGGCTACGAGATCCGCCGCGATGTCTCGCGCGTCCCGACCTTCGATCTGCCGCCGCTCGAGCATGAAGACGAGCGCGCCGTCGCGGAACAGCGCCATCTGCGGGGAAGAGGGCGGGTACCCGGTGAAGTAGCTCCGCGCCCGCGCCGTCGCCTCCGCCTCCTGACCGGCGAACACCGTCAAGAGCCGCGCCGGACGCTTGTCATGCCGGACCGCGAGGGCGACCGCCGGGCGGGCGTTGCGGGCGGCGCAGCCGCACACCGAGTTGACGACGACCAGCGTCGGCTCGGCGGCGCCCTGCGCCCTCTCCTCCAGGGCCGCATCCACCTCCTCCGGCGTGCGCAGCTCGCGAAAGCCGATCCGGGTCAGCTCCTCGCGCATCGGCTGGACGAGGCGCGGATCGTACAACGGCGCGTTCAGGCTCGTCACCGCATCCTCCGCAGCTCGGTCTCTGCCGCGATAAACCCGAACGCGGGCCAGTAGTTCCCTTCCACGATGGTGCGGAACAACGTGCGGGCCTGCGCAGTGTCCCCGCGAATCAGGTACCAGTTGGCCAGCCCGTAGCCGATGGTGGCGTGCTGCAGCTCGCTCGCGGCCATGAGCGTGCGGAGATCCGCCTCGCTCCGGCGCCCCTTGTAGAACAGCAGCCGGCCGTAATAGGCGCTGCTCTCTCCCACGGCCAAGCTGTCGCCGATGGCGGCGAGTACCTGGGCGGCGGCGGAGTCCTGTCGCGCGCGGGACAGCGCCATCCACAGCCAGTCCGAGACGGCCACGACGTTGTCGGGCGTCGTGGCGACGGCGAGGCAGCGACGGTAGGCCCGCGCGGCCGCGTCGAACCGGCCGGTGAGGTAATAGGCGAGCCCGAGATGGTACCAGATGTCGTAGCTCGTGGAGTCCAGCGCCGCCCCCCGCTCCAGATCCGCGACCGCCCGGGGAAACTGCCGGGTGGAGATGTAGCGGTGCCCACGATGACGAAACAGCACGGCCCGCGCGGGGGCCAGGGTGACGGCGCGGGTGTAGACCTCGATCGCCTCCCGGTAACGCCACACCGATGCGAACGCCTGCCCGAGCGCGATCAAGGAGTCCACGTCCCGCGGCGCCCGGGCGAGCGCGCTCTCCGCTTTCGCGATCGCGCCCGCCGTGTCGGGACGGGCCAGCAACGCCCGCCCGAGGGGGGACACGAGCTCGGGGGCGGGGGCGGGAGAAGGATTCTGGAGCGCGAGCATGGAGAGCAGCAACGCACCGATCATGGTATCCGCCTACTGAAGGACAAAGGTGATTTGCGTGGACGTGCCGAAGGCGACGGCGCCGCGGTACAGCCCCTTGACCGACGCCACAAGGCCCTCGTCCGTAGTCTGCATTTCGAGGCCGACCAACACCGTCTGCGCGGGATCGGCCGGGAGGCCGTTGGGCAGGGACCATCGCCGCCACCGATAGGCGGCGGTCTTGTACTGGAAGTCGAAACCGTTCGGCAGCGTGCCGGTGAACTCGTCGGGCACCTCGCCCCAGGCGGCAGTCGGCGGAAACTCCCCCGTTGCGGCGTAGGCGTTCAGCGCAGCGATCCGGATCGCGCTCATGTCGCCGATGATGTGCGCCGCCTCGGCCCGCCGCTTGATGGTGCCGTACGTAGGGACGACCAGGTTCGCCAGGATCCCGATGATGACGAGCACGACGAGCAGCTCGATGAAGGAGAACCCC
>JBOHSA010000023.1:0-3220 GCA_050732995.1 Gemmatimonadales bacterium | reverse complement strand
CCAGGGGTGATCGCGAAACTGTAGGCCGTGCGGCGGTCGGCGCGGGTGTCGAGGGAGATCACCAGTTGTTCGGATGGGACGTCTCGGTCGCGACGCCCGACCAGTCTCAGAATACCCGCCGGATCGGTGCTGTGCATCCGGGCGCCGATGTACAGCGCGCCTGTCGTGTAAACGAACCGCACTTCGGTCCCTTCCGGGGCCGGTGCACCTTCGGTCGGCTCGCGGAGCACGAACCCAGTCGCGGGGTCCGCCGTGGCCCAGGCGGCATCGTCCAACCGGCCGTCGAGAACTGGGGCGGCGGCGTCGACACGTGCCGCAACGATGTGTCGTGCGGTGGGAGATGAAGAATCGGCCGACGCCTGAGCGGCCGCGACGGCAGGGAGAACGATGGTGAGCAAGACGGCCGCGAGCGGCGAGACGAAGCGAGCCATGGCGTTCCTCGGATCCTCAAAGAGGGGGTGGGCCACCCCCCTTAGACGGAACGGCCCGGTAAATAGTTGCATTTGCTGGTCGCCTACGTACCGCGCCACCAGCTCGCTGAACGTCGTTGATCCCTGCCCGCGGGCGATGGTCTCCAGCACGTCACGACCGGCCGGCTCGACAACCACCCAGTTCGGCGCCGCGCCGTCCACGGCATAGGTGAGTCCGTCGTCCTCGAACCAGTGAAGTTCGGGAACGTGGAGCGGGGTGCGCTCTGCGAGTACCGTCATGCCGACCTCCGACTACGATGCTGTTCGAGCGGAAGTACGCACACGGGCCAATCCCGCACGGGGCGATTAGGTTCCCTGAATGAATCCGGAGGGGCGCCCGGCGGCGTTCCTTCACACACGCGCGTCGCTCAAGCGCGGAAGGAACCCGCTACGCCACCCGAGGATTCGGTCATCAGGCCCATGACGCCGCCGTCGGAGACGGACACTCCCACGTTCGAGGAGGAGCTGCTCGCCTCCATCGAGGCGGTGCACCGGTTTGCGCTGCGGCAAGCCCGTACGGTCTCCGCCGCCGAGGATCTCGTCCAGGAGACCTACCTGCGAGCCCTCGCCCATCGGGACCAATACACACCCGGCACGAACTGCCGCGCGTGGTTGTTCACCATTTGCCGGAACGTGTTCGTGAAGGGAGCCATGCGGGACGCGCGCGAGGTCGCCACCGACGACGCGAAATTGGAAGCGATGGGGGCAGCCGCCGTGCACGGCACCGTGGCCGCCTCCGATCCGACCGGGGCGGTGTTCGAACGGACGGACGTGGACGATGCCGTCCGCAAGGCCCTGGACAAGCTCCCTGAAGAGTACCGTGCCGTCGTTGCGCTGGTGGACATCGAGGATCAGTCGTACACGGCGGTGGCCGCGATTTTCGCGATCCCCGTCGGAACCGTCCGGTCGCGCTTGTTTCGGGGCCGACGCCTGCTTCAGCAGGATCTCTTGGCATATGCGATGGACGCCGGCCTGATCCCTCCTCGGCAGGGCGCGGAGCCGACGCCATGATGATCTCCTGCCAGGAAGCCATCACCGAGCTGTGGGATTATCTCGACGGCGAGCTCCCGGCCGAGCGGGCTGGCGCTATCGCCGATCATCTGGCGGAGTGTGCGCGTTGTTACCCCCAGTACCGTTTCGAGTACGCCTTCCTGGCGGCGGTGGCACGTCAGCGCGCGCAAGGTCCCGGTCCCTCGCCCGCGCTCGTCGAGAAGGTGGCGGGCGTCGTGCTAGGGAACGCATCCGGGGCCCGGGGCCACCCTGGGGAACGAGCGCGAGCGGCAGGCGTAGAGCGTCGGCCTACTCCGAGGGCCACCGCACCACTCCCGCCACCCGGTCCGGCGATGGGGTCGCGCGCGCGCACCGAGCGCTGGGCGCTAGTTATCCTGCGAGCGTCCCTGGGTGTATTCCTGCTCGTCGGAATCGGAAGGCTGGCGGTCCCGTCGAGTCTTCTGAGCATCGTGGCGATACTCGAGGGTGCCCTCGGCGGATTCATCGTGCTTGGCGTGGGACGGCGCTGGAGCTACGGAGCGGCGCTTCTTGCACACGTGGCGTCCGTGCTGCTCCTGTGGGGCCAGCTGCGCGATCCATGGGCAGCCGTTTTTGCTGGGCTGCCGGTCTGCGGTGCTCTCATCGCGCTATACCTGTTGCGCGACCGCGATGCCTGGGCGCTCGACGCGTGGGTCGCGATGCGCCGTCCCCGGTCCGTCGCCGGCTGAACCTCAAACCCGCGAGAGCTGCGCGAGTCCTGCCGGCTCTCCATAGATCAACCCGACGAGCGCCCCGTACACGAGGTGCCCCATCAGGCTACCAACGATCATCGGCATGTTGCCTCCGGAGAACACCCCGCCACCCATCATCGGGGTCACGACGATCTGGGCGAGGAGGAATACTCCGAAGCCGTACATCGCGCCGCGCAACGCCGGCGCGCCGGGCAACCGCGCGGCGACCCACCCCGCGTAGATCAACGCGAGCCCCAGCCCGATGACGACGTGCATCGCCCATCCGGCGGCAGAGCCGATATGCAGGAAGCTTCCCAACATCTCACCGATCGGCATCTTCGGCATGCCCATGAGCGGCCCGCCCAGCATCAACATCGTGATGGCGGCGGTGCCGACCGCTCCAGCCGCGACCGCACGTCCATAGTTCAAGCGTGCCATTCGTCTCTCCCTGTTGGCTTCAGTTTGGTCTGCATCATCCCCTAATCGGGCACGCAGCGAGATAGTTCCAGGAACTATTCGGAGGGTCCTCAGATTGTCGGCATGCTGCGGGCGCTGGTCCAGGACGGCGTCCAGCCCGACTTCGTCGTCGGCTCGTCGGTGGGCGCGATCAACGCCGTCCAGTTCGCCGCCGACCCGACGCCCGAGGGAGTCGGGCATCTGGAGCGCATCTGGCGCATACAACCTGCTGCGGCTGAGTCGACTCGCGCCGCTCCCGAGCTAGGCGGACCGCCGCGACATGCGCACGACGCCGAGACCGCACCCGAACCCGCAGCGCAGACCGCGCAACCGAGCCGTGCACACGCCGCTCTCGCATCGTTTCACCCATTCTTCAGCACCCTGCTAGGCGTCGAACGCCGTCATTGCACCGTCACGGAGCCGACCATCTGGCCGCCGCCGGGGGAGAAGCCGGTCGAGTGAATGGTGCAGCGATACCGGAACGATCCGGCGCTGGAGAAGCTCCGGCTGTGCGTGCCCGACGTCTTGGTGCTCGAGGACCCCTGCCCGTCCTCGAACGTGACGTTGTGGCCC
>JBOHSA010000022.1:0-18747 GCA_050732995.1 Gemmatimonadales bacterium | reverse complement strand
CCCCCCGACTCCTCTCCCCACTGTGCCGGGCGATACGCTGGCGGCCCGCGACCGCGTGGCTAAAGCGGTGACCCCGCAGTCGCTCGCCGTCGCCAATGTCCGACCGACCGAGGAGGGCCGCGCCGCGGCCGGGATTCCGGCACCGCAGGTCGCGCGCGACATTGCCCTAACCTGGCCGCCCATTACCAGCGACTCGGCCCGCGCCCTGCTTGGCGCCGAGCTGGCCGTGATTCCGGACCTCCCCATCCGCCGCATCCGAGGCTCGATTCTGGGCGACGGCGTCGTGCTCGTGGAGCAGATCCTCGACCCGCGGGGAGAGGGAGTCGTGATTCGGTTGTATGAGCGGCGCGATCCTCTGATCGTCGTGGACGCGGCGGTATCGCGGGACACGATGGCCATCCGAGCCCGGGAGGAAGCCGATTCCCGGCGGCGCGCCAACCAGCTCCTCAGCAGACTGCTGGGGTCCCTACGGATCGAAATCGCGGGGCCACTGCCGGCGGATTCGCTGCGCAAGCTACTGGAGAAGGTGGTTCCGATCCGATAGACCCTGTCGCCGCCAGGCGACGAGCTCCGCCACGACGCTCACCGCGATCTCCTCCGGCGTCACCGCCCCGATCGCGAGCCCCACCGGGACGCGCACCCGCGCCAGCGCCTCGCGCGGCACGCCGGCGCCGGTGAGTCCCTTGGTCACCACCAGCTTCTTGCGGCGGCTGCCGAGCAGGCCGACGTAGCCGGCGGGGGACGTCGCGACCCGCTCGAGAATCAGCGCATCCTGACGGTGCCCCCGCGTAGCGATCACCACCGCGTCGGCCGCGCTCAGACGGCACTGCGCGAGCGCTTCGTCGACCTCCGCCGCGAGCACGGCGGTCCCGTCGGGGAACCGCGCGGGGTCCGCGTAATCCGGGCGGTCGTCGATCACGGTGACGCGGAAGCCGGCCGCGGCGGCGGCGCGGGCGATGGCGGTCCCGACGTGCCCCGCGCCGAACACGACGACGCGCGGCGCCGGGGCCAGGCGCTCGATGACGAAACGGCGGTCCCGTGACAACGTCGCGGCCTTGCCGGAGGGTGCGTCCGCCGGAAGGGGCGCGAAGGTCTTGTCGGGGCCGGCGGGCCATTGAGTGGCGGTCGTGACGACCCCCGCCTCCACCTCGGCCGCCTGCTCGAGCACGCGGACGTAGGACTCTTCCGGGACGAGCGGCTCGACGAAGATGTCCACCGTGCCCCCGCAGGACAGCCCCAGATCGCCGGCGAGGTCGGCGTTGAGGGTGTGCGTGACAAGAGCTGGTGCCCCGCGCCGCTGGGCCTCGAGCGCGGCCTGGATCACATCCGCCTCCACACAGCCGCCACCCACGGTTCCGATCAGCCGGCCTTGAGGCCCGACGAGCATTTTGGTGCCGGCCGGCACCGGGGTGGAGCCGCGAGTCCGGGCCACGGTCGCGAGCGCGCCCCCCCCTCCCGCCCCCCCTCGGGCGCCGGCCCGCGCCAGATCCGCCGCCGCCCGCCAGACGTTCATTTCGCGGGCAGCTCCTCGAGCTGCGCCACCGCCCGGCGCAAGTGGGGAATCACGATCGACCCGCCCACCACGAGCGCCACCGCGAAAGCGTCGTAGAGCTCGGCGTCCGAGACCCCTTCTTCACGGCAGCGCACGATGTGGTAGGTGATGCAGTCGTCGCACCGCAGGACCAACGACGCCACGAGACCGAGGAGCTCTTTCGTCTTGGCCGGCAGGGCCCCGGCCTCGTAGGTCCGGGTGTCGAGCGCGAAGAAGCGGTTGATCGTGACGTTGCCCGCCTCGAGGATCGCGGCGTTCATTTTCTCGCGGAAATGGCGAAAGGCTTCGAGGCTGTCGCTCACGGGTTGACTTGAATCGTCCCCCGCATCCCGGTCGTGGGCGTGCCGTGGATCATGCAGTGGTACTGGTATGTGCCCGGCGTATTGAATTGATGAGTAAACGTGCCGCCCGCGCCGACCGCCTGATTGAACGTCTCGCCCGATCCGGGGTTGTTGGTTACAGTGTGACCGACTCCGCTCCCGTTCACCCACTCGACCGTCGTGCCCGCGGTCACGTTGCGGGTGGTAGGGTTGAAGGTACTGAGCCCCATGCACACCTGCGAGGACGTGGGCTGGCAACCCCCGCCGTTCGTGCCGTAGTCGTCGCCGCAGGCCGCCAGCACCGCCGCTCCGATCACCGTCCAACGTGCCAGTCGCATATGACCCCCTCACGGTCGGTAGAATTGCCTAAGCCTGATCTCCTACCCACCAGTACGCCAGAGGGGCCCCGTCGTGGATTCCGGGGCCCCTTTGGCCGATCAGGCTGACAGCCAATGGCTAATGGCTGGCGGTCATCAGTGCTGTTCCCGCTCCAGCGTGTCGGCGGCCAGCCGCGGGGAGATCATGGGATAGCGCGCGGCGAACCAGGCGTACGCCAGGAGGAACAGGCCGGCGAAGAACAGCGTCACGCCGATCTCCGGGATCCCGATCGCGGGCCCGGCGCCGTGGTTGATCGAGGGGACGACCTCGAGGTAGCGCTCCAGCCAGATGCCGATCAGGCTGATGCCGGCGAATGCGAACAGCGTCGGCGCATACTTCTTCGGCCTCACGCCCAGCAGCCCGATGAACGGAATGACGAACACCAGGAAGAACACCGCGACGCCGACGGGCTCCCACGGACCCCACAGGCGGTAGAAGATGAAGTACGTCTCTTCCGGCAGGTTGCCGTACCAGATGACGAGGAACTGGGACCACATGAGGTAGGCCCAGAAGACCGTGAACCCGAAGCACAGCTTGGCGAGGTCGTGCTGCTGGCGGATGGAGAACAGGGGCCCGAGGCCCATGGCGCGCCGCAGGGTGAGCGCGAGCACCGCGAGTCCCATCAGCGCGGCGAGGAAGCTCCCCATGAAATAGAACGCGCCGTACAGGTTGCTCACCCACTTGTGGGCGAGCGACATGATCAGATCGTAGGCCAGCAGGCTGTAGCCGAAGGCGTAGCCCACTACGACGAAGGCAGCCTCGCGTGTGATCAAGCCTTGCGCGGCCGCGTCCGGCTCGACGGGGCGGCCGGTGGCTAGCTCCTCGATGTCCGGCGCCATGTCGTGGTGGACGAAGCGCCACGAGAGCCACGCCATCCCCGCGAGGATCGCGCCGTTGCGCAGGAAGAACCACCGGCTGGTGAGCCAGCCGCCGACCTCGGGCCGCGGCTCGTGCAGCCAGGTGAAGATGTGCTCTCGGCCGACGAAGAGGCCGACGAACAGCATCAGGGCGACGAACTGAAACAGGACGGCGGCCTCGGCGAAGCGGATCACCACACCCGACCAGTGTCCCTTGGCGAGCTTCTGCGTGGCCGCGAACACCACCATCGCCTGGGCGAGACCGGCCCAGAAGACAAAGTTCTGGAGATACGCCCACCACGTCCGTTCGGGCCGGCCGCCGAGCAGCCCCCAGAGGAGCACCGCTCCGCCCACGGCGACCGCGAGCGCCCCCCACAGCATGAACGCCCGTGCCGGGAACTCGCCGGCCTTCCGGGCCAGCGCCGCCCGATCCACGCCGGCCGCCGCTGCCAGCGCGTTCACGGAGTTCCGCTCCGGGCCTGGGCCTGGAGCGTCCGGACGTAATTCACGACGTCCCACCGGTCGGTCCCGCGGACTTTGTCGCCGTACCGGGGCATGATCCCTCGTCCCAGCGCCTGGGCATTCACGACCACACCATAGATGTAGCCGTCGGTGCGGGCGCCGGCGGCGTCGTCCACGAGGCTGCGGATGCCAGGGAACGGCCCTCCGGCGAGCGCGGAGATGGGGCCGTCACCCTTGCCCGCATCGCCGTGGCAGACCAGGCAGTAGGTCGCATAGACCCATTGTCCCCGGTTGATCGACTCGGACGTCTTGGCCCGCGGATTCACCAGGCGGTCGGCCGTCGCGGCCGACACCGGCAGCTCGCCCCCGGTCACGGGAACCGCGCCCTCGACCGGATTCAGCGGCATGGCGTACGGCTTGATGTTCCGCTGGTGGCGCATCGTGCTGAACCAGCCGATGCGATGGACGACCTCGTCGGGATTGCACGCCAGCGGCCCGCCACCCGCCAGGATGCCCAGCCCGAGGAGCCCGAGTGCGCGCCTACGCACGCCGCACCTCCTCCGCCCCGCACCCGTTGAGCAGCGCCTCCACGGCTCCGGCCGTGTCGGGGCCGGCCGGGACGAAGATCCCGAACTTGTCGTTGGTGAAGCGCGGGTCGTAGGCGATCGTGCCCAGCCGGCGCGCGGCGAACGCGGAGTTGAAGGCGATCCCGAGCAGCGTGCTGAGCGCGCCGAACAGGATCGTCATTTCGAACATGATCACGACGTACGGCGGCACCGAGCCGATGGGCTTGCCGCCGAGCACGAGCGGCCAGTCGTAGGACATATACAGCGTGATCCAGGCCCCCGTCGCGCACCCGGCGATGCCGCCGATCAGCGTGAACATGCGCACCGGGCTCACGGGTTGCTCGAGGGCGTCCTCGATCTCGTGGCGCGGGACGGGTGAATAAACCGTGAAGTCGTGGTAGCCGCCGTCGCGCAGCTGCTTGATCGCCTTGACGGTAGCGTCGAGGTGCGCGAAGACGCCGAGCACGCCCGGAGTCGGAGGCGGCCGGAAGATCTCGGCGAGCGGCTTGGGGAGCGGCAGGTGCGTGCTCATGCGTGCATCCGCGCCCCCGCCTTCCCCGCGGCCACCCGCGGCGGCGGCAAGACTTCTTTCACCTCGGAGATGGACACGGCCGGGAAGTTCTTCACGAACAGGAGGAACCACATGAAGAACCAGCCGAAGCTGCCGGCCATGATGCCCCAGTCGGCCCAGGTCGGGTTGTACACGGCGTTGGCCCACGGGCTGTACGGCTCGCCCGCGAGCGACACGACGATGATCACGTAGCGCTCGAACCACATGCCGATGTTCACGAAGATCGAGATCACGAACAGCGCCGTGATGTTGGTCCGGATCTTCTTGAACCACAGGAGCTGGGGCAGGAACGCGTTGCAGATGATCATGGTCCACGACGCCCACCAGAAGTCCCCGAAGGCGCGATAGTAGAATGCCGCGCGCTCATTGGGGCTCCCGCCGAACCACGCGATGAAGTACTCCATCACATAGGCGTAGCCCACGATCATGCCGGTGAGCAGGCACAGCTTCGACAGGTTCTCGAAGTGGTGGACGGTGACCAGCTCTTCGAGGTGGAACGCCCGGCGGATCGGGACCAGGAGCGTGATCACCATCGCGCACCCGGAGTAGATGGCGCCGGCCACGAAATAGGGCGCGAAGATCGTGGCGTGCCAGCCGGGGACGATCGCCATGGCGAAGTCCCAGGACACGACGCTGTGCACCGAGAGCACGAGGGGCGTGGCGAGGGCGGCGAGGTACAAGTAGCCGCGGGTGTAATGGCGCCATTCCTCGTTGGTGCCGCGCCAACCCAGCGCCGTGAGCGTGTAGAGCTTCTTGCGCCATCCCGTGGCGAGGTCTCGCACGGCGGCGATGTCGGGGATCAAGCCCATGATCAGGAAGCAGGTCGAGACCGTGAAGTAGGTCCCGATCGCGAACTCGTCCCAGATGAGCGGCGACTTGAAGTTGGGCCACAAGCCCCGCTCGTTAGGGTACGGGATCAGCCAGTAGAAGTACCACTGGCGCCCGATGTGGATCAGCGGGAACAGCCCGGCGGTCATCACGGCGAACACCGTCATCGCTTCGGCGGTGCGGTACACGGCCGTGCGCCACCCCGAGCGGAACAGGTACAGGATCGCCGAGATCAGCGTGCCCGAGTGGGCGATGCCCACCCAGAACACGAAGCACGTGATGTAGACCGCCCAGTAGACCGGGTGCGAGTAGCCCGCGAGGCCGAGGCCGTAGCGCAGCAGGAAGAGCAGCGTGACGATGCCGACGCCGAGGATCGCCACGGCGCTGCCGAGCAGGAGATAGTAGCCCCGGCCCGGGTTCCCGAGCGTCCGCGCGATGGTGCGGGTGACGAAGTCGTACGTGACGCGCGTGCCCGGCTCAGCCATGTTCGCTCGGAGCCGCCGGTTCCCCGTGCACGACGCGGGCGAGGTAGGTGATGGCGGGCCGGGTGTTGAGGTTCGCCAGGACGTGGTAGCCGCGCGGGTCTTCGGACAGGGCGCGCACGCGGGACCGCCGGGCGTTGAGGTTGCCGAACACGATGGCTTCGGACGGGCACGCCTGCGCGCACGCCGGCACGATCTCCCCGTCCCGCACCTCCCGGTCCTCGAGCCGGGCCTGATTCTGGGCCCCGCGGATCCGCTGCACGCAGAACGTGCACTTCTCCATGACGCCCTTTTCGCGGACGGTGACGTCCGGATTCAGCAGCATATGGAGCGGCTCGGGCCACGCTTCCCACGCCCCGCCCGGCTCGGCGAAATTGTACCAGTTGAAATAGCGGACCTTGTAGGGGCAGTTGTTGGCGCAATACCGAGTGCCCACGCAGCGGTTGTAGACCTGCCCGTTGAGGCCGTCCGGCGTGTGGTAGGCGGCGTACACCGGGCACACCGGTTCGCACGGGGCGTTGCCGCACTGCTGGCAAAGCATCGGGTTCACCACCGCGCCGGCGGGCGCGCCGTGGGCATCGGTGCGCCAGTAGCGCTCGATCCGGAGCCACGCCATCTCCCGTCCGCGGGTCAGCAGCTCCTCGCCCACCGTGGCGATGTTGTTCTCGGCGTAGCACGCCGTTACGCACGCCGAGCAGCCGGTGCACTTTGCGAGGTCGATGGCGAGGCCCCAGCGGGTCTGCTCTCCGGCGTAATCGCCCAGCTCGGTCTTCTGGTGCTGCGCTTCCGCCCAGCCTTCCATCGCGTCCGCGGCGTAGTCGGGGAATTCCTCGTGCTCGAACGGGTGTCGGCCGGGCGCGAGGGCTTCCGCCTGGGCGAGCCCGAGGATCTGCACGACGCCCTGCCCATTCTCGCGCGCGTTGCCTTCCGTCGTGGCCATGCGGCGGTGCTCGCCCGTTTTCGCGACCGACACCGCGACCGCGAACGTCCGGCCGCCGAAGGCATTCGGCTCGCCCGACAGCAGCTCGAAGGCATTGAACGAGCGGTCCCGGGCGTAGCGGCCGTACGCGGTGTGTCCCTGGCCGGTGGGCACGGCGAGCACGCCGGGCCGCACCGATGCGGTGACCCAGACCGGGGCCTTCACGGCGCCGAACTCGGACTTCAGCACGACGTAGTCCCCGGTGACGACCGCCCACTGGGCCGCGGTATCGGGGTGCAGCTCGACCCAGCCGTGCCACGCGATCTTGGACACGGGATCCGGCAACTCCTGGAGCCACGGCTTGTTGGCGCCGCGTCCGTCGTGAAGGACGGGATGCGGGAAAACGAGCAGCAGACTGCCGTCTGCAGCCGGCGATCCGCGGTCCGCAGACGGCAGACTGCCGGCGTCGGGGCCGAGCCGGACAGCCCTCGTCGGTGCATCGGCGTAGATCCCGCCCTGGGCGAGGGCGTCAATCCAGAACTGTTCGACGGATTTCCCTGCGCCGAAGCGGCGGTGGAGCTCGCGCCAGCGGGTTTGGAGAAAGTCCTTGAACGTCCCGGACCGCCCCATCAGCCGGAGCACCACGTCGCCCGCGTGCCGCGCTTCGGGGAACACGGGCTGCATCACGGGCTGCTGGAGCGCGTAGACGCCCGCACGCGGCCGCGAGTCGTTCCATTGCTCGAGCGGATGCAGGTCGGGGAGGACGAGGTCGGCCGCGGCGGCGGTCTCGTCGAGGTACGGCGAGAAGCTGACCTTGAACCCGACCTTGGCCCACGCCTGCCAGAATCCACCGCCCAGCGAGTGACCCGGGTTCGCCCCGTGGACGAGGAGCAGGGCGACGCGACCCGCCTCCATGTCCCCGACCAGGCCCGCGGCCTCCCGGAACGCGCCCGCGCTCTCGGCCGCCAGATCGGCGCCGAATCTCACGGTCTTGCCCACGGCGCCGGCGACGTAGTTCAAGATGTTCACCGCCGCCACGATGTCGGCCCCGTTGGGGTAGTGGGCGGCCATGCCGCCCGCCACCGCCAGCGGCGCCCCCGACGCGGCGAGCTCCCGGGCCATCGCTTCGATCCTGCCGGCTTCGATCCCGATCCCTTGTGCGACGTTCCGCGGGGCGTAGCCATCGAGCAGGCCGCGCAGCCGCGCGGCCTCCGCCGGGAGCGGAGGGGGGGAGGGGGGGGAGACGAGCCGGCGGCTCACGATCACCTGGGCCAGCGCCAGCGCCAGAATCCCTTCCGTCCCGGGCGCCGCCGCGATCCACTCGTCGGCGTTCATTCCGGTGACGGACAGCCGCGGCCCGACGAAGACGAACTTGGCCATCCCCCCCCCCTCCCTCCCCCGCTGGAACCCGTGGGCGCGCGCGAACCCCTGCTGGAATTCGACCGGCGACAGCCAGCTGTCGAGGAAGTCGGCCCCGAACGAGAGGATGTAGCGCGCGCTGGCGAAATCGTAGGTGGGGATGGCCGGCGTGCCGAACGCCCGCCGGTTGCCCTCGCGCAGCGCCTCGAAGGCGAACGGCTCGTAAGCGACGCGCCGCCCCCCGATGGCGCGCATCCACTCGTCCGCCAGGTCGCCGAACGCCGAGGGCTCGTGGCCCGTCAGGAAGACGATCCCGCGCCCGCGCGCTTCGCGCAGCTTGGTCGTGAGCCGGGCGAGGGCGTCGTCCCAGCCCATGGGCTCGAGCCGGCCGGCGTTGCGCGCGAGCGGCCCGGTGATGCGATCGGGATTGTAGAGGCCTTGGAGGGCGGCCTGCCCGCGGGCGCACAGGCGCCCGCGGTTGATCGGCGACTCGGGATTCCCCTCGAGCTTCACCGCGCGGCCTTCGCGCACGCGCACGTGCAGCCCGCAGCCCGCCGAGCACTCGCGGCAGGTCGTGGCGTAGTACGTGGCCGTACCGGGAATCTGATCCTCGGGCGGGATCAGGTACGAAATGAGCTTTTCCTGCGGCTCGGCGCCGATGCCGCACGCGGTCAGCGCCGCCGCCCCGCCCCCCGTGACGCCGAGGACCTTGAGGAACCGCCTGCGGTTCAAGCCGTCGGTCATGAGGCGCTCCGAGCCGACTCTAGTAATGGCATACGGTGCAGTCGCGGCTCACCTTCCGCTCCACGTGGCAGCGGATGCACCAGCCCATCTTGAGCGTCGCGACCTGATACACCTGCGGCATGCGAAACACATCGCCGTGGCAGGTCGTGCACGTGTTGGCGCCGCCGCCCGGCGTCCCCGCCCCCAGCGCCTTGATGTGGCGCATGTGCGGAAAGCGGGCGAACCCGGGCAGCGCGTGCACCCGGACCCACTCGGGAGGTTTTCGGTCGCGCCAGGCAGTGCGCACCTTCTGGATTTCGGCGCGGTGCGCATCGGTGGACCCGCCGATGATCCGATGGCACCCCATGCAGGTCTCGAGCGCGGGAATTCCCGGCTCGCTCGACACGGCCACCGTCGCGTGACAGTACATGCACGGAATCCGGTCTTGGCCCGCGTGGATGTCGTGCCGGAAGAAGATCGGCTGTCGGGGACCGGGGAGATCCCCCGTATCGCTGATGACGGAAGCGGGCGTGGTGACCGGCCGGGCTTGGCCGCTCTGCGCGGCCGCGGGCGGGGACGGAACGGTGAGCAGCACTGCGAGAGCGACCCCGGCCGGCACCCTGCCACGTCGTTTCGTCATCAATGCGTCGGCCTCGATGGCGAATCTGTCGGTTCGGTGGTGCGCCGGAAACGGCTTGCGGGCCCCGCAATGTATCGCCGGCCGCGAACCCCGCACAAGGTGCAAGGGTGCATGACGGCGCGGCGGTGGCGGGCTAGTCTGGTCGAGCCAGGAAATGATGCTTGAGCCGCACGACCTCCACGAACGCCGCCACCGCGTCCAGGTCGGTGAAATCCATCCAACACCACCGCACACCCGCCGACACGGCGCCGTCCCGCACGGCCTGCTTGACGACCCGCGGCAACCCGTCGGCCACGATGAGCTCCCGCTCCTCCGCCTCACTGAGCACGAACGTCCCGCTCACGCCCGATTCCATGGGATGCAGGTACCCGAGCTTGCGTCCGCCGACCTCGTACATCCACACCCATTTCCAGGTGGTCCCCAGGAAGACGATCTGCTCCGTGACGTGCTTCAGCGTCCGCATCCCCTCCCGGGCTTTCTTGAACCGCCCGGCCGCTCGCGTCGGCAAATCCCGCAGCGGCCAGTCGGATTTCGGCCGCTGGCGCGGATCTCGGTACAGGTTCGTGGCCCAGTACCCCGGTGGTTGTCTGGTCATTGGCAGCCCGTAAACTAGTCCCCGAGTCAACGAGCGGAAGCGGACGGCCATCTGGCTGTCCCGCAACGCGTTGCCGCAGGGGCCCGGCGGTCAGACAAGGCGCGTGGTGGCCCCGCGAAAGCGGTCCCGGTCGAGCAGCCGCGCCACGGATGTGCCGGGGACCGCCATGCGACCGTCCTTGCCCATGGTGAGCTTCACCACATCGACACTCCGTCCGTACCAACGGGAGCTGGGCTCGAGGTCGGACGGGAAGGTACAGAGGGGGAGGGCCGCGACCGCGAGCGGCGCCTGCGATCCGATTCCCGATTCGGGCATGGTCCCCGCCCACAAGGCGGCGCCGGCGCTCTGCGCCACGCGATAGATGCGGCACACTTCGGTCAGCCCACCGACGCGGTGCACTTTGATGTTCCACACCTTCGGGCCTTCGAGCGCCACGATCTGTCGCGCGACGCCGGCGCTGCGCAGCGTCTCGTCGAGACAGATGGGTGTCGTGAGCTCCCGGGCGAGCCGGCAGTGCCCGACCAGTTCGTCGGGCGCGAGGGGTTGCTCGATGTACAGCAGGCCGGCCTCGTCCAGCGCTCGGAGGTTCGGTTCGTGGTCCGGCCACACGTAAGCGCCGTTCGCGTCCACGGTGAGGGGGACGTCGTGGCCGCTGCGCTTCATCCCCTCTCGTGCGGCGCGCACGGCGTCCCCGTCCCAGCCGGGCGCGACTTTGATCTTCACTCGGGCGTAGCCGAGCTTCAACGCGTCGGACACCCAGCGAGTGAGCCGGCCCGGATCTCGGTCGGGGGGAATGCCGAGGGCTACGCCGCAGGCGACGGTGGCGGTGGGCCGAACCGCGAGCCGCTCGCCGAGCAAGGTGGCGAGCCCCGTGCCCCGGGCGTGGGCTTCGAGGTCCCAGGCCGCCGTCTCGACGCCGGCGCGGGCGAACGGATTGCCGCGCACGCCCTCGCGGAGCGCCGCGTCCACCGCCTCGGGAGCCTCGAACTCCTTCCCGCGCACGCGGGGCAGCAGCACACGCTCGAGCAGGTCCCGCGCGCCGGCCAGCGTCTCCTCGGAGTAGAACGGGAGGTCGAACGGCGGGCTCTCGCCGTAGCCCGTGTGTCCCGCGTCGTCGTGCAGCACGACGATGAGCGAGCGCCGCTCGGTGATCGCGCCACCCGAGATCACGAACGGCTCGATGAGCGGGAGCCGCAGCTCGTACAGCTCAGCGCGCGTGATCCGCAAGGCGCACCACGTCGAGGAAGTGCAACTCCCCGCCCCGCCGCTCCAGCACCCCCTGGGCTTCGAGATCCAGCAGCCCGGCGACGAGCCCTTGCCCGGGATCAAACACCAGCACGTGCAGCGCCCGCGCCGTGCGCGGGCCCTCGGTCGCCGGGTACGCCTCGAGCGGCAGCTGGAAGAAAGTGTGCAGCTGCACCGACTCGCAGCCGCGCCGGGCGTAGTCGAGGATCAGGCGGCCGGAGTGGATGTTGCCGGTTCCAGAGAGCGGCGGACCGACGGAAGGACGGCAGGCAGCTGCCGCGAGGTCGAGGACCCGGAGGTTGCGCTCGCTCAGGTCCCAGCCGCCGTACGCCACCCCCCGCCCGGCGTCGAACAGCCGATTGAACACCACCAAGCCATTGGCTTCCGCGGCGGCGCGCATCATGTCGACTTGGAAGGCGTCGTCGAACCGCGCGTTCATGAGCTTCACGGCGATGCGCACGGGCCCCGGGGCTGCCGCCCGGACCAGGCTCGGCACTTCGCGCAACCAGCGCAGAATCGCCTCGCGGTCGCTTGCCAGGGGATCGCCCGCGAGGGTGGGTGAGAAGTCCTTTTCGAGGAGGAGCGGCGGCGACCCTCCCCCCCAAGCTTCCGCCAGGGCACGGGTGGTCCAGCGGTACTCCGGCTCGCGGAACGCGTCGTCGATTCGCGGCAGATGGTACTTCACGGACGGCACGACCAGGAGCCGGTCTGCGCGGGCCAGGTCCCGGCCGGCCCGCACCAGCGCCAGGTACTCGTCGAACGAGCGGTCCCAGCCGCGGCCCTTCCACGTCACGGTCCACCCGTCGCGCCCACTCGCCGAGCGCCGCTGCTCGACGGTCATACGCGTTTCGTGCAGCGCCCAGGCGTCCATCGAGCGGGAGCCCGTCTCGTCCTGGGCGATGACGGTTTTCAGGACGGCGAAGGCCAGGCCGGCGTCCGCGTCGACCTCGAGCTGGGCGGGATTGAGCGAGAGCTGACCGGATCCTTTGCCCACGGGATGCGGCAGCGGGTGCCCGAGGTAGCGGGCCGCGAGATCGATCCGGTAGGTCTCGCGTACGTGGGCGGGAAAGTCACGCGGCAGGTCCCGTTTGAACCGTTCGAAGTCGCGCTCGAGCCGCGCGCGCACCGCGCTCAGCGCCCGGCGGGCCGGGCGAACCGGGACAGGGCGAACGTCGCGTCCGGTTTGGCGGCCCCGAGCACGCACCCGGCCACGAGCTCGCCCAGGGCGGGGCCGAATTTGAAGCCGTGCCCGGAGCCCCCGCCCACGAGCCATGCGTTGGCGGCCAGGGCATGGCGGTCCAGCACGAAGTCCTCGTCGGGCGTGTTCTCGTACTGGCACACGCGTGCCTCGAGCAGGGGCGCATCGCGCAGCGCCGGAAACCGGAACGCGACGTACTCGCGCGCCGCGCGGAGACCCTCGGCGCTGGGCACGCGCTCGCCGGTAGTGGGATCGAAGGCGGGCCCGCGGGTGTCGTCCGCGACTTTGAACCCGCGCCACTGGTTGCCCGGAATGCCGTACATGAATCGGGGGCCGTGGTCCGCCCAGACGGGCAGCGCGTCCTCGTGGAAGCGGGCATCGCCGGCGGGCGTCCCGAAGAAAAACACCTCCTGCCGGGTGACGCGCAGCCGGTCGCCGAGGGCGTCGGGGAACAGCCGGCCGAGCCACGGCCCGCACGCGAACACGTAGGCGTCGGCGCCGATGGTCGTGCCGTCGGACAGGCGGAGGCCGCGCATCGCCCCTGCGGCGACGGGCCCCGGCTCGGCGCCCAGCTGGTGGTACTCTCCCCCCTCGGCGAGAAACGCTTCGAGCACCGCTTCGCACGCGAGGCGCGCGGTGAGGTAGCCCGCGTCTTTCTCCAAGATCGCCCAGCGCACGTTCTCCGGATTGATCTGCGGGAACCGCCGGGCGATGTCGGCCGCCGTCAGCTCCTCGAACGCGAGTCCCGCCTCGCGCAGCACGGGCAGCGCGGCGCGTTCGTAGGTGTCGTCGGCGCCTGCCAGCCAGAGGACGCCGATCGGCCGGTAGAGCCGGCGGCGCCAGCGCCGCTCGTGCTCGCGCCACAGCGCGAGGGCGCGCGCGGCGAGCTTGGTGTACACGGGGCGCGGCCCATAGGTGCCGCGGATGACCCGCGTCTCGCCACCGGAGCTCGCGCGCGCGTTCCCCGGTCCCCAGGCATCCACCAGCGTCACCCGCGCGCCGCGGCGCCGCAGGTGCAGAGCCGTCCAGCCGCCGAACGCCCCCGCGCCGATCACCGCCACATGGGTTTTTCGACTCATCGCCGCCAACCTTGTGAAAGAGGGGAGCGCGGCGCAGGTCGCGAGAAAAGTGCGCCGGGGCAGTCTCATACTTTCGGCGTGGCGCCGCTCACCCGCTGCGCGCGGAGGTCCCGCACGGCCTGGCGCACCGCTTCGCGCTCGGAGGAATGGAGCGGCGGGCCCCACGGATCGTCGCACGCGTCGTCCGGGATCACCCGCTCGGCCGCGAGGGCCCAGAGCATCCGCCGCACGTACCCTTCGACCGGCGCGGCGAAGGTCACGGCGCCGAACGTGTCGAACATCGCGGTCAGCCGGAAGAACGACGCGAGCTGCTCCGCCGCGTAGGTCCGGAGCAACGCGGCCTGGAGGTCGGTCAGCGCGCTGCCCATCCCGATGAGAGCGGCGCGGGCGCCCATGATCACCGAGTAGCCCAGGAAGCGATCCTCCCCTGTGATCAACAGCTTGCCGGGGTGGTCCCGCACCAGCCCCGCCAGCCGCTGGAAGGTCATGACCGAGTCGAGCGTGGCGACTTTGATGCCGATCACGGCGGGCAGGTCGAGGATCGCGTGGAGGGTCGGGTTATCGTAGGGGACGCCACCCGCCCCCTCATGCAGATAGAAGGCGATGACGGGGAGCTCGGCGCCCAGCGCCTGATGGAAGCCGACGGGGTCGGTGCGCGGCGGGAAGGCGAGCAGCGCATCCGCCCCGCCGCGCCGGGCGTCGCGCGCCATCTCGAGGCTGTTCGCCCCCGCGACGATCACCTTGCCGGGCAGCGCCGCGCGCCAGACGTCGAGCACGAGGCGCCGCTGGTCCGGCGTCAGATGGGGCCCGCGCCCGGTGTGCGCCCAGACCGCGACGCCGGCCACCGGTTGGCCGGCCATCCAGCGCGCGTAGCCCAGCTGGGCGTCCTCGGCCATCGCGGCTCCGCGGAACGGCACGGGCACCGCCGGCACGAGCTGCCACTCGAGGTGCTCGATCATGCCCGCCGCACCGCCTTGAGGTTCTTCGCCTCGATGCGCGCCCGCTCGGCCGCCGGCAGGTCGAGCAGGTCGAGCTTGGCCACACTCGCCTCCGGGATCCGGAGGGGCTGTCCGGTTCCGAAGACGAACCGTGCGCCGCCGACCGTGTCGAGCAGCGCTGCCAGATGGTCTTCCGGCGGCCCCCAAATCCAGCAGATGTCCCACCAGATCCGCCCCGCCTCGGACGGGGTGGAGCCGAAGTGCACTTCCTCGACGAAGCCGCGGTCCGCGTGCGTCACGATCAGCCGGAGGTCAGGGTCCCCGCGGATCAGCGCGCGCACCGCCGCGGCCGGGAGCTCCGGAGCCACGTCGTTGGGGTGGCGCTGGCGCGCGTCTTCCAGGCGCACGGCCATCTGGAGCGGGAGTCCGGCGGCGCCGCAGGCCGCGGCGAGCACCTTCATCTCCGGTCCCGCGGGCTCGAGACCTAGGTAGGTGGGGTCGCACCGCACCGCCGGTGTGCGGCGCTTCACGGCCTCGTTCAAGACCTCCTCCCACGCCTTGAGCCCCGGGTGCACCGCGGGCACCGGTAGAAACCGCGGCTGCGCGGCCGCGGTCTCATATAGCCAAGCGTTGCCGTCCGCCGGCGCCTGCCAGAAGAGACTGGGCAAGTGACTCACCCAGGATTGATCGATCCCGACGCGGTCCATCGCGGCGACCAGGGCCTCGGGCGAGGTGCCGGGCACCCGACGGTACGGATAGGCACCCAGGAATGCGCTGACGTCCACTCGCATCAGTCGCCCACGGTCCCGAAGGCACCGGGAGGGAAGATCCGCGTGGCGTTCTTCCAGCGGACGGCGGCGTAGGCATCGGCCGGCAGCAGGCGCTCGAGGTAGCGGAGCTTGGCCCAGCCGGTGTCCATGGTGAGGTCGGTGCCCCAGAGGAGCCGGTCTGCCCCCACCGCGGCGAGGCAACTCTCGAGCATGCCGCCGTCCACGCCGCTGCCGGAGAGATCCAGGTAGACGTTCGTGTGCTCGCGCACGGCTGACAGGGAGTGGTGCCAGTCGCCGCCGCCGCCGATGTGCGCCAGGATGAAGCTGACATCGGGATGGCGCGCCGCCAGCTCGACCAGCTCGACGCCATCGGAGGCCTCCTGTCCCGGCCGGTCGCCCCGCCGGTGCTGCCAGACGTGTTGCAGGACGGGGACTCCGTGCTCGCGCGCCAGAACGCCAATCGGGTCGAGTAGCGGATCGTTGGCCCGGCGGCTCGCCGCGAGCTTGATGCCGATCATGCCCTGCGCGAGACACCGCGCGATCTCGGCGCGCGCGTGGTCGGTGTAGTTCGGGTTCACGCACGCGTAGCCGCGGATCTTGTCGGGATGCGCGCGTTGCAGCGCCAGCAGGACGTCGTTGCCGGCGGTCACATCCTGCGGCGAGGGGAAATAGATCGGGGACGTGCGCCCCCAGGTGCCGAGCACCGAGGCCACGTGAAAGGTGATCCCGATCACGTCTCCGGCGTGGAGCCGGCTGGCGTTGCGCTCCCGCCAATCGGCCCGAGGGGTCCGTTCGTGCAGGAAGTGCGCGTGGACGTCGATCAGCATGCCCCAATTTGGCGGAGGCCCTGGCGACTGCGCCACTCGACCTTATCTTGGGGCGTCTCTCTCACGCGAGTCCGAGATGCCCACGCCGAGTCAGCCGCCCAGAGGGCCGGTGCCGCCCCGAGGTCCTCAGCCGCCACGGGGGGGAGGGGGGGGGGTGGGGGGAGGGGGCGGACCGACGCCACACCGGCCGGGCGTCGGGGCGCCGACGAAACCGGGCGGCGCGGGCGGACAGGCACGCAGACTGCCGTGGTTTCTCGCGCGCGCGCGGACCCTGCTGCTCGCGCCCCGCAAGGAATGGGCGGCGATCAATGCCGAGTTCACGAACACCGCAGCGATCTACCGGTCGTACGTGATCGCACTGGCGGCGATCGGGCCCATCGCCGCGACCGCGGGGACGGTGGTCTTCGGCGTGCGGAGCACGCTGTTCGGCACCTACGAAATGTCGCTGCTCGACGCGCTGACCAGCGGCGTGCTCACCTTCGGCTTCAATCTGTTGGGCGTGTATGTGCTCGCCCTCGTCATCGACTTCCTGGCGCCCACCTTCGGCGGCCAGCAGAACCCCGTGCAGGCGTTCAAAGCGGCCGCCTACGGTAGCACGCCCTACTGGATCGGCGGGGCGTTCGCCATTCTGCCGAAGCTCACGCCGCTGGGGATCCTGCTCGCGTTGTACAGCGTGCGGATGTTCTCGGTCGGGCTGCCGCTGGTGATGAAGGCCCACGGGGAGAAGGCGACGGGCTATGCGCTCGCCACGATGGTCGCCGGCGTGTTGGTGGCGTTGTTCAGCGCGGTGATTACGAGCCTGGTGCTGTAGGGGCCGGGAGCGTGCCCAGCTCTGTTCGTGGCGCGGAGCTCCTGGGATCTGGACGGAGGGCTCGTGCGCGACGCCGGTGTCCGCTCATCCCCATCTTATCCCGTTGAACCCATCGGCTAGCTAGCGGCTCTGCTCACCGTTTCGCGGTGCAGTCACTCGGGACGCACAGAAGTATCCGCCAGGCCGTGGAGTTCGAAGACCGCCGTCCTCCCATCGACCGCGCATAACCTGTCCATCCAGATGGTGGACATGAAAGAAGACGCCCGCATCCTCGGTCACACCCACCCGTTCGAATGCGTTACCGAAGACGAGCACGAGGCTTCGATCATCAGAGTCATACACGGCCTGCACCCCGGGGCGTGCGGGATCGCGCGACGACGGCCCGTACGCGAGTGTGACGGGGCCGAGGGAAAGCAGATCGATATCGCTCCAGCCCCAGGCGGGGAAGGTGATGCTCTTGTTGTGACTCGTCCTCAACTCAGAGCCCGTCGAGGACATCGTCAGGCGCCCTATGGCGACTGTATCGCCGACGAAGCCGTGGTCCGCGACGACCGTCAGTCGGTACTCGCCTGAGAGAAGATCGCTTCCAAGAGGAATTTCGACCGGCGCCGCCCGCTGATCGACGTGACATGAGTCGGCAGTAGAGCGGGCCTCGGCGGGCTGTGAAGCAAGCACCAGCGTGAGCACAAAAGCTCGGCCGATTGCCACGGTGGAGCACAAGAGGGATGACACTGGTAGCACCTCCGTCTGAGTGCTGCACTCAACGGATCTGAGCTCGCCGCGGTGAGGCTCGTATGGCTCGCCTGTCAAGGAGCACAGCCGATCGCCGAGCCATTCGGGCTCATGACGAACAGCGAGTCGCGGGACCGTATGACCGTCGGCGAGTTCCTCTCCTGCGCACGCCTCACGTCCGCCGCGCTTGGGCCCTGGGCCCACCCCAAGTCCGGAGACAGCTGATGAGTGTGCCAGAACCCTGCCGCCCCGGGCCGAAAGGGAACGAAGACGCTGCTAGGCGTTCGGTTTTGGCCGGTCATTTCCATAGTCAGGTTTCGTTGGGCATCAAATGCGTAGTACCCGCCACGATGCAAGTTTTCTCCAACTGAGAGTCCAAACTCCGCGTTGATCTGATCGAGAAACTGTGAATTGAGTGCCGGGCACCGGGCTACCGGAGTGTATGTTGCAGGCTCCGCCTGCTGCGGCTGCTGTCTGCGTCCCCCGCCCCCGCCCCCTCCGGGCCCGCCCTTGCCCCGAGATCCATACCTCGGGGCGAGCCTGCCGTCGCCGCTCCTGGGAAAATAGTCCCAATACGTGGCCCAGTACTCGGTCGCTGCGCCCGCGAGCTTCTTCCACAACGAGCTCCACCACGCGGTGACAATGATGGTACTCATGGTGTGTTGTAGGCCGGTGGGATCGGCTCCGTTCACCGGATCATTGCCGGCGAAGATGACCGGATTCATGCCCGCCGCCAACCCGATCGGGTCTTCGCTCAGGAACCGCCCGCTGTGGGGCTCGTACCACCGGTGCCGCATGTAGTAGATGTCCACCTCCGGGCCCAGCCACAAGGCCCCCTTCCACCGAGCGCGATCCGTCCCGGCGAACCCCTCCTGGTCCGAGCTGCTGGTCAGCT
>JBOHSA010000021.1:0-8280 GCA_050732995.1 Gemmatimonadales bacterium | reverse complement strand
GTCTCCGCCGCTGCCGCCGGCTCCGGCGTCGCGCCCGCCACCTGCTCCTGATCGTCCGTCATCAGAACTCCAATCCGCCTTTGCGGGCGCCGTCGGCCACCGCCTTCACGCGCCCATGGTACTGGTACCCGCCACGATCGAACACAACCTTGGCGATGCCCTGACCCTTCGCCTTGACGGCGATCAACTGGCCGAGGGCGAAGCTCTTGCCCGTCTTGCCTTTGCCCTCGACCTGGATGCCCTCGGAGCGGTCCGAGGCGCCGATCAGCGTGACGCCCCGCGCGTCGTCGACCAGGTGCGCGTAGATGTGCTTCGAGGACCGAAATACGACCAACCGGGGCCGCGCCGCCGTCCCGCGGACCTTCTTGCGGACCCGGAGGTGCCGCCGGTGGCGGCCCTGCTCGCGCGTCTTGATCTTGTGCACGGATCGCATAGTCGTCGTCCTGTTACTTGGCTGCCTGGGCCGTCTTGCCGGCCTTGCGGCGCACCTGTTCACCCACGTAGCGGATCCCTTTGCCCTTGTACGGCTCCGGTGGCCGGACCGCGCGCAGCTCCGCCGCCACCTGCCCCACCAGCTCCTTGTCCACGCCCTCGACCTTCAGGAGGACGTTGTTGTCCACCGAGATCTTGATCCCCTTCGGCGCGTGGTATGGCACCGGATGGGAGAACCCCACCACGAGCTGCACCCCGAAGGGCCGGGGCTCGGCTTTGTAGCCGACGCCCTGGATCTCGAGCGACTTCGCGAACCCCTTGGTCACCCCGTCCACCATGTTGGCCATGAGCGTGCGGGTGAGACCGTGCAGGGCCTTGTGGCGGCTCTCGTCGGAGGGGCGCCGGACCACGATCGCGTTATCCTCGACGGCGACCCCCAGCTCCGCGTGGATCGTCCGGCTGATTTCCCCGCGGGGGCCTTTGACCGTGACCGTTCGCCCCTCGATCTGCGCGGTGACGCCCTTCGGGAGGGGGACCGGGCGCTTGCCGATGCGCGACATAGGGGGGGCCTCCTACCAGATCACCGCGAGCAGCTCGCCGCCGATACGGGCGGAGCGGGCTTCGCGGTCCGACATCAGGCCCTGGGGCGTGCTGAGAATAGCCATCCCCAGCCCGTTCTTCACGCGCGGGATCTCGCGGGCTTTGACATAGCGCCGCAGGCCTGGAGCGGACACGCGCTGCAGCTCGCGGATCACGGGGGCGTCGTTGTGGTACTTGAGGTAGAGCCGCAGCAGCCCGTGGCGGCCGTCGTCCAGGACCTTGAAGTCCTGGATGTAATGGTTGTCGCGGAGGATCCGCGCGATCTCCACCTTCAGTTTCGACACCGGCATGTCGACCCGGCGGTGGCCCGCCTGGCAGGCGTTGCGCACGCGGGTTAGCATGTCGGCGACGGGGTCAGTCACGCTCATCTCGCTTGCCGTCCTTTACCAGCTGGCCTTGCGCACGCCGGGGATTTCCCCGCGCAGCGCGAGCTCACGGAAACAGATGCGGCACAGGCCGAATTTCCGCAGCGTGCCCCGGCTGCGGCCGCAGCGTTGGCAGCGGTAGTAGCCGCGCACCTTGAACTTGGGCGTCCGTTTGACCTTCTCGATCCAGCACTTCTTCGCCATGCGTCGGCTCTCCTAGGCGACCGCGACGGGGGCTTCGCCGCGGAAGGGCATGCCCATCTCGCGGAGGAGCGCCAGGGCCGTATCGTCGCGTCCCGCGCTCGTGACAATCGTGATGTCCATTCCGTGGATCTTTTCGACCTTGTCGTAGTCGATCTCCGGGAAGACCATTTGCTCTTTGAGACCGAGGGAGTAGTTGCCGCGGCCGTCGAAGCTCTTGGTGGGCAGCCCGCGGAAATCGCGCATTCGCGGAACGGCCACGCTGATGAAGCGGTCCAGGAACTCGTACATGTGCGCCCCGCGGAGGGTCACCGCACAGCCGATCGGCATCCCGGCCCGCAGGTTGAAATTCGCGATGGCCTTCTTGGCGCGGGTGACCACCGCCTTCTGTCCCGCGATGGCGCCGAGCTCGGCGACCGCGGCCTCGAGCGCCTTGGGGTTCTTGGGCGCGTCGCCCATCCCCACGTTGAGCACGATCTTCAGCAGCTTGGGGATCTCGTGCGGGTTCCCGAAACCAAACTGCTGTTGCAGCTTGGGCCGGACGCGCTGTGCGTAGTGCTCCAGCAAGCGCGGCCGTGGCGCCGGCTCGGCCGGGGGACCCTCAGGCTCCGCCGGCGCCGGCGCCGGCGCCGTCCCTTCGGCCGCCGGCTTCGGCTTCTTCTCCTTGGGCGGGGCCTTCTTCGCCTTCGGCTCTTTGGGCTCGGACATCCGTTACCTCACCCGCGGAATCGGCTGACCCGATTTCACCGCGATCCGCTCGATCGTGCCGTCCTGGTCCCGGCGGCGGCGCACGCGCGTCGGCGCGCCCGACTTGGGGTCGAGCAGCATCACGTTCGAGGCCGCGATCGGCGCGGGGAACTCGATGATCCCGCTCTCCGCCTGCGGCGTCGTGGCGCGCTTGTGCTTCTTGACCACGTTCACCCCTTCGACCGTCACGCGGAACCGCTTGGGGTAGACGTGCAGGACCTTGCCTTCCTTGCCCCGGTGCTCGCCGCGGATCACCCGCACCACGTCGCCTTTGGCGATGTGCAGTTTGTGGCGGGGCGGCTCGGCGCCGCGCACCCGGCGGCTCTTCTTGTAGACCAGCGGCTTCAAATCAGATCACCTCCGGCGCAAGCGACACGATTTTCATGAACTTCTTCTCGCGCAGCTCGCGCCCCACGGGCCCGAAGATCCGGGTCGCCCGCGGCTCGCCCTGTTCGGTGATCAACACCGCCGCGTTCTCGTCGAACCGGATGTAGGAGCCGTCCCGGCGCTTGGTCTCCTTGGCGGTCCGCACGATCACGGCCCGCACGACTTCGCCCTTCTTGATCTGGCCAGTCGGGATGGCGTCCTTGATCGTCACCACGACGATGTCGCCCAGCCCGGCGTACCGGCGCTTGGACCCCCCCAGGACGCGGATCACGAGGGCTTTCCGCGCCCCCGAGTTGTCCGCGATCTTCAGGATCGATTCCTGCTGAACCACCGTCGCCTCCCCCCCCCGACTACCGGGCGCGCTCGAGAATGGCGACCACGCGCCACCGCTTGGTCTTGGACAACGGCCGCGTCTCGACGATGCGGACCGTGTCGCCCGTCTTGGCGCCCTGCTCGTCGTGCGCCGCGACGGTCTTGGTCCGCACCACCTGCTTGCCGTAGAAGCCGTGGGCGAAGCGACGCACCAGCGACACCGTCACCGTCTTCAGCCGCTTGTCGCTCACCACGACGCCCGTGCGTACCTTGCGCCGCCCTCTCATGCCGTCGCCCTCTCCCGTAAAATGGTCCGAATCCGCGCGATCTCGCGGCGGATGTGGCGGAACCGGAGCGGGTTCTCGACGGGCTCGGTGCCCCGGCGGAACGCCAGCCGGAAGCGCTCCTCCGCGAGCTGCGCGAGCTTCTGGCGCAGCTCCTCGGTGGGCAGCTGCCGCAGCGTGTCCGCCTTCTGCAACGCCATCTATCGCTCCTCCCGCCGCACGAACTTGGACCGGACCGGCAGCTTGGCCGCCGCGAGCTTCAAGGCCAGCTTGGCCAGGTGCTCCTCGATGCCTTCGACCTCCACCATGATCCGACCGGGCTTCACCACCGCCACCCAGCCCTCCGGGTTTCCCTTCCCCTTCCCCATCCGCGTCTCGGCCGGTTTCTTGGTGATCGGTTTGTCGGGGAACAGCCGGATCCACACCTTGCCCCCGCGCTTCATCTCGCGTGTCAGTGCGACGCGGGCCGCCTCGAGTTGCCGGTTGGTGATCCAGCCGGGATCGAGGGACATCAGGCCGTAGTGCCCGAACGCCACCGTGTTGCCGCGCGTGGCCATGCCGCTGGTGCGGCCCTTGAACCGCTTCCGGAACTTGACCCGTTTCGGCGCGAGCATCTCAGACCCCCGTCGAGTACGTGCGGCCGTGCAGATCCTCGGTCCGCTCGCCCTTGAAAATCCACACCTTCACGCCGATGGTGCCGAACGTCGTCTTCGCCGTCGAGAGCGCGAAGTCCACGTCGGCCCGCAGAGTGTGGAGCGGCACCCGCCCCTCGTGGTACCCTTCCGTGCGGGCGATCTCGGCCCCGCCCAGGCGGCCCGCCGTCTTGATCTTGATGCCCTGCGCGCCCATGCGCATCGCGCTCTGGACCGCGCGCTTCATCGCGCGCCGGAACGAGATCCGCTGGGTGAGCTGGTGCGCCACACTGTCCGCCACCAGCTGGGCATCGAGCTCCGGCCGCTTGATCTCCTCGACGTTGATCCCCACTTCTTTGCCGGTGAGCTGGGCCAGCTCGTCGCGCAGCTTGTCGACCTCCGCGCCGCGCTTCCCGATCACCACGCCCGGTCGCCCGGTGTGCACCGTCACCGTGACCTTGCCCGGCTTGCGCTCGATGTGCACGTCGGCGATGGCTGCGTGGGCGAGGCGCGTCTTCAGGTACTTCCGGATCAGTTCATCTTCCCGCAGGAGCTCCGGGAAGTTGCGGCGGGCGAAGTAGCGCGACCGCCACTGCTTGACGATGCCCAGCCGGAACCCGTAGGGATGCGTTTTCTGGCCCACTTACTTGCTCCCCCGCCGGGTTTTCGCTCCGGCGCTCGCTTTCCTGCCCGGTTTCGCCTTCCTGCCCGTCGCCTTCGGTTTCCCTTTCGGCTTCGCTTCCGACGCGGTCGCCGCTTTGGGGGCGGCGGGAGCTGGCGTCTTGGGCGGCGCGTCCGACGCCACGTGGATTTCCACATGGCTCGTCCGCTTCAGGATCGGCGTGGCCCGACCCATCGCCGCCGAGGTGAAGCGCTTGAGCGTCGAGCCCTCGTTCACCACGGCGTAGCGCACGCGCAGGCGATCCACGTCCAGCGGCTCATTCTGCCGCTGGGCGCGCTGCTGCGCGTTCGCCACGGCCGATTTGAGCACCTTGTGGATCTGCTTGGCGGCCAGCTTCTTCGAGAACCGCAGGATGGCGTACGCCTCGGGCACCGCCCGTCCCCGGATCTGGTCGATGACCAGCCGCATCTTGCGCGCCGACTGGCGCACCGTCCGCTGAATCGCTCGGGCTTCCATGGCTTACTCCGGGGGCGCCGCTTCGGCGGCCTCGCGCTCGGCGGCCGAGCCCTTCGCGCTGTGCCCGCGGAACAGCCGGGTGGCCGCGAACTCGCCGAGCTTGTGGCCCACCATGTTCTCGGTGATGTAGACCGGGATGAACTTGTTCCCGTTGTGCACCGCGAGGGTGTGCCCCACGAAGTCGGGCGTGATCGTGCTGCGCCGCGACCAGGTTTTGAACACCTTCTTCTCGTTCTTCTCGTTCAGGGCCTGGATCTTGACGAGGAGCGACGGCTCCACGTAGGGCCCTTTCTTCACGCTCCGTCCCATTACTGGGTCGCCTTCCCGCGCTTCCGCCCGCGCACGATGAGTTTGGTCGACGCTTTCTTCTTGTGTCGCGTCTTGCGCCCCTCCGGCTTGCCCCAGGGCGACGTGGGCGGCCGGCCGCCCGAGCTCTTGCCTTCGCCGCCGCCGAGCGGGTGGTCCACCGGGTTCATGGCCACGCCGCGCACCCGCGGCCGGCGGCCGAGCCAGCGGGACTTACCCGCCTTGCCCACCGAGAGCAGCTCGTGCTCCGCGTTCCCCACTTCGCCGACGGTGGCCAGGCATTCTCCGCGCACCATGCGCATTTCGGTCGAGCGGAGCCGCAGGGTGACGTAGTTGCCCTCTTTGGCCACGACCTGGACGCCCGTGCCGGCCGAGCGGCAGAGCTGCCCGCCGCGCCCGATCTTGAGCTCGACGTTGTGCACCGTGGTGCCGAGCGGGATCTCGAACAGCGGCATCGCGTTGCCGACGCGGATGTCCGAACCCGGCCCGGATACGATGGTGTCCCCCACGGCGAGCCCTTTGGGGTGCAGGATGTAGCGTTTCTCGCCGTCGATGTAGTTCAGGAGCGCGATCCGCGCGGTGCGGTTGGGATCGTATTCGATCGCGCTGACCCGCGCCGGCACGCCGAACTTGTCGCGCCGGAAATCGATGCGCCGGTAGCGCCGCTTGTGGCCGCCCCCCTGGCTGCGCGTCGTGATGTGGCCCTTGTTATTGCGCCCGCCCGTCCGCTTGAGCGGCTCCACAAGGGAGCGCTCCGGCTCGGTCTTCGTGATCTCCCCGAAGTCCGACACCGAGCGGAACCGCGTCGCCGGGGTGACCGGCTTGAACTGGCGAATGCCCATATCAGCCCTCGAACACCTGGATCGCGTCGCCCGCCTTGAGGGTCACGATCGCCTTCTTCCAGGACGGCCGCCGGCCGGCGTAGCGCCCGTAGGTGCGGCGCTTGGCCCGCACCACGAGTGTGCGCACGCCCGTCACTGAGACTTTGAACAGCGACTCGATCGCCGCCTTGATCTGCGGCTTGGTCGCCTCCAGGTGCACTCGAAACGCGTACTCCTTGCGCGCCGCGTAGGCGGCCGAGGACTTCTCGGTGACCACGGGCCCCACGATGGTGCGATGGAGGTCAGGCATCGGTCGCCGCTCCTTCGGCCACGCCCGTCGCGGCCGCGTCCAGCGCGCCGAGCTCCACCACCACGACGTCGGACCAGAGGATCTCGTACGCCGTCGCGTCGGCGAACCGCATCACACGCACCCCCGGGATGTTGCGGCCCGAGAGATAGACGTTGTGCGCGGCCCCAGCGCCGGCCGTCAGGACGAGCACCTTGCGGTCCGCGAGCCCGAGCTTCGCCAGCAGTTCCGCGAGCTGCTTGGTCTTGGGCTTCTCGTAGCTGAGCGAGTCCACGACGAGCAGCGCGCCCTCGCGCGCCCGCGCGTTCAGCGCCGACTTCTTGGCCACTTGACGCATCTTTTTCGGGATCCCCAGCCGGTAGTCCCGCGGGTGCGGCCCGAACACGATGCCGCCGTGCCGCCAGTGCGGGGCGCGCGTCGAGCCCTGCCGGGCGCGACCGGTCCCCTTCTGCCGCCATGGCTTCTGGTTGCCACCCGAGACCTCGCTCCGGGTCTTGGTATCGTGGGTCCCCTGGCGCTGGTTGGCCAGGAAGGTCACGACCGCCCGGTGCAGGGTGTGCGTATTCACGGTGCCGTCGAACAGCGCGGCCGGCAGAGCCAGGGCCTTTTTCTTGGCGCCGGCCGCGGAATAGTGCGGAGCCTCAATCATGGCGGCTCGGGCCTCCCTGCTTGCGGATGGTGACCAGGCCGTTCATCGGTCCCGGGACCGAGCCGCGGACGAACAGCAGATTCCGCTCGGCATCCACTTTGACGACGCGGAGGCCGAGCTCAGTGAAGCGCCGCGCGCCCATGTGGCCGGGCATGCGCTTGCCCTTGATGATCCGCGACGGATCGGTGCCGGGCGCGATCGAGCCGGGTTTGCGGTGGCGGGTATTGCCGTGCGTCTCGGGTCCGCCGCCGAAATGATGGCGGTGCACGACGCCCTGGAAGCCGCGGCCCTTGCTCACGCCCGTCACTTTCACCAGGTCGCCAGTGGCGAAAATCGCCACCGTGATCGCCACACCCAGTGCGGGCGCCGCGGCCGGGGCCGCGCCCTCACCAGCCGGGGCGGTCGGCGCCGGGAAGCTGCGGATCACGCGCGGTGCCACGTCGAGCCCGGCGCGCTTGACGTGGCCCGCCAGCGCCTTGGGCGTCCGCGTGGGCTTCTTGGCCCCGAACCCCAGCTCGACCCGGCCGGCCGTGATGTTGATGACGGCGCACGGCCCCGCCTCGATCACCGTGACGGGCACGTGCGCCCCGTCCTCGCCGAACAGGCGCGTCATGCCGAGTTTCCTGCCGATCAGTCCGTTCATGGCGCTATTGGACCTTGATTTCCACGTCCACTCCGGCCGGCAGGTCGAGCTTCGTCAGCGCGTCCACCGTTTGGGACCGGGAGTCCAGGATGTCGATCAGCCGCTTGTGCGTCTTCAGCTCGAATTGCTCCCGGCTCTTCTTGTCGATGTGCGGGCTGCGGAGCACGGTCCACAGCTGCCGCTTGGTGGGAAGCGGGATGGGCCCCGACACCTGCGCGCCGGTCTTTTCGGCCGTGCGCACGATGTCGGCCGCCGCCTGATCGATCAGGGCGTGGTCGAACGCCTTCAACCGGATGCGGATCCTGCCAGCCATAGAAGCCTCTTCCGTGTTACTTTTTGATTTTCGTCACCACGCCGGCGCCCACCGTTCGGCCGCCCTCGCGAATCGCGAAGCGCAACCCCTCTTCCATCGCGATCGGCGTGATCAACTCAATCGCCATCTTCGTGTTGTCCCCC
>JBOHSA010000020.1:0-2988 GCA_050732995.1 Gemmatimonadales bacterium | reverse complement strand
CCGCGGGCGCCGCCGCCGGCGCCGCGATGGTGACGCCGAATTTCTCCTTGAACTTCTCGATCAGCTGGGCCAGCTCGACCACCGACAAGTTGCCGATCGTCTCGAGCAAGTCGTCGATGCTCATACTTGTTTGCGTCGCCATGTGTTCTCCCACCCGGTTAAGAAGCGTCGCCCGCGGCGCGCTTGGTTTGGAGCGCTGCGAGAGCGCCCACCATCAGGTACAAGAGCCCGTGCAGCGCGCCGACGAATCCGGCCATCGGCCCCTGCAGCGCCCCGCCCAGCTGCGCCAACAGCTTCGGCCGCGAGGGCAGCGCCGCGAGGCGCTTGACCTGGTCGGGCGTGATCGCCCGGCCCTCGACCAGGCCGACCTTGATCGCGGGCTTCTCGTGCTCCTTCGCGAAATCCGTCAGCACCTTGGCGGCCGCGACGGGGTCGGCCCCCGCCAGCACCAGCGCCGTTGGGCCGTCGAGGTGGGGCTCGAGTCCCGCCACCTGCGCGTCCGACAGCGCCCGGCGCGCCAGCGTGTTCTTGACCACCACGTACTCGACCCCGGCGGCCCGCAGCTTGCGCCGGAGCTCGGTGATCCGGGCGACGTTCAGGCCCGTGAAGTCCGTGACGTACACCGTGGGCGAGCGGCGCAGCTTGCCCGCCAGGCTCGATACCAGATCCTGTTTCTGCGCCTTGGTCCGGATCATTGGTGGTATCCCGCCGGATCGACCGGCACCCCCGGACCCATCGTGCTCGAGACGGTGACCGACCGGACGTAGTGGCCCTTGGCCGCCGCCGGCCGCGCCCGCACGATCGCCTCCATGAACGTCTTCAGATTGTCCTCCAGCGCGTCGACGGCGAAGGACTTCTTCCCGATCGCCGCGTGGACGATCCCGCTCTTGTCCACCCGGAACTCGATCTTCCCGGCCTTCAGTTCCCGGACCGCTCGGCCCACGTCCATCGTCACCGTGCCCGCTTTGGGGTTCGGCATCAGGCCGCGGGGGCCGAGGACCTTGCCCAGGGGGCCGAGCTGGCCCATCACGTCGGGCGTGGCGACGATCACGTCACAGTCCAGCCAGCCGTCCTTGATCTTCTGGACGTATTCGACGCCCACGAAATCGGCGCCCGCGGCCTCGGCCTCTTTGGCCTTCTCGCCCTGGCAGATGGCGAGCACCCGGACGGTCTGGCCCGTGCCGTGGGGCAGCACCACGGTGCCGCGGACCAGCTGGTCGGCGTGCTTGGGGTCGACGCCGAGCCGCACGGCGAGGTCCACCGACTCGTCGAATTTGGCGTACGCCGTCGCCTTCACGCGCTCGACGGCGTCGCGCGGGGTGTACAGCTGGCGCGGCTCGAGCAGGGCGACCGCGGCGCGGTACTTCTTCCCGTGCGCGCGCATCAGTCCACCACCTCGAGGCCCATCGAGCGCGCCGTGCCCGCGACCATCCTTATCGCCGCCTCGATCGAGGTGGCGTTCAGGTCGGGGAGCTTGATCTCGGCGATCTTCTGCAGTTGGGCGCGGGTGACCTTGCCGACCTTCTGCCGGTTGGAGGTCGGCGAGCCCTTCTCGATGCCCGCCTCCTTCTTCAGCAGGACCGCCGCGGGCGGCGTCTTGGTGATGAAGGTGAACGTCCGGTCCTTGTAAATCGTCACCACGACCGGCGTGACCATCCCCATCTGGCCTTGGGTCTTCGCGTTGAACTGCTTCACGAACTCCATGATGTTGACGCCATGGGGCCCGAGCGCCGTGCCGACGGGCGGCGCCGGGGTCGCCTGCCCGGCGGTCACCTGCAGCTTGACGATTGCGGTAATCGGTTTGGCCATCGTCCATCCTCTCCTCGCGTCCGCTGCGCCGGCGGACTCCCACGGAACCCGTGGTCAGTGAGCCTTGAGCTGCAAGTAGTCCAGCTCGACCGACGTCGGCCGCCCGAAGAGCGCCACCGAGACGCGCACCTTGCCCTTGTCCGGAATCACTTCTTCGACCGTGCCGCTGAAGTCCGAGAACGGCCCTTCCGTGATTTCCACTACCTGCCCGATCAGGAAGGGGATCTCGTCCGCCGGCTCCTCTTCGGGCGCCGCCTCGGCGATGCCGAGGAGGCGGTTCACCTCGTCGGGCCGGAGCGGCATCGGCAGCCGGCCCGTGCCCACGAACTTGATCACGCCCTGAATGCCGTTGATGACGTGGATCGTCTCCTGGTTCAAGACCATCTCCACCAGCACGTACCCGGGATAGATCTTGCGCTCCACGTTGACCTTCTTGCCGTTCTTGATCTCCACCACTTCCTGAGTGGGGACCAGGGCCTGCCGGATCGGTTTCTCGGCCGCGGGCCGCGGGTCGTCGGTGATCCGGCGCTGGATCAGCGAGCGCACCTTATTCTCGTGCCCGGCCGTGGTCTGGATCGCATACCAGCGGTGCTCGGACATCAGAAGATCCGCGCCAGGAGCGTCACGAGCACGTACTGCAGCAGCACGTCCAGCCAGCCGATCGCGAGGCCCAGGACGCTGACGAACACGACGATGATCGCCGTCGCCTTCTTCAGCTCGGGCCAGGTGGGCCAGGTGACCTTGCGGACTTCCCCCGGCACCTCGACCGTGAGGAAGTGCCAGGCGCGGGCGAGCCCGCCGCGCTTGGCTTCCGCGAGCGCTTCCGAGCCCACGGCTACTTCGATTCCTTGTGCGCCTGCTGCTTATTGCACCGCGGGCAGTACTTCTTCCACTCCGCCCGCTCCGGATGCTTGCGCCGGTTCTTCGTAGTGAAGTAGTTCCGGCTCTTGCAGACGGTGCATTCCATGATGATGTTTTCGCGCGGCATATGGCCTCAGGTGGACGGTTGGAACGTTGGAAGGTGCTCCCTGCCAACCGTCCAACCTTCCGTCTTACTTTTTGATTTTCGTCACCACGCCGGCGCCCACCGTTCGGCCGCCCTCGCGAATCGCGAAGCGCAACCCCTCTTCCATCGCGATCGGCGTGATCAACTCAATCGCCATCTTCGTGTTGTCCCCC
>JBOHSA010000019.1:0-4949 GCA_050732995.1 Gemmatimonadales bacterium | reverse complement strand
GCGGTGGCGGCCCGGACCGACGTCGCGACGACGTCCTGGGAGCGCCGCGCCGCGCTGGCGGACCTGTTCACGCCGCAGCTCACGGCCGCGACCAGCTATGTCAGGTTTTCGGATCCGTTCTTCAACTTCGGGACCGGCGCCATCAGTCCAACCGCGACCAGCGCCACGCTGGAGGCGCGGTACACCCTGCTGGGCGGCGGGAAGCTCGCGGAGGTGCGGCGCTCGCGTGCCGCGCTTGGGAGCGCGGAAGCGAACGAGACGGCGGCCCGGTACCGCACGGCGCTCGCGACGGACGCCGCGTATTACGCGGTGTTGGCCGAGAGCGAGCTGTCCCGCGTAGCGGCTGATCGGTTGCGACGCGCCAGCGAGCAGTTGAGCGTCGCGCGGGTGCGCGTGCAGGCGGGCGCCACGATCGCCGCCGACTCGCTGCAGCTGCTGCTCGAGGTGAACCGCGCGCGGCTCGACGGGTTGCGGCGTGATTCGGCGTTGGCGGTCTCGCGCTTCCGCCTCGGCCGCCAAATCGGCGTGCCCGGGGGGGGGGCCGTGGACGCGGCACCCGTTGACACCGCCGCCCCGGCGCCGCTGCCGCTGACGCTCGCGGCGGCGGTCGCGGAGCTGCACGCCCGCGGACCGGAGGTCGTGGCGGCACGGGCGGCGGAGCGGAGCGCCGGGGCGGCCCTCGCAGCCGTGCGGGAGGATTACCTGCCGGAGGTCACCGTGAGCGCGACGGCCGGCGCCTATGACGCCGAGTTTTTCCCCTCGGCGTTGAAACGCAACCAGGTTGCCGTCACCATCGCTCTGCCCATCTGGGACGGCGGGCGCCGGGAGGTCAGGGCGGCGCGGGCCCGGGCGCAGCGCGACGTCGCACGGGCATTGCGCGCGGACCGCGAACGTGCCACCGCGGAACAGATGACGCAGGCGTACAACGGCTACGCGACCGCCCGCGCCGGGATCGAGCTGGCCTCGATCGGGGTCGCGGTGTCCGCGGAGACCTACCGCGTGCAGGACGCGCGCTACCGGGAAGGAAGCACGACGATCCTCGATCTGCTGGAGGCCCAGGTCGGGCTCAGCGAAGCCGAGGCAGCGCTCGTGCAGGCGCGCTACGGCGCGCGCTTGGCGCTGGCGCAAATCGAAGTCTTACTGGGCAGACGCCTGTTTGACACGCAGCACTAACACACGAGAGTGAGAGAGACATGACGAACCTCATTGCGCAGTTTCAGCAGGCGTCGCGCGCCAAGCGACGCACCCTGCTCGGTGCAGGGGCCTTTGTAGCCATCGCCATCATCGGCGCGGTTGGCGGCCGGGCCGTGTTCGGCGGAAGCGTGCAAGGCGACAGTGCCGCTGCCGGGGGGGAGGGGGGGGGGGGAGGGGCGGCTCCGGGACAGATGCCCCCGATGCCGGTCGACGTGGATTCGGCGCGCCGGGGGAGCGTGGTGGATGCGATCCGCGCCACGGGCCGCATCGAAGCCGTCCAGGCCGTCGAGCTGCGGCCCGACGAGCAGGGCCGCATCGTCGAGCTGCTGTTTCAGGAGGGCCGGGCCGTTGACGCCGGCACTCCGCTCGTGCGGATCGACGACGCGATGCTGCGCGCCCACCGGGAGCGTGCGATCGCCGACCGCGACCTGGCCCGCCAGCAACTCGAGCGGGTCCAGCGGCTCCGGGCCCAGAATGCGGCGTCCCCAGCCGACCTCGAGCGCGCCGAGGCGGGCGCGCGCAGCGCAGAGGCCGCGCTGGCGGTGCTGGAGCTGCAGATCGAGCGCACCACGGTGCGTGCGCCGTTTGCCGGCAAGGTGGGCCAGCGCTTCGTGAGTGTCGGTGACTATGCCACCCCCGCCACCCGGTTGCTCACGCTTCAGACGACCGACCCGCAGCGGGCGGTGATCGAGGTGCCCGAACGGCACGCGGCGAGTCTGCGGCGCGGGCAGACCGTGGAGTTCACGGTCGCGGCGCAGCCTGGACACGTGTTCCACGCGGTGGTCGACTTCATCGATCCCGTCGTGCAGCCGGCGAGCCGTACGATCGTCGTGAAGGCGCGGGCGCCCAACGCGGCACAGCTCCTCAAGGCGGGGATGTTCATCGAGGCGCGGCTCGCCACGGCGACGCGCAGCGGCGCCATCGTCGTGCGCGAGGACGCCATCCAACCGTTGCGCACGGCCAACGTGGTATGGGCCGTCGTGGACGGCCGCGCGAGCCGGCGAGTGGTGCAACTCGGCACGCGTTCGCAGGGCGTGGTCGAGATCCTGAGTGGCGTCAGCGCGGGGGAGCAGGTGGTGGTCGGCGGCTTGGAGCGGATGGCGGATGGCATGCCCGTGGCGCCGCGCGCGCCGACGGCCGCTGCCAGCGACAGCACGATTGTCGTGACACCGGCGAGCGGCGCGAGTCACTGACATCGTGAGGCGGTGATCTCTGCATGACGGCCGTCGGAGCCACTGCGGCCGCCCAGGCCAAGTCTCGACGGCAGGCGTGGCTTCCGCTCGCAGCCGCGCTGGTGTCGGTGACCCTGTGGGCCTCCGCATTCGTCGGCATCAGGGCGGCCGGCCGCGCCTTCTCACCCGGCGCGCTGGCGCTCGGGCGACTGCTGATGGGCAGCGTCCTGCTGGGCGCGCTCCTCCTGACCCGTGGGGTTACGCGGCCCTCGCGACGCGACATCGGACTGTTGCTGATCGCCGGGCTATTGTGGTTTGGGGTGTACAACATCGCGCTCAACGAGGCCGAGCGAAGCGTGGACGCCGGCACGGCGGCGATGCTCGTCTTGATCGCGCCGATCTTCATCGTGGCTCTCGCGGCGGCGTTCCTGAAGGAGCGGACCACCCCGGCTTTACTCGTGGGCGGGGCAGTGGCGTTCGCCGGCGTGCTCGTCATCGGGTTCGCGACCACCTCTGGCAGCGCATCCCTATCGGGCGTGGTCCTCTGTCTCGTGGCGGCCCTGAGCTCCGCGATCGGATTGGTGGCGCAAAAACCGGTGCTCGGCCGGCTGGCGGCGCTGCAGGTGACTTGGACCTGCTGCACGATCGGGGCGCTGCTCTGCCTGCCCTACGCCCCGGTCCTGGCGCGCGAGCTTGGCGACGCCCCCGCTTCCGGCGTCGTCTGGCTGGTCTTTCTCGGCGTCTTCCCCACGTCCGTCGCGTTCACGACCTGGGCCTACGCCCTTGCACGCGCGACCGCGGGACGCATGGCGGCGACCGCCTACCTCGTTCCTCCCATTACGATCGTGCTGAGCTGGCTGATCCTCGGAGAAGTGCCGAGCGTCATCGCGGTGCTCGGGGGAGCGCTCTGCCTCGTGGGCGTGGTCCTCGCCCGCCGGACGACACCCGCTCCGGCCCGGAGCGCCGGAGGCTGACCCGCGCCGCGCCGCCGGTTGGCTCGTCAGTGCTCGAGGAACGCCAGGTCGAGATGGCGGAGTCGCTCGGGGTCGGCAACCAGCGCGATTACGACAACCTTCCCTCCCGTAGTCGTGAATTCGAAGACGACTCGTGGCCGTCCGCCTGCAGCCCACACGAGGCCTGGTGCGCCATTCACGAGCGCCAGTTGTGCGGCCTGGGCGCGTCCCTTGAAGGTGTCGGCCACGGCCTTCGCACCGCGAGCACAAACGCGACCCGCTCGGCGGGGGCCAGCGTTTCCAGTACCACGAGCAGCGCGAGGCCGACGGAGTCGGCCAAGAGCGCTTCGTGATCGGCGTCGATGCCCGCGATGGGCTCGGGCACGTTCGCGTCCAGCGGCTCCTCGTGCCGGGACTTGCGCGAGCGCAGCATGTCCAGGCACACCCGCGCGACGACCGTCGTCAGCCATCCCCTCAGGTTCTCGACGCCGATCGTGTCGGAGCGGCTGAGCCGGAGCCAGGCTTCCTGGACGGCGTCGTCCGCGTCGTTCGGTGACCCGAGCATCCGGTAGGCCACCGCCCGCAGATGGGTCCGGTGCTGCTCAAACCGTTCCGACAGCAAGGCGTGTTCGTCCACGGTCACATCCTTGGGTCGCGTTCCGTCATAGCATTGACGAACGTCACTCGGCCGGTGTGACCGGCAGACACAGGGTCAGCGTCCCATTCACCTAGGAGCCATGATGGTGAGCAAGATTCGACTAAGCCCGTATGTGAACTTTGAAGGCCGGGCTCGCGAGGCCCTGGAGTTCTATCACACGGTGCTGGGCGGCAAGCTCGACCTGCAGGCCCTCAGGCTTGAAGCCGCCGGTGCACTCATCGTCGCCTCGGACGGCCATCCCGATTACCCGGCCACCGTGGGCGACAACGTGGCCCTTGCCCTGGCCGGCACCGACCGGGACGGGCTCACCAGAATCTTCAACGACCTCGCCGCGGGCGGTAGAATCAAAATGCCCCTGGCCCAACAGCCCTGGGGAGCCGCTGTCGGGTGGCTCACAGACAAGTTTGGCATCAACTGGACGGTCAGTATCGACAAGGCGTGACGCCTGAGGGAACCGTGATCTCGCTGCAGCCAATCGGACACATTCGCTCGATGTTGCGAGCGCTGGAAGAGGCGCCGCGGCAGGGTTCGGAGGGAGCGCCGGACGCGTGGCTCGAAGTGGATCCGATCTTCGCGCGAGGGCTACTCGGGATCGCTCCAGGCGACGAGGTCATCGTGGTCACCTGGCTGCATCGTGCGGATCGCGCCGTGCTCGAGGTGCACCCGCGCGGCGACCCCGAAATCCCGCTCGCCGGAGTGTTTACCACACGGTCTCCGGACCGCCCGAACCCGTTGGGGCTGCATCGCGTGACCGTGCGCGAGATCTCCGGAACCCGGTTGCGCGTCGGACCGATCGAAGCCATCGATGGCACGCCGGTGGTGGACGTCAAGGCGGTGCTGGGAGGCGGCGCGTGAGGGGGACGAAGCGGTCACCGCTCGCGGCGATACAATCGCATCGCGATGGGCGAGGCCACGAGCACGATCACGGCCGACGCCACCAGCACCCACGCCACGTCGGCCCACACCACCACT
>JBOHSA010000018.1:0-8365 GCA_050732995.1 Gemmatimonadales bacterium | reverse complement strand
GCGTGGCGGCGGGGGCGGCAGCGGCGCCCGCGGCTGAAGAGAAGACGGAGTTCACGGTCGTCCTGAAAGCCGCTGGCGAAAAGAAGATTCAGGTCATCAAAGAGATCCGCGCGATCACCAACCTGGGCCTGAAGGAGGCCAAGGACCTGGTGGAGGGCGCACCGGGCACGGTGAAGGAAGGCGTGTCCAAACAGGAAGCCGAAGAGATCAAAAAGAAGCTCGAAGCGCAAGGCGCCGCCGTCGAACTGAAGTAGACGCGGAGCACGACGCCGCGGGTCACTTGGGACCCGCGCGCGTGACCCGGGTCTCCTTTGGTTCGAACGACATGCGCCGATACGCTCACTTGCCGCTCGTTTCCACGAGCCCTTCGTTCCACCCCCGGCCCGCTGCGGGCCCGGGGGCGGGAGGGCTTTTTGCCTTGCCTGAGGCCGAGACATGACGAAAACGCTGCCGGTGTTGTCGTTCGCCAAGCTGGACCAGGGCATGCCCATGCCCCACCTGCTCGACATTCAAACGCGGGCCTTCCAGTCGCTCCTGCAGCCGGACGGCAAGGGCGCCGAGCGCGCGGACGTCGGGCTCGAGCGGGTCTTCAAGGACCTGTTCCCGATTCAGGACGTGAATGGGAACTACTCCCTCGAGTTCGTGAAGTACGGGTTGGGCGAGCCCAAGTACTCGGTCGAGGAGTGCATCGAGCGCGACATGACGTACTCGGTGCCTCTCAAAGCCACCCTCCAGCTCGTCGTGATGGAGGAGGTCGGGGAGACGACCAAGACCCGGCGCCCGAAAAACATCATCGAGAAGGAAGTGTACCTCGGCGAGCTACCGATCCTGACGCCGCTGGGCACGTTCGTCATCAACGGTGCCGAGCGGGTGATCGTCTCCCAGCTGCACCGCTCGCCGGGCGTGGTGTTCGAGGAGAGCATCCACCCCAACGGCCAACGCCTGTTCTCGGCGCGCATCATCCCGTTCCGCGGCTCGTGGGTCGAGTTCACGATCGACATCCACGACGTGATCTACGTCCACATCGACAAGAAGAAGAAGTTCCCCGCGACGGCGCTGTTGCGCGCGTTCGGTTACGGGGGCAACGCCGATATCCTGCGGCTGTTCTACGCCACAAAGGAGATCGACATCACGGGGAAGCTCGAGGGGCGCGCGCAAAAGCGGGAAGTCCTCGGCACCCTCCTCGCGGTCGACGTTCCTGATCCGGAGAACAAGAAAGGGGAGCCGCTGGGGCGGGTGGGCGACGAGCTGGCGCTCGAGAAGTTCAACACCTTCCGGCGGGCAGGGATCGCCAAGGTGAAGGTGTTCGCCGGCTACACCGCGCTCGATCTGCGCGACGAGGCCCTGCCCACGACGACCCGCGAGCGCGAGGGCAAGTTCCTGCTGGCCTTCGACGTGGCCGATCCCGAAACGGGAGAGGTGCTGGCGGAGGCGGGCCGGGAAGTCTCCGACGCACTGAAGAAGCGCTTGGGCAAGGCGGGGCTCACGAAGGTGGACGTGCTCCTCCCGCCGGGGCGGAGCGAGTCGCCACTCATCAAGAACACGCTGGCCAAGGATCCGACGCACTCCGAGGCCGAGGCGCTGGAGCAGATCTACGCCCTGCTGCGGCCGGGCGAGGCCCCGAACCTCGACACCGCCCGCCAGGCGCTGGAGCGGCTGTTCTTCCACCCCAAGCGCTACGACCTGGGGCGAGTGGGCCGCTACAAGATCAACCAGCGGCTGAAGGTGAACGTCCCCAAGGACCACACGGTCCTGACGGAGGAAGACTTCATCGCGATCATCCGCTACCTGATCGAGCTGTCCGACGGCCGCGGCTACACCGACGACATCGACCACCTGGGCAATCGCCGCGTGCGGTCGGTGGGCGAGTTGATCGCGAACCAGTTCTCGGTGGGCTTGTCGCGCATGGCGCGGCTCATCAAGGAGCGGATGAGCATCAATAACGACCCCGAGCGGATCACGCTGGACGATCTGGTGAACGCCCGGACGGTGAGCGCGGTGATTCAGGCGTTCTTCGGCAGCTCGCAGCTCTCGCAGTTCATGGACCAGACGAACCCGCTGGCGGAGCTGACGCACAAGCGCCGGCTCAGCGCGCTCGGGCCCGGTGGTCTGACGCGGGAGCGGGCGGGCTTCGAGGTCCGGGACGTGCACTACAGCCAGTACGGCCGGATGTGCCCGATCGAAACGCCGGAAGGCCCGAACATCGGGCTGATCACGAGCCTGTCGACGTACGCCCGGGTGAACGAGCTCGGCTTCATCGAGACACCCTACCGCGTGGTACAGCACGGCCGGGTGACGGATCAGATCCGCTGGCTGTCGGCGTCGGAGGAGGAAGAGTACGCGGTAGCGCAGGCGAACGCCCGCCTCGCCGAGGACGGCCATTTCGCCGACGAGCTCGTGCTGTGCCGCAAACGGGACGACTACCCGCTCCTGCCGCCGAGCCGGATCGACTTCATGGATGTGGCGCCGGAGCAGCTCGTCTCGATCGCGGCGGCTTTGATTCCGTTCCTCGAGCACGACGACGCGAACCGCGCCCTCATGGGCTCGAACATGCAGCGGCAGTCGGTCCCGCTGCTCTTTCCGCGGGCGCCCCTCGTGGGGACGGGCCTCGAGGAGCGGGTGGCGCGCGACTCGGGCGCCGTCGTCATCGCGAAGCGCGGCGGAGTGGTCACGCGCGTCACGGCCGACGAGATCATCATCGACACGGGGGACGACGAGACGCGGTCGGGCGACAAGCCCCTGGCGCGCCTCAAGCAGCACGACCGGTTCCGGCTCAAGAAGTTCTGGCGCACCAATCAGGACACGGCCATCAACCAGCGCCCCCTCGTGCACGTGGGCCAGAAGGTCAAGGCGGGGCAGATCGTGGCGGACGGCGCCGGCACGGACCGGGGCGAGCTCGCCCTGGGCGCGAACGTCACCGTCGCCTTCATGCCGTGGTACGGACACAACTTCGAGGATGCCATCGTCCTCTCCGAACGCCTGGTCAAGGAAGACGTGTATTCCTCGATCCACATCCAGGAGCTCGAGCTCCACGTGCGCGACACCAAGCGGGGCCGCGAGGAGATCACGCGCGAGATCCCGAACGTCGCCGAGGAATCGCTCGTCGACCTGGACGAACGGGGCATCGTGCGCATCGGCGCGCACGTGAAGGCGGGCGACATCCTGGTGGGCAAGATCACGCCCAAAGGGGAGACCGAACTCAGCCCCGAGGAAAAGCTCCTCACCGCGATCTTCGGCGAAAAGGCCAAGGACGTCAAAGACTCCTCGCTCAAGGTGCCGCCCGGCATGGAAGGCGTGGTCATCGACGTGAAGATCTTCTCACGCATCGAAGACCAGGTCGTGGAGAAGGACCGCGGCGAGCGGATCGGCGAGGTGCGCCGGCTCGAGGCGGAAGAGAAGGCCCGCATCTCGGAGGCGATGTTCGCCGAACTCGCGGAGCTGCTGGCCAATCAGGACGTGGGCCTCATGCTCAAGACGGGCACGGTGGAGGAGTACCTCGCGGCCGGCACCCGGCTCACGCGGGCGCAGCTCGCCGAGGTGAACTTCGCCGACGTGGACTTGAAGACGCTGCGGGTGTCGACCAAGGCGGTCAACGAGAAGATCCGCGCCGTGCTGGACGCCGCGCAGGCGGAGCGGGCCAAGATCGAAGAGAAGTCGGAGGACCAGATCGACAAGATCCTCCAGCCCGACGAGCTGCCGCCGGGGGTCATCCAGCTGGTGAAGGTCTACATCGCCGAGAAGCGCAAGATCTCGGTGGGCGACAAGATGGCGGGCCGGCACGGGAACAAGGGCATCATTGCCCGCATCGTGCCGGAGGAGGACATGCCGTTCCTGCCCGACGGGCGGCCGGTGGACATCGTGCTGAATCCGCTCGGCGTGCCGTCCCGGATGAACGTGGGGCAGATCCTGGAGACCCACCTGGGCTGGGCGGCGCACATCCTCGGCTTCGAGGCGAAGACGCCGGTCTTCCAGGGCGCGGACGAATCCGAGATCGGCGTGCTCCTCCGGCTCGCCGGGCTCACCTGGGCCGCGGAAGCGCTGCGGCTCGACGTCCGCCCGCCCGAGATCGACGCCGAGACGGTCCGGCGGATCACGCGGGACCTGCGGCGGCTCCCGGTGTCGAACGGCGGCCGGGCCGACCTCACGACTGCCGGGGTCTCGCTCCTGGTGTCCCGGTCGCTGACCCCGGAGACCCGCGAAGTGCATCGCCAGCTCGTCGACTTCCTCAAGTTCGCCGCCAAGGAGCTGGCCGAGCGCGAGCTCGCGCTGCGACGCCTGGAGCTCGAGTACCACCAGGTGCGCCTGGAAGCCGACTCCCTGGGCAAACCGGAAAAGGGCGCGCTCAAGGCGGGACTCAAAGACCTCGAGAAGTTCCTGAGCCAGGGCCGGCCCGCCGAAGTGCTCGAAGCGGTGGGCCTGCCGGGGCTCGGCGCCCTGCTCGGGCCCAAGTCCGAAGCGGACGTGGACCAGGCGGCCAACGAGCTCTTGCGCGTGGCCGGGCTCTCGCCAGCCGGCAAGTGCGCGCTGCGCGACGGGCGCTCGGGCGAGATCTTCGCGTCCGAGGTGACCGTCGGCTCGATCTATATGATGAAACTGTCGCATCTGGTGGACGACAAGATCCACGCCCGGTCCATCGGGCCGTACTCGCTGGTCACCCAGCAGCCGCTCGCCGGCAAAGCGCAGTTCGGCGGCCAGCGGTTCGGCGAGATGGAAGTGTGGGCGCTCGAGGCGTACGGCGCGGCCCACACGCTGCAGGAGATCCTGACCGTCAAGTCGGACGACGTGAACGGCCGGAGCCGCGTGTACGAAGCCATCGTCAAGGGGCAGAACCTGCCGAAACCTGGCATCCCCGAGTCCTTCAACGTGCTAGTGAAGGAACTCCAGGCCCTGGGGCTGAAAGTCACCCTGGGCACCACCGAAGACGTTGAAGAGTAAGGGGAGGGAGAGCCGATGATCGATTTTCGGAGCGGGCGCGAGCCGAAGAGCTCGAGCTTCGACTACATCCAGGTCCGGATCGCCTCGCCCGAGGAGATCCGGGGCCCGCGCGACTCCAAGGAGCGCGAACGCCTGGAGCTGCAGGGCCAGCGCACCTGGTGGTCGTGGGGTGAGGTCACCAAGCCCGAGACGATCAACTACCGCTCGTTCAAGCCGGAGCGCGACGGCCTGTTCTGCGAGCGGATCTTCGGTCCGGTGAAGGACTGGGAGTGCCACTGCGGCAAGTACAAACGGATCCGCTACCGCGGCGTGATCTGCGACCGTTGCGGCGTCGAGGTCACGCTCTCCAAGGTGCGGCGCGAGCGCATGGGCCACATCGAGCTCGCGGTGCCCGTGGCGCACATCTGGTTCTTCAAGACGCTCCCGTCACCCATGGGCAACCTGCTCGACATGACCCTCCGGGACCTCGAGCGGGTGATCTACTACACGAATTACGTGGTGATCGAGCCGGGCAAGCAGGAGGTGCAGCAGAAGGAGCTGCTCGACGAGGACCGCTTCCTCGAGCTGCGGACGAAGGCCAAGGGCGAAGGCGACACGACGTTCAAGGCCGACATCGGGGCGCCGGCCGTGCGTGCTCTGCTCGAACGGCTGAACGTGGACAAGCTGTCCGACGAGCTGCGCGACGCGGTGGCGACCGAGACGAGCCAGCACCGCAAGAAGCAGATGCTCAAGCGCCTCAAGATCGTGGACGCGATGCGCAACTCGGGGAACGCCGGGGAAGCGCGGAACAACCCGATGTGGATGATCCTCGACGTGGTGCCGGTGATCCCGCCCGACCTGCGGCCGCTGGTGCCGCTCGACGGCGGGCGCTTCGCCACGTCCGACTTGAACGATCTCTACCGGCGGGTGATCAACCGGAACAACCGGCTGCAGAAGCTGATCCTGCACCGGGCGCCGGAGGTCATCCTCCGCAACGAGAAGCGGATGCTTCAGGAGGCGGTCGACGCGCTGTTCGACAACGGCCGTCGCTCCAAGGCCATCCGCGGGCGCGGCAAGCGGCCGCTCAAGTCCCTCAGCGACATGCTCAAGGGCAAGCAGGGCCGCTTCCGCCAGAATCTGCTCGGCAAGCGCGTGGACTACTCGGGCCGCTCGGTGATCGTGGTGGGCCCCGAGCTGCGGCTGCACCAGTGCGGCCTGCCCAAGGCGATGGCCGTCGAGCTGTTCAAGCCGTTCATCATCCACAAGCTGGTGGAGAAGGGCATCGCGGAGACGGTCAAGCGGGCGAAGAAGATCGTGGAGAAGGAGTCGCCGGAGGTCTACGAGATCCTCGAGGAGATCATCGAGGACCACCCCGTCTTGCTGAACCGCGCGCCCACGCTGCACCGCCTGGGCATCCAGGCGTTCGAGCCGGTGCTGGTCGAAGGGAAGGCGATCCGGATCCACCCGCTCGTGTGCGCGGCGTTCAACGCCGACTTCGACGGCGACCAGATGGCGGTGCACGTGCCGCTGTCGTTCGAGGCGCAGCTCGAGGCGCGGCTCCTGATGATCTCGTCGAATAACGTGCTCAAGCCCTCGGACGGCCGGCCGGTGGCCGAGCCCAGCCAGGACATGGTGCTGGGCTGCCACTTTCTCACCAAGGAGCCCGCCGACTTCGAACCGCGGCTCGCCACGGCGCCGCGCGTCGGCTCGCTGGCCGAGCTGGAAATGTGTCTCGCCGTGAAGCGGCTCGAGTTCCATTCGCCGGTGCACATGTGGCACGAAGGGCCGGGGCAGGCGGGCCGGTGGATCGCGACGACCGCGGGGCGGGTGGTCTTCAACAGCATCCTCCCCGAAGGCCTGCTGCGGGAGCAAGGCTTCCAGAACAAGGTGATGCGCAAGAAGGACCTGTCGGAGCTGGTGTTCGAGAGCTACCGCCGGGCCGGGCTCGCGCCCACCGTGCAGTTCCTCGATCAGCTCAAGGAGTTCGGCTTCCGCTACGCGACGATGGGCGGCGTGTCCATCGGCGTCGCCGACCTCGAGATTCCCGTGGAGAAGGCGCCGCTGCTGCACGACGCCGAAGCGCGCGTGGAGCGGTTCCAGCGCGCGTACGCTACCGGGCAGATCACGTTCGGCGAGCGTTACAACAAGGTGATCGATGCCTGGACGCACGCCAACAACGACATCGCCGAGGCGATGGTCGCCACGATGCGGAAGTCCAAGGGGGGCTTCAACCCCGTGTTCATGATGTTCGACTCGGGGAGCCGGGGCTCGCGCGATCAGATCCGGCAGCTCGCCGGCATGCGCGGCCTGATGGCCAAGCCGCAGAAGAAGCTCACGGGCGGCATCGGCGAGATCATCGAAAGTCCCATCAAGTCGAACTTCCGCGAGGGACTGTCGGTGCTCGAGTACTTCATCTCGACGCACGGCGCGCGCAAGGGCCTCGCCGACACGGCCCTCAAGACGGCGGACGCGGGCTACCTGACGCGCCGTCTCGTGGACGTCGCGCAGGACGTGACGATCACCGAGGAGGACTGCGGCACGATCCTCGGCCTCGAGATGTCGGCCCTGAAGGAAGGCGAAGACATCATCGAGCCGCTGCGCGAGCGCGTGGTGGGCTGCGTGGCGCTCGACGAGGTGCTCGATCCGCACGAGTTGGACGAGGACGGCCGGCCCAAGGTCCTCGTGGAGGCGGGCAAGCTCATTACCGAGGAGACGTCGCAGGCCATCGAGGACGCGGGCATCGAGGCGGTCAAGATCCGCTCCGTGCTCACGTGCGAAGCGAAGCGGGGGGTGTGCCGCATGTGCTACGGGCGCAACCTCGCGACGATGGATATGGTCGATCTCGGGGAGGCCGTGGGCATCCTCGCCGCGCAGTCGATCGGCGAGCCCGGCACGCAGCTGACGTTGCGCACGTTCCACATCGGCGGCACGGCGGCCCGCATCGCCGAGCAGACGGTGCGCAAGACCAAGGTCGAGGGCGTGATCGAGCACGGCGACCGGCTGACGTTCGTCGCCACGCCGGACGGCCAGAAGGTGATCACGAGCTACGAGGGCGAGCTGATCCTCAAGGCGGCCGCGCACGGGGCGCCGCCGACCGGCAAGCTGTCGGTGCACTCGCGCTTCCAGGTCCCGCTCGGCGCCACGCTGATGGTGGACGACGGCCAGAAGGTGGCGAAGGACGGCGTGCTGTTCACCTGGGACCCCTACACCACCCCGATCATGACCGACGTGGCGGGCCTGGTGCGGTTCGTCGATATCGTGGACGACGAGACGGTCCGCGAGGAGCTCGATGAGATCACCGGCCGGCGCCAGCGGGTGATCATCGAAGACCGCGAGAAGAAGCTCCACCCGCACATCGAGGTCGTGCAGAAGAAGGGCGACAAGGAGAAGCGGCTCCGCGACTTCGTGATCCCCGAAGGCGCGCAGCTCACCGTGGAGGACGGGCAGGACG
>JBOHSA010000017.1:0-4228 GCA_050732995.1 Gemmatimonadales bacterium | reverse complement strand
GCGCGCCGGAGCGTACCGCTCCCCGCTCCCCGCTCCCCGGGCTTAGAAGAGGAAGCTCTCCAGCGCCCGCGCTCTGGAGACGTGTCTGAGTCTCGCCAGCGCCTTTTCTTTTATCTGGCGCACCCGTTCGCGCGTGATGCCGAGCAGCGAGCCGATCTCTTCCAGCGTCATCGGCTCCTGGCCCTCGAGGCCGAAATAGAGGCGCAGGATCTTGGCTTCCCGATCCTTGAGGGTATTCAGCACGCCCTCGATCGACTCGGTCAAGGCGTGCTCGAAGATCTCGTCGTCGGGCCCCGGGTTCTGGGTATCGGGGAGGTAGTCCAGCAGCTTGTTGTCTTCGCCGGGGGTGAGGGGCGCGTCGAGCGAGAGGTGGGCCTGGGAGATCGACAGGGTCTTGGCCACCTCCTCCTCCGAGATGTCCATGCCCTCGGCGATCTCCTCCACGGTGGGCTCGCGGCCCAGCTCCTGGAGCAGCGCGGAGGACCGCTTCCCGATGCGGTGGAGGGTGCCCGCCCGATTCAGCGGAACGCGGACGATCCGCGATTGCTCGGCGAGCGCCTGCAGAATCGCCTGGCGGATCCACCAGACCGCATAGGAGATGAACTTGATTCCCTTGGTCTCGTCGAACTTGTGGGCCGCGCGGATCAAGCCGAGGTTGCCTTCGTTGATCAGGTCGGAGAGGGACACGCCCTGATTCTGGTATTTCTTGGCCACCGACACGACGAAGCGGAGGTTCGAGCGCACGAGCTTGTCGAGGGCTTCGGGATCTCCCAGCTTGATCCGCTGGGCGAGCGTGACCTCCTCCTCCCGGGTGATCAGGGGGTACTGGCTGATCTCGCGCAGGTACTGGTCCAGGGATCCCTCGTCGAACGACGCGCGTTTCGCCGTATTCAGTTGCATGGGCCGATCATTCCTCCCATCGGGCAGGACGCCGCACGAACGTCTCGGACGGGGGCCCCGACGGCGGGGGCACGGCCGTCTCCCTCCCGGACTGCAGGGTCAGTGGATCACCGACCCCAGCCGGCGCCAGCGAATGTCGGTCAACCAAGGAAGCAGGTCGCGCGCTTCCCGGTCATAGCTGAAGTATACGACGAGCGGCCGTCCCTTCACGGCCGCCGCGTCCACGAATCCCCAGTAGCGCGAATCGGACGAATTGTCCCGGTTGTCGCCCAGGACGAAATACTGCTCCGCGGGGACCAGGAGCGGGCCCCAGGTGTCCCGCGTCGGATGGTAGCGGCGGCGGGTCTGCGCACTCGGCGTCACGAGATGGGCGCGCTGCCAGTCGAACTGCTGATCGAACACGTCCCGCGCGGGATCGACCCGCTGGACGTAGGGCTCGACCAGCGGCGCGCCGTTCACCAGGACCTGGCCCGCCAGCATCTCCACCGTGTCGCCGGGCACGCCGATGACGCGCTTGACGTAGTTCAAGGCGCGGTTCTTGGGGAACTCGAAGACGATCACGTCGCCGTGGCGCGGCGAGTCGAACCCCGGCAGCCGGGCGCTGGTCCCGGGAATCTGGGCCCCGTAGACCGCCTTGTTCACGAACAGGAAATCCCCCGCCAAGAGCGTGCGCTCCATGCTGGCGCTGGGGATCTGAAAGGCTTCGACGAGGAAGGTGCGGATGATCAGGAAGAGAACCAGCGCCATGCCGAGCACCCGCATCCAGCTGTCGAACCAGCGGCGCAAGCGCGAACGGGGTGGCTCGGCGGGGGGAGGGGCGGCGGGTCGCGGCGCCACGATCGCGCCCAGACCTGCACGGGGGCCCCCCAACTCAAGCATGGAATTTACGTTAGCGAGTCGGCCCGCACGGCGCAACGGTCACCGCCCATCCCCGGGTCGCCCCCCAACCCCGAATCCGCTGTCGGAATTCCTCCGGCCGGTCCGGATGCCGGACGCGGGCGGCGAGACACGCCGCACTCCCCTCCCGTTCCATCCGGGACCACGTGACGCGGGTCGCTGGGACCGTGTCGAGGGCGTCACCCTCCAAGGGTGATCCACCGGCGGCCAGGATGATGACCAGCGATTCGTGCTCCACGCCCCATGCTAGCACCGCGCCGGCGGGGCGCGTCACCAATTCATTGCGCGTAGGTGTCGATTTGCGCCCGCTGCAGGGTCCCCGAGAAGTCCACGTACAGCACCTTGGTCTCCGAGTAGAAGTCGTACACCTCCCAGCCACCCTCCCGGTGCCCGTTGCCGGTCTGCTTCACGCCGCCGAACGGCAGGTGCGCCTCCGCTCCGATGGTCGGAGCGTTGACGTAGGTGATCCCGTTGTCCAGCTCGCTCATGGCGCGAAAGGCGGCGTTCACGTCCCGGGTATAGAGCGCGCTCGAGAGCCCATAGCGCACCCCGTTGTTCACCCGAATCGCCTCGTCGAGCGAGCCGACCTTGAGCACGGCCAGCGCCGGGCCGAAGATCTCTTCCTGTTCCACGCGCATCCCGGGCTGGACGCCGGCGAACACCGTGGGCGGGTAGAACCATCCCCGGGCGAGCGCCGGATCCTTGGGGGTCCGGCCCCCGATCACCACCTCCGCCCCTTCGTCCCGCGCCACGCCGACGTAGGCATCGACCTTCTGCCGCGCCTCCTCGTGGATCAGCGGCCCCACCTCGGTCCGGGCGTCCAGCCCGGGGCCCAACCGGAGCTTTTCAGCCCGGTCGCACACCATTTTGAGGAACCGGTCGTGCACCTGCTCGTGGACGATCAGCCGGCTCGTCGCGGTGCAGCGCTGGCCCGTGGTCCCGAACGCGCCCCACAGCACCCCGTCGAGCGCCAGGTCGAGGTCGGCGTCCGCCAGGACGATCATCGCGTTCTTGCCGCCCATCTCGAGCGACAGCCGTTTGTGCAGGCGGCCGCACGTCGCGCCGAGGATCGCCCCCGTCTCGGTCGAGCCCGTGAAGGAGATCACGGGGACGTCGGGATGCTCCACGATCGCCTTCCCGACCACCGACCCCTGCCCGTGCACCAGCTGCACCACCTCGGGCGGCAGCCCCGCTTCGAGCAGGATCTCGATGAGCAGGTGCCCGGTGTGCGGGACATCCTCGGCCGGCTTGAAGATCACGGCGTTCCCGCACAGCAGCGCGGGGAACAGCTTCCAGGTGGGGATGGCGAGCGGGAAGTTGAACGGGGTGATCAGCCCGGCGACGCCGATCGGCCGGCGGTAGGTCATCGCCCACTTGTTGCGGAGCTCCGAGGGCACTACACGGCCGAACAGGCGCCGGCCCTCGGTCGCGGCGTAGAAGGCCGTGTCGATCCCTTCCTGCACGTCGCCCCGCGTCTCGGTCAGGACCTTCCCCATCTCGCGGGTCATCGCCCGCGCGATGGCCTCCTTGCGTTGGACGAGGAGCTCGCCGACCCGCTGCAGCACCTGCCCCCGGATGGGCGCGGGCGTGCGAGACCAGGCCGCGAAGCCGCGCGCGGCCGATGCCACGGCGCGGCGCACGTCCTCCAGCCCCGAGCGCGGGAAGCACGCGATCACGTCGTCGTGGTCGGCGGGGTTCCGGTTCTCGAAGTACTGGCCGGTGGTCGGAGCGACCCATTCGCCGGCGATGAAGTTCTTGAACGTGTCAGCCATGCGCCTCAGCCGTCAGTTGGATGGAGGAGTGGTGCGGCAGAGCCAGGTGGCGTCCGCTTTGGCGTAGCCCACCCGCGGCAGCACCGCCCGCGCGGCGAGCGCGAGCCCCCACGTCACCAGCCCGAGCGACAGGAGGTGCGCCAGCCCCAGCCGCCGCTTCCAGGAAGACAGGCCGGTCCAAACCCCCGTGACGACGAGTGTCCCCACCGCGACGAGGTAGAAGATCAGCCGGAAGCCGCAGCCGTGGCTGTAGGGCCAGGTCGTGATGCCGGCGGCCAGGAGCAGCCCGAGCCCGACGCGGAGCCACGTGCCCGCGCGCGACCCGTCGGCGCCGACACCCGCCCCGCCATGAGCCGCCGCCGGGACCGCCGGCCGTTTGACCGTCGGGTCGGCGCTTCCATGCGGCAGCGGATCGTGCGACGGGAGCTTGGCGAGGAGCTTGTCCACCTCGGCCATTTCCTTGTCCCAGTCGCGCTCTTTTTCCTTGGGGGCCACTAGCTCTCCCGGCCCAGTCCGTAGCGCTCGATTTTCTTGTACAAGTTGCTCCGCGGCATGTCCAGCGAGCGCGCGGTCTCGGACACGTTCCAGTCGTGATCCTTGAGCTTGGCGGCCAGGAAGTCGCGCTCGGCCGCCTGCTTGAACTCTTCGAAGGTGGCGGC
>JBOHSA010000016.1:0-6798 GCA_050732995.1 Gemmatimonadales bacterium | reverse complement strand
CGGCCTGCATGACCAGCGCGCCGGTGCCGTTCACCGTACCTCCGGTCACCCGGTCGCCGGCGTGCTTTTCGACCGGGACCGGCTCTCCGGTGATCATCGACTCGTCCACCGCGCTCGCGCCCTCCAGGACGACGCCGTCCACCGGCACCCGCTCTCCTGGCCGCACGCGCAGCTTGTCCCCCGGCCGCACCTGCTCCAAGGGATTGTCCTCCTCCGTGCCGTCGTCGCGGAGCACGCGCGCCACCTTGGGGGCGAGACCGAGCAGGGCTCGGATGGCGCTGCTCGTCCGGCTCCGGGCGCGGAGTTCCAGCACCTGGCCGAGCAGTACCAGGGCCATGATTATCCCGGCCACTTCGAAGTAGGTCGCCACCTTCCCGCCCGGGCCGCGGAAGGACGCGGGGAACAGGGAGGGAAATAGGGCGGCGATGACGCTGTAGCCATAGGCCGTGCCCACCCCGATGGCGATGAGCGTGAACATGTTCAGCCGGCGGGTGACGATGGATGTCCAGCCGCGCTGAAAGATGGGCCAGCCGGCCCACAGCACGACCGGGCTGGCGAGAAGCAACTCGATCCAGGCCAGCACCCGGTCGGAGGCGAACCGCTCGAGCAGTCGGCCGGGCAGCGCACCGGCCATCGCAAGCACCGCGAGGGGAACGGTGAGCGCCGTCGCGACCCGGAAGCGACGGGTCATGTCCGCCAGCTCCGGGCCCTCCTCGTCCGCGGTCGCCAGGCGCGGCTCGAGCGCCATACCGCAGATCGGACAGGCGCCGGGGCCGGCGCGGACCACCTCCGGGTGCATGGGACACGTGTACTCCCTGCCCTCGACCACCGCTCCGGGTTCTTCCGCAGACGTCGTTCCGTGCGGGGGGACGTCTGCCGGGTCGTTCCGTCTGCGGTCTCCGTGGCTCATACGCGATTCTCCCCTGAGGAGCGCCAGATTATGACCCGATCGGCGGCGGCGGCGTCGGCGTGCGGTAGCGGCGCTGCGCCTCGTACTTCCGGTCGAGGAACTGCTGGATCTCGTTGAGCGTTCGACCCTCCGCCGTCATCCGCATCGCGACACGCGCGACGTCTTGGCAGATCGTTCACGTGAACCCCATCTCGTCGATCTCGACGGTGCCGTCCGCGTGCACCGAGTCGATGAAGCAGTCATAGGCGCTGCGGTGACCGGCGCTCGCGCATCCGCAGAAGCACGGCACGTAGTGGAGGACGTCCGGGCGCCGCGCGGCGAACTCGTACAGCTCGCGGAGCTCGGGCCGGGCCAGGCGCACCTGTTCCGGGAACACGAGCACGCTGGTGACCGGAGCGTACTCCTGGCGCACGGCCCGAGACATCTCAGGCTCGGCGACGACGGTGAGCAGTAACCACGCTGCGAGCCCAGCGATGAACGCCGCTCCCGCCAGCATGACCACGAGGCGCCGCCGGCCTCGGCTCTTGTGCGCTTCGCCGGACTGCGGGTCACTGGGCCGCTTCACTCGGACCTCGCGATGCCCGTCATACGTACCGAAAGACGCGCGAGTCGGCTGCGTCGCCGAGCCTGGCCAGCTCCCGGTGGATCGCGCGCATGTCGTCCGTCCACCTGGTGCGAGTCCGCTCGCCGGCTGTCGCCAGCGAGTCGAGCCTTCGCACCTGAGCTTCGCTGAGCCGGAGCCGCTCACGCTGCCTCAGAACCGCCTGGGGCCCCTCAGCCATGATGCCCATCATCGGACAGTCGGGCATCATCTCCATCATGCTCATCATGGCGCCCATGCCGCTGCTGTCGAGGTGTGTCCGCCCCGGCGCGTCCTGAGCGCGGAGCGGGGCGACCGCCGTCGCGGCCAGGACGCTCACGCCGAGCGCCAAACGCAAGAGCTTGCGAATCATGATGTCACCTCCCGCCGATCATTTGTTCGTGCTGCGACATCAGCCGGCGCATCCGCTCGACGTGCGCCCTGAGTCGCGCGTCCAGCGTCCGCCCCGACAGGACGGGCAGGTCCGCGAGGTCCCGCCTGATAGAATCGGTGAGCGCCGTCCACGCCGGGTCGGGCTTCATCCCCATCCCCATCATGTCCGCTCCCATCGCGTCGAGCATCCGCGACGCCATCGCGTCGTGTTGCGCGAGCATCGCGGCGGCGAACTGCGCAGGCATGGTACCCATGGAGTCGAGGTGCGCGCGCATCATCGGCATCAGGGAGTCGCTGTGCATCGTCATTCCCTGCATCGCCGGCATGTCGCCCATGCCGGGCACAGCCTGCTGCTGGGCCGACTTTTTCTCACCGCATGCCGCAAGCACCAGCACGGCGACGAGCCCCGCGATCATCGTTCTGTTCACACCCCCTCCTTCGTTGCGGTCCAGAGCGCCGCCTCGTCGGAGCCCGCGAGCCCCCGGCGGCGCCACAGGTAGTACAGCACCGGAATCACCACCAGCGTCAACACGGTGGACGTGACCATCCCGCCGACCATCGGCGCCGCGATCCGCTTCATCACGCTCGCCCCGGTGCCGTGGCTCCACAGCACCGGTACGAGTCCGAGCATGATAGCGAGCACCGTCATGAGCTTCGGCCGCACCCGGTTCACCGCGCCGTGCTCGATCGCCGCGACGAGCTCGGCCGTGCCGGGCCGCTTGCCGTCGCGCGTGGCGTCCTGCCACGCATGGTCCAGGTAGACCAGCATCACGACGCCCGTCTCGGCGGCCACCCCCGCCAGCGCGATGAACCCGACCGCGACCGCGATCGACAGGTTGTAATCGAGCAGCCACATGATCCACACGCCGCCGATCACCGCAAACGGCAGCGACAGCATCACGATCGCGGTCTCGGTCACGGTGCCGAAGGTGAGATAGAGCAGCAGCGCGATGAGGCCGAGCGTGAGCGGGACGACGACCTGCAGCCGCGCCTTGACCCGCTGCATCGCCTCGTACTGGCCGCTCCAGCGCAGCCAGTAGCCGGTGGGGAGGTCGACCTCGCGCTCGACCAGCGCCTGCGCCTCACGCACGTAGCTCCCCGGGTCCCGCCCTCGCACGTTGATCGAGACTTGGTCGTAGAGGTAGCCGCCCTCGCTGCGGATCATCGGCGCGCCGGGCGCGAAGCGGATGTCCGCCACCTGCGCGAGCGGCACCTGCGGCCCCCCCCCCTCGCCTTTCCCCACGAGCAGCCGGCCGATGGTCATGGGGTCGTCCCGGAAATCCCGTGCGTAGCGCACCTGCACGGGGTAGCGCTCCCGGCCCTCCACGGTGGTCGTGATCTCCTCACCCCCCAGTGCGAGGCTGATCACTTCCTGGGCGTCCCCAGTGGTCAGCCCATAGCGGGCCAGCGCGCGCGCGTCCGGGCGGATGTCGAGGAAGCGCCCGCCGAACGAGCGTTCCGCGTACACGCTGGCCGTGCCGCGCAGCGGCGCGAGCACGCGCTCGATGTCCTGCCCGATCCGCTGGATCGTTTGGAGGTCGGGCCCGTAGATCTTGACCGCGAGGGTCGTGCGGACGCCGGTGGACAGCATGTCGGTGCGGTTCTTGATGGGCATTGTCCAGGTGTTCACCGTCCCGGTGAGCCGCAGCGCCATGTCCATCTCCGCCGTCAGGCGGTCCTGGGTCATTCCCGGCCGCCACTGGGACTCGGGCTTCAAGTTCACGATGGTCTCCACCATGGACATCGGCGCCCAGTCGGTGGCGGTGTTGGCGCGCCCCGCCTTGCCCCACACCGATTCGACCTCCGGGAACGTCATGATGATGCTGTCCTCCACCCGCAGCAGCCGCCGCTGGGTCGTGAGCGACACGCTGGGGAGCGTGTTCGGCATGTACATCAGCGAGCCTTCGTTGAGCGGCGGCATGAACTCGCTGCCCAGGCGGGAGAGGGGGAAGAGCGTAAGAACCAGGATGGCCACCGCGCCGCCGAGCACGAGCCAGCGGGACCGGAGCGCCCAGCGCAGCACGGGGCGGTAGATCCGGATCGCCCACCGGTTCACCGGGTTCGCCGCTTCGGGCCGGATCCTGCCCTTCACGAACCATCCCATCAGCACCGGCACGAGCGTCACCGAGAGGAGCGCGGCCGCCGCCATGGCGAACGTCTTCGTGAGCGCCAGGGGCCGGAACAACCGGCCCTCCTGGTCCTCCAGGGTGAACACCGGGAGGAAGGAGATGGTGATGATGAGCAGCGACATGAACAGCGCCGGCCCCACTTCCCGGGCCGCCGCGAGCACGCGCTCCCAGTGGGGCCGGTCGGGTTCGTGCTCGATGTGCTTGTGGAGGTTCTCGATCATCACGATCGCGGCGTCGATCATCGCGCCGATAGCGATCGCGATCCCGCCCAGGCTCATGATGTTCGCGTTGATTCCGAGCCAGCGGATGATCGCGAGCGAGGCCAGAATGCCCAGCGGCAGTGTGGCGAGCGCCACCAGGGCGCTCCGGGCGTGGAGCAAAAACAGCAGGCACACCAGCCCCACGATGAACGACTCCTCGATCAACGTGCGCCATAAGGTCTGGATGGAGCGGTGGATCAAGTCCGAGCGATCGTAGGTCGACACGATGGTCACGCCGGGCGGAAGCGACGGCGTAATCTCGGCGATCCGCTGTTTGACGGCGTTGATCACGCGCAGCGCGTTCTCGCGGTAGCGCATCACGACGACTCCGCCGACCGCTTCGCCCTGCCCGTTCCGCTCGGCGATCCCAAGCCGGAGGTCGGGGCCGATGGTGACGCGCGCCACGTCGGCCACCCGGACGGGCCGTCCGTCGCGGCCTCCCCCGACGGCGACGTTCGCGATGTCCTCCACCCCCCGGAAGTAACCGAGCCCTCGGATCGCGTAGTCCGACCCCGCGATCTCGACGGTGCGCGCGCCCACGTCCTGGTTGGCCCCGCGCACGGCCGCGATGACCTGCGGCGCGGTGACGCCGTAGGCCAACATCCGCTGAGGATCGAGCAGCACCTGATACTGCTTGACGAAGCCGCCGAGGCTCGCCACCTCGGCCACGCCCGGCACCGACTGCAAGGCGTAGCGTACCTGGAAGTCCTGGATCGAGCGGAGCTGGTCGGGGGAATAACCGGCGCCCTCGAGGGCGTACTGGAACACCCAGCCGACGCCGGTGGCGTCGGGGCCGAGCCGTGTCTTGGCACCAGCGGGGAGCTGGCTTTGGATCCCGCTCAGGTACTCGAGCACGCGGGCGCGCGCCCAATACAGGTCCGTCCCGTCCTGGAAGATCACGTACACGAACGACGAGCTGAACATCGACTGCCCGCGCACGACCTTGACCTTGGGAACGGAGAGGAAGGTCGTGATCAGGGGATACGTGACCTGGTCCTCGACCACCTGTGGCGCCTGGCCGGGATAATCGGTGAAGACGATCACTTGCGTGTCGGAGAGGTCCGGGATGGCGTCCACCGGCATGGTGCGCAGCAGCATCGCGCCCGCGATCAGCATGAAGATCGCGCCCAGCGCGACCAGCTCGCGCCGGCGAATCGACCAGGCGATGAGTTTCTCGATCATGGCCGCCGCTCTCCTTCCCGCGCCGGCATCCGCATGCCGCCCATGTCGAGACCCATGCCCATCTGGAGCATGATGCCCTGGATCGCCGCGGCCAGGTTCGACTCGGAGTCCAAGAGGAACGTGGCCGACGCGACGACTTCCTCGCCCGGCTTGAGCCCCTCCACGATCTCGACAAGCGAGTCGCTGCGGAGCCCGACCCTCACCTCGCGCGGCAGGAACCGGCCGTCGCCACGGTTGACGAACACGATGTCTTTCGTGCCGGTGGGAAGGACGGCGGTCAGGGGCACGGTGACGGCGCGGCGGCCGGCGGGCGAGAGTTCAGCCGCCGCGTACATCCCCGGGCGCAGATCGCCGCGCGGGTTCCCGACCTCGATGCGGGCCGTGAGCGTGCGCGTCTTGTCGTCCAGCTGGGGATTGATGAAGGTCACCCGGCCGTGAAACGTCCGGCCCGGCAGCGCGTCCACCGTGACGCTCGCCGGCGTCCCTACGCGCACTGCGGGCGCGTCGTGCTCGAAGATCGCCAGGTCTACCCAGAGCACGCTGCGGTCCGCGATCTGGAACAGGTTGTCTCCGGCCTGCACCGCCTGGCCCTCGATCACCATCTTCTCGGCGATCTCCCCGGAGCGCGGGGCGCGGAGCAGCAGCGTCCGCGTCGCCGTGCCGCGCACCCCGAGGCTGTCGATCTGGTCCTCCGGGACGTTCCAGAGCCCGAGCCGGCGGCGCGCGACGGCCATGAGGGTGTCGTCTCCCAGCCGCCGGGCCAACAGATATTCCTCCTGGGCGCTCACCAGGTCGGGCGAATACAGCGCGAGCAGAGGCTCGCCGGCCGTGACGCGCTTCCCCACGTAGTCGGCGTACAGCTGCTCGACCCACCCGCTCACGCGCGCGTTCACGTAGACGCGTCGGGGTTCCGCGTACGCCAGGACGCCGACCGCGCGCACGAACGGGCGGACGGGGCGCTCGGCCGCCCGCGCGAAGGTGATGCCGAGCCGCGTGGCCGCCGTGCGGTCGAGCGCCACGCCGGTAGAGTCGACTTCCATGCCCGGCATGCCCGGCATGCCGGGCGATCCCGTGCCTGACGTGTCGGCACCAGACTGCTCCCTGCGCCCTGCGCCCCGGCAGGCCCCGACCAGCGCCAACAGTACCAAGATCCACCGGCTCATGGCTCCCGCTCCCCTGCGGTCAACTCCCGCAGCATGGTCAAATGCGTCTGGTGTTCGGCGGCGACGGCCGCGGCCTCCAGCTCGGTGCGCAACAGCGCGTCCTGGACGGCCAGAAACGTCAGGAATTCGGTCCGGCCCACCTGATAGGTGCGCAACACCGATTGGAGGGTGCCGCGGGCGG
>JBOHSA010000015.1:0-3287 GCA_050732995.1 Gemmatimonadales bacterium | reverse complement strand
GTGCAGGAGTGCCCACACCCGGGCCGGCGTGAGCGGCAGCTCGACGTCTTCGATCCCGAGCGCGTCGGCCACGGCGTTGGCCACGGCCGCCGGCGCGCTCATGGTCGTCCCTTCGCCCATCCCCTTGGCCCCCGTGGGGGTGACGGGCGACGGCGACTCGACCATGGCTGTCACCGGCGTGGGCAGCTCGGTGGCCGTCGGGCAGGGGTAGTCGAGGAAGGTGGTGGTGAGCAGGTTGCCGTCGGCGTCGATCACCGCCAGTGCGCCGAGGTTCAGCTCCCGGATGCCGGCTTCGATCTTCGCCCGATCGCCGATGACGACCCAGACCACCCGGTCCGGCTGGATCAGCTGCGCCGCGCGGGCGACGTCCGCCATCGTCAGCGCCGTGACGCGCTGGGCATACGTGTCGAAGTGGCGGGCGTCGAGTCCGAACTGCACCATCTCGGTGAGCGACGCGGCCACCGCGCCGTTGGTCTCCCACTGGCCGGGGAGCGCGAGGGTCAAGGCCGACTTCGCCGCGGCGAGCTCGTCGGCGGTGACCGGGATCGCCCCCCGGATGCCGCGCAGCTCCTTCTGCACTTCCAGGAGCGACTCTTTGGTCTTGTCGGTCTGGACCGGGGCGAGCACGAGGAACGGCCGCGGGCCCCGCGCGTCGAAGAAGATCGACTGGGCGCCGTACGACCAGTGCTTGTCCTCCCGCAGGTTCATGTTGACCCGCGAGGTGAACTGCCCGCCCAGGATCGTGTTCATCGTCTCGATCGCGACCTCCTGAGGGTTGGCCTTGGGCGGCGCGATGTGGCCCGCGATGATCACCGACTGCTCCGCCCCTGGCCGGTCGAGCAGGTAGACCGTGGAGCGCGGTTTCTGCGCCACCTCGCCGACGTTTTTCCGCGGGACCGTGCCGGGCCGCCAGGCGGCGAACAGCCGCTCGAGTTTCGGCTGGAGCTCGGCCAGGGCCACGTCGCCCACCACCACGAGCGTGGCGTTGTTCGGCTTGAACCAGCTGGTGTGGAACTTCACGAGATCGTCGCGCGTGAGCCGCGCGAGCGACTGCTCCGTGCCCGACCCCGTGAAGGGGTTCCCATAGGCGTGGCCCTCGCCGTAGATGAGCCGCGGGAGCACGCGGAGCGCCATCTGGATGGGTTGCAGCTTCTCCCGCTGAATGGCCGCCTGCTGCAGCCGTTTCAGGCGGTCGAAGTCGGTCTGGGGAAAGGCCGGATTCAGAATCACGTCGGCGTAGATCGCGAGCGACCCGTCGAGGTTGCTCTTCAGCGCCGACATCGTCACCATGGTGAGGTCGAGATTCGATCCGGTGCCGAGCGTGGCGCCGAGCTGGGCCAGCTCCTCGCTGATCTGGAGCGCGTTCCGCGTCCGGGTGCCTTCGTCCAGCATGTTCGCGCCGAGACTGGCCGCACCCGGAATCGCCAGCTGATCGGACGCGTAGCCGGCGTCCACCAGGAGCCGGAAGGTGACGACGGGGACGGCGCGCCGCTGCGCCAGGACCACCTTCAGCCCGTTGGACAAGGTCGCGCGCTCGCCGGTGGGGAAGCGCGCCGCCGGCGGCGTGCCGGCCTCGGGCAGCCGGGCGCGATCGACCCCCGCCGCCGCGGTCGTGTACGTGGGGAACGGGTGCACTTCCAGCACGTACACGCCGTCGGACAACCAGCGCTTCGCCGCGCTCTGGAGGTCGGCCGCGGTCGCCTGCTGGACGCGCTGCAAGCGCGTCTTGTAGAAGTCCGGGCTCCCGCCGTAGACCTCGCTCTCGGCCAGCACGTCGGACTTGCCGCCGAAGCCGCCGATGCGCTCGACGCCGCGGATGAAGGCCGCGACGTACTGCGTCTTCACGCGTCGCAGCTCGTCCGGCGTCGGCCCGTCGGCCAGGAGCTTCGCGATCTCCTCGTCCAGCGCCCGCTCGACCCGCGCCAGCTCCACGCCCGGCCGGGCGGTGGCCCAGAGGATGAACTGCCCGCCGATCTCCGCCCGGGATTGAAAGGCGACGACGTCGGTGGCGAGCTGCTCGTCGTACACCAGCCGCTTGTACAGGCGCGAGGTCTTGCCCGTGGCGAGCACGTCGCTCACCAGGTCCAGATAATCGTCGTCCGGCGCGCCCCATTCGGCGACGTTCCAGGCCTCGTACACCCGCGCCTGGGCCACCCGATCCTGCATGATCTGGCGATGCGTCCCGGTCATCGGGGCGATCCACGTCTGCTGCTTCGTCACCGGCGGGCCGGACGGGATGTCGCCGAAATAGCGCTCGACCTTCTGCTTGACCTCCGCCGCCGTCACGTCGCCCGCGACGACGATCACCGCGTTCGCCGCGCCGTAATACGTCCGGAACCATTCGCGCACGTCCTCCAGGGACGCCGCGTTGAGGTCCTCCATCGAGCCGATTACGGACCAGGAGTACGGATGGCCCTTGGGGTAGGTGTTCTCGGTGATCAAATCGAACGTCTTGCCGTAGGGCTGGTTCTCGCCCTGCCGCTTCTCGTTTTGCACCACGCCGCGCTGCTCGTCGAGCCGCGCCTGGTCGAGCGCGCCCAGCAGGTGTCCCATGCGGTCCGATTCCATCCACAGGATGAGGTCGAGCGCGGGCGTGGGGACGTTCTGAAAGTAGTTCGTGCGGTCGTTGTTGGTTGTGCCGTTCAAGTCGGTGCCGCCGATCCGCTCCAGCACCTTGAACCAGTCGTCCTTGTAGTTCTCGCTGCCGTTGAACATCAGGTGCTCGAACAGGTGCGCGAAGCCGGTCTTGCCCGGCTTCTCGTTCTTCGAGCCGACGTGATACCACACGTTGACGGCTACGATGGGCGCCTTGTGGTCCTCGTGCACGATGAGCCGGAGGCCGTTCGGCAGGACGAACTTCTGATACGGGATCTCGACGGCCGGGGCGGCCGCGGCGCCCCCCCCCCCGCCCTGCTGGGCGAGCGCGGGGCCGACCGGCGCCGCGAGCGCCGCGAGGGCGACCCCAACGGCCAACGACCGACAAACCATGGAACGCATGAGGAACTCCTGGAGAAACGGTGTGGAGCGCGGGAACCCGCGATAGTTAGCCCGGGAGCGACACGGTGGTCAAGCGCGCGCCGGCGCGCCGCGCGTTCACCCTGCAACGTCGAACGACGCCCTGTCCCTCCCGAGGTTCGGGCGATAGAATCGGTGCGCACCCTGCAGCACCGGCCAGCGAACCCCTCACCACCCGGAGCTCATGTCCACCATCCGCCGAACGGCCGCCCCTCTGGTCGCCGTCCTCACGCTCGTCGCCGCACCCTCCCCTCTCCCGGCCCATGCGGCGC
>JBOHSA010000014.1:0-9284 GCA_050732995.1 Gemmatimonadales bacterium | reverse complement strand
GGGGGGGGGGGGGGGGCGGACGAGTTCGATCTGGGCGGTGTCCGGCTGGGCCGCCGGACTCCGGCACGGCGCCTCAACGGTCTGTTGGGCTGCGAGCGCGGGGATTGGGACGCTCAGGATTCCGGCGAGCACGACGAATCGACGCCACGTCACACAGAGCTCCGGCTGAGGATGCGCGGAAGACTATGCGACCCGGTCAAGCGCGGGTCAATTCGCCGCCCTCGCCTCACCGCCGCCGCTGCCTCACCTTGCGAATCGCTTCGAGGTGCTCCCGATAGGTCGCCGAGAAGACGTGCTTCCCATCCGGCTGGGCGACGAAGTACAGGAACGGCACGGCGGCCGGGTAGAGGGCGGCCTCGAGGCTCAGTTCGCCCGGCTGGCTGATCGGACCGGGCGGGAGTCCGGTGTGCAAGTAGGTGTTGTAGGGCGACCGGATCTGCAGCTGCTTCTCGAACACCCGCCGGAGACGCCGTCCGTGGGCGTAGATCACGGTCGGATCGGCCTGGAGCGGCATCCCGTGGCGGAGCCGGTTGTGATAGACCGCGGCGATGAACGGCCCATCCGGCCGGTAGCGCATCTCGGCCTGGACGATCGACGCCAGCGTGACCACCTGGTGCCGGGTCAGCGCGAGGGTGTCGAGTCGGCCGTTCCACCCGGGCCGCCAGTGGGCGGCGAACTCCCGCGTCATCAGCCGCACCAGGTCGCGCGCCTGGACGCCGACGGGGAGCACATAGGTCGTGGGGTACAGGTATCCTTCGACCGAGCTGGCGGAGAGGCCGAGCTCGGCCAGCCGCTCGGGGTCGCGGGCCGCGGCGAGGAACGAGTCGCGGGGGATGCGGAGCTGCGCAGCCGCGAGGCCGGCGACTTCGCTGAGCATCAGCCCTTCGGGGACGGTGACCCGTACCTCGGCGCCGCGCCCGCGTTTCAGGGCGCCGACGACTTCACCCCAGCTCGCGTCGGGTGGAAAGGCGTAGGTGCCGCTCTTGAGCGACCCGGGGAGGCCGCGCAGGCGGGCGTAGAGCCGAAATGCCGCGGTGCGTTCGACGAAGCCGCGCGCCACGAGCGAGTCGACCGCCGCGTCGAACGTGGCGCCGCGGGGGATGGTGACCGTCACGAGCTTCCGGTCCCCGGCCGGCTTCCCCTGCCCGCAGGAGATCAAAGCCCCGGTCAGGAGAACGCGGAACACGGAAGTCGGAACGCGGAACGGGCGGACGACCTTCCAGCCGCCGTTCCGCGTTCCGCGTTCCGCGTTCCCCGTTCTCACGTCGCTCCCCCCCGCCGCGCGTCGAGATAGTGCTGCAGGAGGAGCGCCGCGGCCATGGCGTCCACGTCCGCTTTCCGATCGCGGGTCGTCCCGCCCAGCTCCCGCACCGTCCGCAACACCCGCGCCGTAGTCATCCGTTCGTCCCACAACGCCACGGGGAGCGCGGCGCGGCGGGCGATGTCGTCGGCGAGCGCGCGCGCGTGCCGCGCCGCGGCCCCCTCGGCGCCGGTCTCGTCCAACGGGTGCCCGACGACGACGCCGACGACGGCGTGGATGCCGATGTGGGACAGCAACGCGGGCATGGGGAACCGCTTCCCGGCGCGGCGGCTGAGCGTGGTGAGGGGGTGGGCCAGCGTCTGGGATTCGTCGGACAGGGCGAGGCCGATACGCTTCTCGCCCCAATCCACCCCCAGCACCCGTCCCACCGACGGAAAGACCGAAGGACGTAAAGCGGGGGGGTCACCTTCCGTCCTTCCGTCCTTCCGCCGTCGTTCCGTCATCACCCTTGCGACATCGTGGCGAAGAACTCGACGTTCGTCTTGGTCCGCTTCATCCGCTCGAGCAGGAACTCGATCGCCTCCACCGGCGGCATGTCGGACAGGAAGTTGCGGAGCAGGTAGATCTTGTTGAGCTCCTCCTTGGAGAGGAGCAGCTCCTCCTTACGGGTGGAGGAGCGCTGCACGTCGATCGCCGGATAGACCCGGCGGTCCGCGATGCGGCGGTCGAGAATGACCTCCATGTTGCCGGTGCCCTTGAACTCCTCGAAGATCACCTCGTCCATGCGGGACCCGGTGTCGATCAGGGCCGTGGCGATGATGGTGAGCGAGCCGCCCCCTTCGATGTTGCGCGCCGCCCCGAAGAAGCGCTTCGGCTTCTGCAGCGCGTTGGCGTCCACGCCGCCCGACAGGATCTTGCCGGAATGGGGCACGACGACGTTGTGCGCGCGCCCCAGCCGCGTGATCGAGTCGAGCAGGATGACCACATCCTTGCTGTGCTCCACCATGCGCTTGGCCTTCTCGATCACCATGTCGGCCACCTGCACGTGCCTGTCCGCCGGCTCGTCGAAGGTGGAGGAAATCACCTCCGCCCCCTTCACGTTCTCCTCCATATCGGTCACCTCTTCGGGCCGCTCGTCGATCAGCAGCACGATGAGGTAGATCTCGGGGTGGTTCTCGATGATCGAGTTGGCGAGCTTCTGGAGCAGGATGGTCTTGCCGGCCTTAGGCGGCGACACGATCAGGCCGCGCTGCCCTTTGCCGATGGGGGAGAGGATGTCCATCACCCGCATCGACAAGTCCCCGTCCTTGCGCTCGAGCCGGATCCGCTCCTCGGGGTAGCGCGGGCGCAGGTTGTCGAAGGCGACCCGGTGCTTGGCCTTCTCGGGCTCGTCCCCGTTGACGACCTCGACCTTCAGCAGAGCGAGGTAGCGCTCCCCCTCCTTGGGTGGCCGGACCTGACCCATGATCGTGTCGCCGGTCCGCAGGTCGAACCGCTTGATCTGGCTGGGGGAAACGTAGATGTCGTCGGGGCCGTACAGATAGTTCCAGTCGGGACTGCGCAGAAAGCCGTAGCCTTCCGGCAGAATCTCCAGCACGCCCTCGCCCCGCAGGACGGTGTCAGAGTCCAACAGCGACTGCTCGATGCGGAAAATCAGGTCCTGCTTGCGGAGCCCCGAGTAGTTGGTGATGTTGAGGCTCTCGGCCATCGCGTGCAATTCCGCGACGGATTTCCTCTTCAGCTCAGCGATGTCCACGTGTGCTCATACTCCGTTGTGCGACGGCCGGTGGGGACCCCCGGAGAGGGGTAGGGGACTTGGGTTGTGATGGAAACTTGGGAATCTGGCGGTGTGCGAAGGAGCTATAGTAGGCAGCCCCGCGGGGCGCGTCAAGTGCGGCCGTGGACCTGACGCCCTACCTGCTCGCCTGGCGCACGACACCGCTTCGGGACCGGGAAGTCGTTGATGCACTTGTAGATCCGGCCCATGCCGGACCCTCCCCCGAGTTGGCCCACGCCCTGACACACTGGCCCGGCAACTACTACTGGTCCGACGAGCCGGACGGACGTCATTTGGTGCTCACGCGCCCGCGCGGCTCGCGGCGCCGCGAGCACTGGACGCTGCACACCGTGCTGTTCGGCGCTACGCTGCTCACCACCACGCTGGCCGGCGCCGTGATCGCCGCCGGGTTCCCGTTCGACGGGCTGCTCGGGTTCCCCCGGTTTCCGCCGCCGGCCGGATTCGCGCGGCTCTGGGCGGCCGGCCTGCTGTTCTCACTGCCCCTGCTCACCATCCTGCTGTGTCACGAGCTGGGGCACTACTTCACCGCGCGTTACTATCACCTCGACGTCTCACCACCCTACTTTGCTCCGGTGCCGCTCGTGCTCTCCCCTATCGGCACGGTAGGCGCATTCATCCGGCTGCGGACGATCCTGTCCGACCGGCGCCAGCTGCTGGACGTGGGCATCGGCGGTCCCATCGCCGGCTTCCTCATCGCGCTGCCGGTCCTCTGGATCGGACTGGCGCTGAGCCACCCAGGGCCGGTACACGAGGGGCTCGGCGGGATGGTCGTGCGCCTGGGCGGCCAAACATGGGCGTTAGGGGACTCTCTCCTCACCCTCGTGCTGCGGCGGGCGAGCGGGCTCGGCGAGCAGGGGCTCTCGCTGCATCCGTTGGCGTTCGCCGGCTGGGTCGGCATGTTCGTCACGATGCTGAATCTGCTCCCGATCTCACAGCTCGACGGCGGTCACATTCTCTACGCCGCCGTGCCCCGGTGGCACGCGCGGGTAGCGCTGGTGTGCTGGGTCGGGCTCGTCGTCCTTGGCAAGTACTGGATCGGCTGGCTGGTGTTCGGGGCGTTGGTGCTAGGACTCTCGCGCGGCCAGCTCAAGCACCCGCCGGTGCTCGACGCCTATCGTCCGCTGCCGCGCTCGCGGCAGTGGCTCGCCTGGGCGGCGCTCGCGCTGTTCCTCGCGACGTTCACGCCGGTGCCGTTCAGGATCTGAAGCGCCTGGTGTCAGGCGCCGGGTGCCGGCGGTGGGGTGTGGGATCCTCTATTGCGTAAGTCTCCGGTTCGTATATCTTTACCCAAACCAGCCCACGGTCAGGCATGCCCGCACAACCGGCGCGATTCAGTTCCCCGGCCACGACCGAAGCGGTCGTTCACGACCTCCCTCCCATCCGGTTCGACGGACAAGAAATCCCCATTCGCCTCGCGGTGCGCCGCACCGAAGACGGGATTTGGCGCGGCCGCGTGCTGTTCGGCGCGCCCGACACCGAGGCCGAGCGGTCCACGGCCGAGATCTTCTGCGCGACGTCCGAGCAAGACCTCTGGCAATCGGTGCGGGATCTGCGGGACCATCATCTGCGCGACCTCTACCGCTCGCTGCTCTGAGCGATGGCCGACGCCGAAGCACGGCTGCGGAAGCTGCGACACGACCTCACCAACCCGCTCTCGGCCATCTTGGCCGAGACCCAGCTCATGCTCCTCAACGAAGCGAAGTACGATGCGGAGACGGTCACCAACCTGAAGCAGATCGAGGCTCTGGCGCGCCGGATGCGCGAGATGCTGCAATCCTTGGACGCGTGAGCCGCCGCCATCGGCCGCGGTTCTGTCCCGCTGCGCGTTGGTGGCGGCCCCGACAGACGCTCCTCGCCGTGACGCGATGGTGGCGCTGGCCGCCGGGCCGTCGGCCCCATGCCGTCTCCTGACCCGGTAGTTTCCCGAACCCGCCTTCCGAATTGGGAGCGCGCGCCTGGCGCTCCGCGGCCGGCGAGCGGCTGACGCGCCACCTTCAGGCCTTCCTTTACTTAGATTGCCGTCGGAGATAGACGACCCCGTTCCACAGATACAGCGCCAGCAACACCGCGCTCGCCGCGCTCACGCCGATTTTCCACGGCGCCGCGGTGTCGCTCGCCGAGAGAAAGCCTTCGATCGTTCCCGCGAGGAGGAGGAGGAGGACCGCCGCGCCGACCAGCTTGATCGCGCGTCGGCCATGTACGACGAGCGCATCACGCCGGGTGACGTCCCCCGGCGCCACGAGCGCGCGGGCCACGAGCAGCCCCGCGCCGCCCGCGATGAAGATCGCCGTCAGCTCGAGCACGCCGTGCCCGGCGACGAAGATCAGGATCCAGTCCGCGAGTCCGTAGTTGGCGAACAGCCCCAGGACGGTGCCGAAGAACAGGCCGTTGAATACCAGGAGCAGCACCGTCCCGATGCCGGCCGTGACGCCGAAGGCGAATACCCCGAACGCCACCTGCACGTTGTTGGCGACGATCTGCGAGGCGATGATCGGCAGGAACGGGTCCGGCGCTTCGGCGTAGCCGACCCCGGCCGATCGCCGGCCCAGGCCGGCCTCCGCCCGGGCGATCATGCGGTCCGGCAGGACCTCGGTGGCGGCCTGCGGGCGTTCTCGGATCAACAGGTACCCCGCGGCTCCCGGCACCGTGAACAGGAGCAACGCGGCGAGCACGTAGGCCCGGGCCTCCACGATCGCCGCGGGCCATTCGCGGAGCAGCAGTCGGCCCAGGGGACGTCGGCGCGCGCCCCGGAGGCCGTATAGCGCGTTGTGTCCCGTGGCCACGAGGCGCTCGAGGTAGCCCAGCACGCGCGGATCCACGCTGTACGTGCGGGCCCGGGCGAGGTCCGCCGCCACTTCCCGGTAGCGGGCGGCGAACCCCGGGATCGCCGACGGCCCGAGGCTCTGCAGTCCCTGACGCTCCGCCTCGGCGGCCATCCCGCGAAACTGCTCCCAGCCCGCGAGCTTGCGGCTGACGAACCGCTCGGCGGCCACCGTCGTCCGCCCGACGCCGGCGCCGGCGCGCGTGGCGAAGCGGCCGCGCCGCTTGCCCAGCTCTTCGCCGTAGAGCTGCACGAGGAACGTCTCGGGGTCGGGGTCGCGCCGCGGGAAGCGCGGCCCGAAGCGGTGCAGCAGGTCGCGGGTCAGCCGGGTGCGCTGCGCTGGGGCCAGCGATTCCAAGCGGTCGAGGAACTGCCCCAGGAGGCGGTACTCATCGTCGGTGAGCTCGGGCGCGCCGGCCTCGAGCGGCTCCGGCTCGAGGGCGGCCGGGCGGCCGAGCTGGATGTCGCCCGGGCGGTCGCGCACCACGATGGTGCCCGCCACGAGGTCGCCCAGGCGCTTGTTCTGTCGATGCAACAGCACGAACAACAGTCCGACGAAATAGGAGAACAGCGGCTGCGAGTCCACGATGCGGAGCAGGTTCCGCGTTGCGGCCGCTGCGAAGGTGATCGGATGCCCGGTGTCCATCACGACGCGCAGGCCCAGATACCGTTTCCCGGGCGTCCGGCCGTTGCTCAGCGCCTCGAACAGCACGAAGTAGCCCCAGAACAACAGGAAGGCGGCGAAGAGCAGGAGGGCGGAGGCCCATCCGCGTCCGAGCGCGACCAGCAGGTGCCGCGCCAGGCTCGACGCGAGGCCCAGGCCGAAGAACAGGGCGGTCAGGATCAGCACGTCGAGCGCCGCCGCCGCCAGACGGGAGCCGATCCCGGCGAGCTCCAGCTCGACGACCACGTGCTCCGGCGTTTCGATCGCCAGGCGCCGCGTGAACTGCGTCAGAAACGGGTCTCGCGTGTTCTGCATCGTTCAACCATGTTATCGACCGGGAGGGAACATGGCCACCTATACGCTGCGCCCGATGTCCACGGGAGAGATCTTGGACGGCGCGTTCGCGCTGCTGCGCAACCACTTCGGCACGCTGTTCGGCATTTCGATCGCGTGCCAAGGCATCCCCCTGTGCCTCGGTCTGTATGTCGAATTCGCCGGTGGCATCACCGAGCGCCCGGGCCTGTATTTCCTGAGCCAACTGCTGAGCGTCCTGGGGTACTTGCTGGTCTCCGGCGCGACCGTCCGGGTCGTCTCGCAGGCCTATCTCGGACAGGAGCCCCAGCTCGGCGAAGCGTTGGCCTTCGCCGCCGGCAAGATGTGGGGAATCTTCGTCTCCGGCCTCGCGGCCACGATCGTGATCTGCCTCGCCCTGCTCCTGCTCATCGTCCCCGGCATCATCGTCGCCTGCGGGTATTCCGTGGTCGTCCCGGTCGTCGTGCTCGAGGAGCTGGACTCCTCCACCGACGCGCTCAGCCGCTCCTGGACGCTGACCAAGGGCTTCAAGGGCAAGGCGTTCGTGCTCTGGCTCGCGGTGGTGGCCCTGATGATCGTCGTCGGCCTCGGGATGGCGTTCTTCGTCGGCCTCGCGGCGTTCCTGGCACCCGCCCTGACGGTCGTGGCCGTCGCCGCGCTCAGCGTGGTCACGCTGCTCGTCTACCCCCTGACGAGCTGCGTCTTCACCCTGCTGTACTACGACCTACGCGTGCGGAAGGAAGCGTTCGACATCGAGCTCTTAAACCAGCAGCTCGGGATTCAGCCCGCGAGCGCGTGATCCTTCCCTTGCCGCCGGCGCCGCTCGGCCAGATCCCCTCCGCCGATTCCCTGCGCGCGGTGCTACGGGAGGTGTTCAGCGGACGGGAGTACCAATGGGGCCGGCCCGCGACGGCTCTCGCCTGGCTCGAAGGGCACTTCCTCCGACTCCTCGACTGGCTCGATCGCCTGCGGGAAGCGAACCCCCTCGGCTATTACGCGCTGCTCATCATGATGGTGGCGGTGCTGGGGCTGATCCTCCTGCACTTCGCCTATATCCTGTGGCGCGCGTTCCGGCGAGTCGAGCCACACCAGACGCAGCCCCTGCCGGCGCTCGGGGCCGCGCGCGACAGCCGCTGGTATCTGAAGGAGGCCCGGGCCCTCGCGGCGGCGGGGTGCTACGCCGAAGCCCTCGCGCACCGCTTTGTCGCCCTGGTGCTGGAGCTGGACGGCCGGCGCGCGCTGCAGTTCCATCCGTCCAAAACCCCGGCCGAGTACGTCGCCGAAGCCCGGCTGGAGGATGCGACGCGCTCACTGTTCGGGCAGCTGGTGACGGCGCTCTACCGCCACCTGTTCGGCGCCGTGCCCTGTACGGCGGCCGAATGGGCCCAGTTCGATGCCCAGGCGGCCACCGTGCGCGGGGCCGCAGCCGGGGGAGGCGGCCCGCTTGCGGCGCACTGAGATCGTCCTGGCTGTGGCGCTGTTCGTCGCGCTGGCCGCGGCGGCGCTCATTGGGCGACGGGCGGCCCCCGACAAGACCTGGGAAGATCGACGCGCGTCCACGTACCTGGCAGGCCCCTACGGCGCCAAGGGCTTGGCGGAGACCCTGCGCCGCCTCGGCGTCCAGGTGCGGCAGCGGCGCCGCCCCTTGTTCGACCTCGCCGACGAGCCGTCGGCAAGGACCAGACCGCGGAGCGGGGCCGGTGACGCAGCGCAGGTTGTGGCATTCCTCGACATCGCCTACCCCACGGTGCCGGAGATCCAGGGGGTGCGCGCCTACGTCGCTCGCGGCGGCCGTGTCTTCATCGCCGGCTCGACCCGCATCGAGTTGTGCTTCGGGTTCGATACGCGTCGGGTGGCGGGGGAGCGGTGGACCGCTCCGGAGGAATCGCTGTCGGTGGTGGTGCCCGACGCGGCCTTCTCCCCGCCCCCCAAAGACCTCCCGGCGGCGACGCGTGTGATGGTCCGCGTGCCGCCCGAATCGCTCTACACGGAGGAAGAGGAGGAAAGCGAGCGGTGTCCGTCGCTGTACCCGACCGCGACCGATACGCTGCTCGCCACCGGGGACGGCCGGCCGGTCGCGCTTGCCCTGCGGTTCCGCGGCGGGGGCCGCGCCACGCTCCTGGCCGATGTCGTCTACGTCTCCAATCGCGCGCTCAAGGAGACGGACGCCGGGCTCGTCGTGGTGCCCTGGATCCTGGAGGGAGGCACGGAGCGCGTCGTGGTGGACGAATACCACCAGGGTTTTGGCGAGGGCGCCGGGCTGTTTGGCGCAGCGCTGCGCTGGGTCGTGGCGGCGCCGGCTGGCTGGGCACTGTTGCAGCTCACGGCCGTCGCGCTCGTCGCGCTCGCCGTGGCGGCGGTGCGCTTCGGGCCCGCGCTGAACGTGATCGAGCGCCGCCGCCGCTCGCCGCTCGAGCACCTCGAGGCG
>JBOHSA010000013.1:0-13929 GCA_050732995.1 Gemmatimonadales bacterium | reverse complement strand
GAGGAAACAGCCGTTCGACGACGAGAGACGACGCGGCTCGGAGCACCAGAGGGTGGTGGCCCTTCGGGAGACTGTATCTTGAAGGGAACGAGTTATCTGGGCAACAGACACCTGCTGCTCCTTCTACCCTCGTAGAAAGGTGCAAGACACGGAGGTGAAACACAGGCTTCGTCAAGAAGCTCGAGTGGCCACCCGTGAGGAATGTCACTCCCCTCTATCCACAGTAGACAAGTCGCGGCCGCGTTGTCCAGTCCGATCGGGAGGTCCGTAGAACCTTACCACTCCCGTCCCTTTCGTCGTGCAAGGGCTTGACTTGCAGCGTTGTCCTACGATGCTACGTTTCCGTTGCCGGTTCGAGAGTCATAGGTGTCAGGAGGGCGAACCCATGCGAGGCAAGCCTCTACGCCGCCACCCCAATGGTATTGGAATCACTGGATACCTGTCGTTCCTCTTGATTTGCATCGAGGCGTGTGACGGACCTCCGACCGAGTCATCAGCTCTGCGCGTGCACACTGCCAGCCAGCAGGTCCAAGTGGGTGCCGACCAACCCTTCTATGTACTACCAGGGCCAGCCGGTCTATCTTGAGGTGGTTCCCGAACTCATCGTCGTCAGTTCTCCCCTTCCGACAGCGGCCGAGAACGCTCGTGAGACATTGAACACTCTAGGTTTGCAGGTTGTGGGGGCGCGACGCCTCACTCAAGCGTCGGGCCACTGGTTACTCGAACTCCCGCCCGACATCTCGCCTCAGGCGGCAGCTATCGCCCAGGAGAGTCTCCGGTCTGACGCCCGCTTCGATTTCGCATCAACGGCGTTCAAGATCCTGGGCGGCACTCGCCCCATGCTCCCCCTTAACCGCGTTGGCGTGCGCTTCAGAGACGGGGTGCCGCGGCGACAGATCGACTCCCTGATCTACGCGACAGGGACGAGTGTAGTGCGTGAGCCGCGACCGGACTCGGGATTCCAAGAATTCTGGATCGCTTATCCCAAAGGGGTTTCGTCCGACCCTCTGAGCGTCGCTGCCACGTACTATAGGCATCCATTCGTTGAGTATGCTCACCCGGACATGGTGAACGACGTTGGGCCGGCCTTCGTCCCGACAGACCCGTACTACTCTGAGCAGTACTATCTCAAGAACGCGACGTTCTTCAACGGGGTCAGAGTCGACATTAACGTGGAGAGGGCCTGGGATGTTGAACTCACCAAAGGGTGCGGAATCCCCAGCGGGGGCTGCCAAGCCGTGGCAGTGATCGACGATGGGGTGCAAGCCTCGCACCCCGACTTTAACGGCCATGTCAATTTCGGGTACCACGTGTTCGGCAACAACACGTTCGGGTGTACGCAATGCGCGTGGAACCCGAGCAACGACCCCTCCCACGGCACCTTGGTCGCTGGCATTATCCTCGGCCAGCACAACAGTCAGGGCATTGCGGGCATCGCGCCGGGTGTGTACATCGTGCCCGTGCGCATCTTCCGGCCCCTTGTCGAGGGTGGACCTGCGAGCGATTTGCAGCTTGCCGACGGGATCAATTTTGCTTGGAACCTTGCGGCGGCTGCGGTCCTGAGTAACAGTTGGGGGTACCTCGACCCCACTTACGAGGGGAATCAACCTGTTACCAATGCGATCAACAATGCGACGACGCAGGGGCGGTCAGGCAAGGGAGCTGTGGTCGTCTTCTCCGCTGGTAATACGTCGCAGCGCGACTTCAATCAGATAGGTGGAGTTCAGTATCCAGCCAAACTCAGCAACGTCCTTGCGGTCGGTGCGATAGACCGGTTCGGAAGCTTGACCGACTACACTCCTGAAGGTCCACAACTCGACGTCGTAGCTCCGAGCGGCCACTACACCGGTACCTGTATTGGCGACATTGTCACAACAGATCTAGTGGGCTCTCGAGGATGCAACGACGGCCCGTCCGGTGAAATCGATTACTCCAGCACGTTCTCCGGTACGTCCGCTGCTGCGCCACAGGTGGCAGGGGTCGCTGCCCTCCTACTGGCGAAGGAACCGTCTCTGACGGAGTCGGTGGCCCGCGGCAGAATCACTCAGAACGCCAATCCCTGGGGCCCGGCCAATCAGTTTGGTGCTGGAAAATTGAACGCCTACGCCACGCTCGTCGGGCCGCCCCCGAGCGTGGCAATTGGCGGTCCGTCCGCTGTCCGTCGGAGAGTCCCGTGCACGTGGTCGGCCATCGTGTCAGGCGGTACTCCACCCTATGTCTACGGTTGGACGGTGAACAACCTCCCGGTAGGCGGGAATTCACCCGAGCTCGTGGTTCCTCCTTCGCTCTCGGTATCACAGTCACCGACAATCTGAATAGAGGAGCCGCGAACGCACTTTCTGTAACGGTGAGTCCAAGCGCCCCGGTGTGTGGGGTGTAGTAGCGGCGGCGTGCGCAACTGATGCAGTGAAACACCCCGGAGCACACGGGGTGTTTCGTTTCGAGGACACCCCTGCGGCTCTGGCCGAAGCAAGACGGTCAGTCTATTATCTCGCCATGCCGCGGACCTTGTTGTTCGCCGCCCTCGCGGCGGTTGCTATCGCCGCCGCTCCCAGGGGGCGGCAAGCCTCCTACGACCTCCTGATCACCGGCGGCACCGTCATCGACGGTACCGGGGGTTCGCCCTATCGCGCCGACCTCGGCGTCCGGGGCGACCGAATCGTCCGGATCTCCCGCTCCCGCCTTCCGGCGCCCGCCAGTGGTCGCGTCATCGACGCGTCGGGGCGCGTGGTGGCCCCGGGCTTCATCGATCTACACGCCCACCTCGATCCCCTCCGGCGCCGCCCCGGCGCGGAAAGCATGGCGCGCCAGGGGGTTACGACCGCGCTCGGCGGTCCCGACGGGAGCGCACCCTGGCCGCTCGCCCCCTACCTCGATTCGGCCGCCGCCACAGGCCTGGGCATCAACGTGGCGTTCCTGGCGGGGCACAACACCATCCGTCGCGCCGTGCTCGGGATGGCGGATCGCGCGCCGACCGCCCCGGAGCTCGCTCGGATGCGGGAGATGGTCGCGCGCGCGATGGGGGAGGGGGCCTGGGGGCTCTCGACCGGACTGAAATACCTCCCAGGAGCCTTCGCCAAGACCGACGAGGTGATCGCGCTGGCGCAGGTGGCCGCGGACTCGGGCGGCATCTACACGTCGCACCTGCGCGAGGAAGGGCTCGGCCTGATCGAAGCGGTCGCCGAGGCCATCGAGATCGGCCGGCGCGCCCGCCTCCCCGTCGTCCTCACGCACCATAAGGCCGTCGGCCAACCGATGTGGGGCGCGAGCGTCCGCACGCTCGCCATGGTGGACACGGCGCGCGCCGCCGGCGTGGACGTGATGATGGACCAGTACCCCTACACGGCCACGTATACCGGCATCAGCGTCCTGGTGCCCGCGTGGGCCATGGCGGGTGGGGACAGCGCCTTCTTCCGACGGCTGGGCGACCCGGCGCTGCGCGACAGCATCGTGCGGGGCGTCGTGTTCAACATCCTGAACGACCGCGGGGGCGGGGACCTGGCACGGATCCAGCTCGCCCGGGTCCGATGGATGCCGGAGCTCGAAGGGAAGACGCTCGCGGACTGGGCGCGGCAGCGGGGGCTGGCGCCGAACCCCGAGAACGGCGCCGAATTGGTGATTGAGATCATCCGGCGGGGGGATGCGTCCGCGATCTACCACGTGCTGGACGACGGCGACGTCGACCGCATCATGCGCCATCCGCAGACGATGATCGCGTCCGACGGTCGCCTCGCGCAGCTCGGAGAGGAGCACCCGCATCCCCGATGGTACGGCACCTTCCCGCGCGTTCTGGGCCGTTACGTGCGCGAGCGGCGGCTGCTCACGCTGGAGGAAGCGGTGCACAAGATGACCGGCCTTCCGGCCGCGCGGCTCGGCCTGGCGGACCGGGGCCGCATCGCGGAAGGAATGATCGCGGACCTCGTCGTATTCGATCCGGCGACCGTCGCCGACCGGGCGACGTTCGAAGCGCCGCATCAGTATCCCGTCGGGATCGACGATGTCTTGGTGAACGGGGTGCCGGTCGTCGCCGGCGGGCGGTTCACCGACGCCCGGCCGGGACGGGTCCTGCGGCACCGCGGACGGAGGGCCACCTGATGCGTGCGCCGGGCCTCGCCGTGGCGCTGGCGGTCGTGGTCCCCGCCGCAGTGGGGGGACAACAGGTGCCGCTCGACCATCCGCGGGTGCGCGCGGCGCTCGAGGCGCTGCGCGCGGACAACGCCTGGACCCTCGAGCAGCAGATCTCCATCTGCGAGATCCCCGCTCCCCCGTTCGGCGAAGCGGTGCGCGGCGCCGAATTCAAGCGGCGCCTCGAAGCGCTGGGACTGTCCAACGTCCATAGCGACGCCGTCGGCAACGTGATTGCCGAGCGACCTGGCCGGCCAGGGACCGGGCGCCGCACGCGCGTCGTGCTCTCGGCCCATCTCGACACAGTGTTTCCCGAGAGCACCGACGTGCGCGTCCGGCGCGAGGGGACCGTGTTGCGCGGCCCGGGCATCGGAGACGATTGCCGCGGGCTCGCGGTCGTGCTGGCGGTCGTGCGGGCGCTCCAGCGGGGCGGCCTCGAAACGCAGGGCGATATCGTGTTCGTCGGCACGGTCGGCGAAGAAGGCCCGGGGAACCTGCGGGGCGTGCGGCACCTGTTCGACCAGCAGTCGGCCGGCCGGGTCGACTATTTCATCTCGATCGACGGCACCGGACTGGGGTTGACGAGTCGCGCGGTCGGCAGCCACCGCTACCGGGTGACCTATCGTGGCCCGGGCGGGCACAGCTACGGTGCGTTCGGGATGCCGAACCCGATCCATGCGCTCGGGCGGGCGATCGCGCTGATCGCGGACATCCCGGTTCCGGCTCAACCCAAAACCACGTTCAACGTCGGCGTGATCGCCGGGGGCACATCGGTCAATTCGATTTCCGCTACGGGCGCGATGGACGTGGACCTGCGCTCGGAGTCGGCCGAAGCGCTCGACAGTCTCGACGCGCGCTTCCGGCGCGCCGTAGCGGCCGCCGTGGACGCGGAGCACGCGCGCTGGCCCGGTTCCGAGGTGCGCCTCACCGCGACGATCGAGGGGACCGGCGTGCGACCGGCCGGGGCCCAGCCCGACTCCGCGCGGATCGTGCGCGTGGCCCAGGCGGCGGCCCAGGCTCTGGGATTCGGGGGTCCGACCCAGGCATCCAGCACCGACGCCAACTGGCCCATGAGCCTGGGCGTGCCCGCGATCACGCTGGATGGGGGTGGGGACGGCCGGGGCGCGCATTCGCTTTCGGAGTCCTACGACGACGGGGCCCGGGGCTACCTCGGCCCGCAATGGGCGGCGCTGGTCGCGACGCTGCTCGCCGGCGTGCGTTGAGGCTGGCGCCGTCGTTTCTCCCTCGCCATATTTAACCACTCGGAAGTTCCAGCTGCCGTTGAGGTTGCGGCGCCTGGCCTCACAAACTCCTTTAAGGTCGTGCTTGGTGATTCGGGTGCAGGCGGTGGCGCCGGATTCGCTCGGCGCCGAGATCGGGCTCGTCCCGGGCACGGAACTGCTCGCGGTCAACGACCGGGCGCTGGAGGATTTCCTCGACTGGGAATTCCTCACGGCGGACGAGCGCTTCGTGCTCCGCGCCCGGCTGCCCGCTGGGGACGAAATCGAGTACGACATCGAGCGCCCCGAGGGCCTCCCCATGGGGGTGGCGCTCGAGCCCCCCCGGATCCGCCGCTGCCCCAACCACTGTGACTTCTGCTTCGTGGACGGCAACCCGCAGGGCATGCGCCAGGCCCTCTACATCCGGGATGACGACTACCGGCTGTCGTTCCGCTACGGCAACTTCGCCACGTTGACGAACCTCAAGGCCTGGGACGTAGAGCGCATCGTCGAGTACCGGCTGTCACCGCTGTACGTCTCGGTGCACGCGACGGATCCCGTCGTCCGGCGGTGGCTGTTACGGAATCCCGAGGCGCCGGCGATCGTCCCGCAGCTGCGCGGGTTCGCCGAGCGGGGGATCCGGTTCCACACGCAGGTCGTGCTCGTGCCCGGTGTCAACGACGGCGATCAGCTGGTGCGCACGCTCACGGAGCTGTACGCGCTGGGCGAGCCGATCCTTTCGGTGTCCGTCGTCCCCGTGGCGCTCACGGAATTCAGCAAGCATGCGCTGGTGCGCCAGCCGAACCGGGCGGAGTGCCGCGCCGCGCTCGCGATGGTCGGCGCGTTCGCCGCCCGCGGCGTGGCGGAGCGGGGGCGTCCATGGTGCTACGGCGCGGACGATCTCTATCTCCAAGCCGGGGAGCCGTTGCCGCCCGCCGACTGGTATGGGGACTTCGAGCAGCGGGAGAACGGCGTCGGGGCCGTCCGCTACCTCCAGACCCGGATCGCGGCGGCGCGCGGCCGGCTCGGGGATTTCCGGGGTCGGCGGATCGCGGTGGTGACGGGCACGGCCATGGGGGCGCTCCTCGCGCCGGTGGTGGAGGACTTGGAGCGCGATACGGGGGCGTCGTTCGAGGTTCTGGCGTTGGAGAACCCGTTGTTCGGCCCCTCCGTGACGACGGCGGGCCTCTTGCCCGGCTCGGCCATCGCGGCGGCGCTCGACGGGCGGCGCGAGTTCGATCTGGCCCTCGTGCCCGCGGAGGCGGTAAACGACGACCTGGTGTTCATGGATGACGTGCGCGCCGACGACCTGGCGGCGCGGTTGCCGATGTCGGTCCGCCTGTCCTATGACTTTGCGGACGCGCTGAGTGAACGCGGAAGGGGGAACGCGGAAGTCGGAACGGATCAGCATAGTTCCGCGTTCCGCGTTCCACGTTCCGCGTTGGGAGAGGGGAGGGGGGCGGGATGAGCGGCGTCCCCACCGTCGCCATCATCGGCCGCCCCAACGTGGGCAAGTCGACGTTGTTCAACCGCCTGATCGGGCGCCGCGAGGCGATCGTGGATGCGCAGCCTGGCGTCACCCGGGACCGCCACTTCGCCGCGGCGGAATGGAACGGCCGCCGCTTCTGGCTGGTGGACACGGGCGGCCTGATCCCGCGTGCCGCGGACCCGCTGAACCGCGCCATCCGCAGCCAGGTCGAGCAGGCCGTCGCCGAAAGCGACGTGCTGCTCTTCCTGGTCGACGTGGCGGAGGGCGTGACGCCGGCGGATCAAGAGATCGCCGAGTACCTGCGCCGGGCGCGGCGGCCGGTGCTCCTGGTGGCGAACAAGGCCGATCAGCTCCCCACCGACACGCGCCATCTGGCGTTCTACGAGCTGGGACTCGGCGACCCGTTCCCCGTCTCGGCGGCGGTGGGGAAGAGCAGCGGCGACCTCCTGGATCGCGTGGCGGCTCTCCTGCCGACCGCGGACGCGGAGGAGGATGCCGCCACGATCCACGTGGCCGTCGTGGGGCGGCCCAACGTGGGCAAGTCGAGTCTGGTGAACCGCCTCCTCGGGGAAGAGCGCCTGGTGGTGGCGGCCGAGCCCGGGACGACGCGCGACGCGATCGATACCCCCCTCGAGTATCAGGGCCGCCGGCTGGTGTTCATCGACACGGCCGGTCTGCGCAAGCGCAGCAAGGTCGAGGACGACATCGAGTTCTACGCGACGCTCCGCACCGCCCGCGCCATCGAGCGCGCGGAGGTGTGCGTGCTCGTGGTCGACGCACAGGACGGGATGCACGTGCAGGACCTGCGGATCGCCACCGACGCCTGGGAGCGCGGCGCGGGCGTGATCATCGCCGTCAACAAGTGGGATCTGATCGAGGAGAAGGACACGATGACCGCGGTGCGGGGTGAGCGCGAGCTCAAGGCGCGCGCCCCGTTCCTCGGGTTCATCCCGTTCCGCTACGTCTCCGCCAAGACCGGCCAGCGCGTGCCCCGGCTGCTGGACGGCATCCTGGCGGTCGCCGAGCAGCGGGAAAAGCGCGTGCCGACGGCGGAAGTGAACCGCGTGCTCGAGGTGCTGGTGGAGCGCCAGCAGCCGCCCCAGCCCGTGGGCGAAGCGGTGCGGCTGCTCTACGCCACCCAGATCGGCACCGCCCCCCCGCGGTTCGCCGTCGTGTCGAACCGCCCGGACGCGATCCCCGAGTCCTACACGCGCTACCTCGTCAACGGCTTCCGGGAAGCCTGGGAGTTCACCGGGGCGCCGCTCGCCATCAAGTTCCGCCGCAAGCGCCGGGAGCGCCGGTGACCATCGCGCTCTGGCTCGTGCTGGCCTACCTCGTCGGCGCCACGCCGACGAGCTACCTCGCCGGCCGGCTGGGACGGGGCCTCGACCTGCGCGAGCACGGCAGCAAGAATCTGGGGGCGACCAATGTCTACCGGATCATGGGCTGGTGGTACGCGATTCCCGTGGGCCTGATCGATGTGGCGAAGGGCGCCATCCCGGTGGCCCTGTTCGGCCGCTGGGCAATCGGTCCCGCGTGGCTGCCCGTGGCGCTCGGCGTCGCGGCGGTGCTGGGGCACGTGTACTCCCCGTACGTGCGGTTCAACGGGGGCAAAGGTGTGGCCACCGCGGCCGGGATGTTCCTCGCGCTCGCCCCGCTCGCGATCCCCATCGCCTTCGGCGTGTGGGGCGTGGTGGTCTGGCTCACGGGGTACGTCTCGCTCGGCTCGATCACGACGGCCGCGCTGTTCCCGCTTTGGGTGCGGCTGACCGCGCCGGAGCACGTCGCCGCGTTCTGGGCGAGCGTGGGGCTCGCGGTGCTGATCCTGTTCACCCATCGCGCCAACATCGCGCGGCTGCTCGCGGGTACGGAGAACCGGTTCCGCAGCCGGGTGGAGAGTCGCTCGTGACCCGGGTCGCCGTCGTCGGCGGCGGCGCGTGGGGGACGGCGCTGGCGGATCTGCTGGCGCGCAAGGGCGAAGACGTCGTGCTCTGGGCGCGGGAGCCCGAGGTCGTCGAGGGCATCCAGCGGTCCCATGTGAATGCCCTGTTTCTCCCGGACGCCCCCCTCGCGCCGGGGCTCCGCGCGACGGCGGATCCGGTCGAGGCGGTGCGCGGCGCCGAGGTCGTGGTGTCCGCCGCCCCGTCCCACGCCGTGCGCGCCGTCATGAGCCGGGCCGCGCCCGCTCTCGCCGGCCGGCCGCTCGTGATCAGCGTCTCCAAGGGCATCGAGGCGGATCGCCTGCAGACTTTGTCTTGCGTGCTGCGCGAGGTGCTGGGCGGCGGCACACCGATCGCGGTGCTGTCGGGCCCGTCGTTCGCGCGGGAAGTTTACGAGCGGCAGCCGACGGCCGTCGTGGCGGCGGCGGCGGACGCCTCGGTCGCGCGCCGCGCGCAGCAGGTGTTCTCCACCGCGCATTTCCGCGTGTACTCCCACACCGACGTCGTGGGCGTGGAGCTCGGTGGCGCCCTCAAGAACGTGATCGCCCTCGCCGCCGGGATCCTGGAAGGGTTGGGCCTCGGGCACAACACCCGGGCGGCGCTGGTCACGCGCGGTTTGGCCGAGATCACGCGGTTGGGAGTGGCCCTGGGAGCCGACCCGATGACCTTCGCCGGCCTCGCCGGGCTGGGCGACCTGATCCTCACTGCGACCGGCGCGCTGTCGCGCAACCGGAGCCTGGGAGTGGAGCTGGGGCAGGGGAAGTCGCTTGAGCAGGCCCGCGCCGGCAAGCAGTCGGTGGCCGAAGGGGTCAACACCGCGCGCACGGCCGTGGCCTTGGCCGACCGGCACGGCGTCGAGCTGCCGATCGCGCGGGAGGTGGCCGCGGTCCTGTTCCAGGGGAAGGCCGCGCGCCAGGCAGTGGCGGACCTGATGGAGCGCGATCTCAAAGCAGAGCAGTGGCGATGAGCGTCCCCCAGCCGGTCCAGGAGTTCTTCTCCATCGGCGAGGTGTGCCAGCTCACCGACCTCAAGCCGCACGTGCTGCGCTACTGGGAGAGCCAGTTCCGCTTTCTCAATCCCGCCAAGAATCGCTCGGGCAACCGGGTGTACCAGCGGCGCGAGATCGAGCTGATCATGCTCGTCAAGCATCTGCTGTACACCGAGAAGTACACGATCGAGGGGGCGCGCCAGAAGATCGAGCAGTACCGCCGCAGCGGGCAGCTGAAGCCGGAGGCGCGGCGCGCGCTGGCCACCGAGACCGTGCGGGACCTGCGCGGGGAACTGAAGGCCCTGCTGGCGATTCTCGAGGGGACGGCCCCGCCGCATGCCGGGGCACGCTGAGCTTCGCCTCGCCGTGGTGATTCCCGCCTTCCAGGCGGCCGCCACGGTCGGGGGCGTCGTGGTGGCCGCCCGCCGCGCGGCGCCCGGCGCCCGGGTCTACGTGGTGGACGACGGGTCCACTGACTGCACGGGCGGGGCGAGCCAGGCGGCGGGCGCGACCGTAGTTTCCCACCCCCGCAATCGGGGCAAGGGGGTCGCCCTCGCGACCGGCATCGCGCGAGCCCTGACGGATGGGGCGGAGGTGGTGGTCACGCTCGATGCCGACGGCCAGCACCCGCCGGACGCCATCGCGCGGCTCGCCGCCCCTGTGGCGGCGGGCGAGGCCGATCTCGTCCTCGGGGCCCGGGCTCGGACCGGGGCCATGCCGCTCGGCCGGCGCTGTACCAACTGGCTTTCCGCGGCGCTCGCCTCCCGGGTGGGCCGACAGGCGGTGCCCGACGCCCAAACCGGGTTCCGCGCGTTCCGGCGCCGTGTGGCCGAGACGATCCGCCCCGCGGAGCGCCGGTACGACTACGAAGCCGCTTTCCTGCTCGCGGTGCTGGCCGCGGGGTTCCGGGTGCGCTCGGTGCCCGTGCCGACGATCTACGACGGCACCGCGAGCCACTTTCGCCACTGGGGGGACACGTGGCGCCTGGCGCGGGTCTTCGCGCGCTACGGGCCCCAGATTCTCTTCGGGGCGCGATGAGGATTCTGGTCTCGAACGACGACGGCGTCCTGGCGCGCGGCCTCGAGCTGCTCGCCGACATCTGTTCGACGGTGGGGCAGGTGACCGTGGTGGCGCCCGACCGGGAGCAGAGCGGCACCTCGCACTCACTCACCCTGCACCGGCCGCTGCGCGCCATGCGGCGCGCCGACGGGGCGTTCCAGGTGGACGGCACCCCCACCGACTGCGTGCTGCTGGCGCTCGGCGCCTTGATGCCCGATGAGCCCGACTGGGTGATCTCGGGGGTGAACCACGGGCCCAACATGGGCGAGGACGTGCTGTATTCGGGCACCGTCGCCGCGGCCATGGAGGGGCTCGCCGCCGGCATCCCCAGTATCGCGGTCTCCTACGGCAGCTTCGACATGCAGCACCTCACCAGCCACCGGGACGGGCTCCAACGGCTCATCGAGCGCATCGTCCGGGTGGAGCGGTTCCCTGCGGAGACCTTGCTGAACATCAACCTGCCGCCGATCCCGGGCGACGAGATCAAGGGCATCAAAGTGACGCACCTCGGGAGCCGCGTGTTCCACGAGGAGATCGCCCGGATGAAGGATCCCTGGGGCCGCGACATCTACTGGATCGGCGGCGGGCATGTGACCTGGTCGGGCGGCGCCGACTCCGATTTCCAGGCGGTCAAGGACGGCTACATCTCGGTGACGCCGCTGCACGTGGATCTCACGAACTATGAGCTGCTCGAAGTCGTCCGGTCGTGGTCGCTCAGCAAATGAGAGGGGACACCTTCGGCGGCTACCGCGCCCGGCTGGTCGAGACCCTGCGCGGCAAGGGCATCCAGGACCTGGCTGTGCTGAAGGCGTTCGCCGAAACCCCGCGCCACCTCTTCGTGCCCGAGGCAATCCGGCATCGCGCGTACGAGGATGCCGCGCTGCCCATCGGGGCGGAGCAGACAATCTCGCAGCCGTCGACCCAGGCGCGCAAGCTCGAGGCGCTGCGCTTGCGAGGGACCGAGAGCGTGCTGGAAATAGGCACCGGCTCGGGCTACCAGACCGCCCTCCTCGCCGCCCTGGCGGGCGGGGGGCGGGTGTTTTCCGTGGAACGCGTGCCGCGACTCGCTGCGGCGGCCCGCGAGGCGCTGCGCCAGGCAGGCGTGACGAACGTCTCGGTGCTGGTGGGAGACGGGACCCTGGGGTGGAGCGCGTTCGCGCCGTACGACGCGATCGTCGTCGCGGCCGGGGGCCCCGAGATCCCGCCGCCGCTGCTCGAGCAGCTCGGCCCAGGGGGCCGCATGCTGATCCCCCTCGGCGCCCGAGGCGCTCAAACCCTGACCCTGGTCGAGCGGGCCGGGGGCGCGTGGCGCCGGTGGCCGCTGGGCGAGGCCCGATTCGTGCCCCTCATCGGCGAGCACGGGTTCGATGGTTGAGCGCTTCATTCAGTGGCTACTGGACGGCCTCCTGCAGCTGGGCTACCCCGGCATCGTCGCCTTGATGGCTCTGGAGTCCTCGGTCCTGCCCGTGCCGAGCGAGCTGGTGATGCCCCCAGCCGGGTATTGGGCGGCGAAGGGGGAGATGAGCTTTGTCGTGGCGGTCGTCTGCGGCGTTCTGGGCAGCATCCTCGGCGCCCTGGCCAACTACTTCGGGGCGCGTTGGCTCGGGCGGCCGTTCCTCGAGCGGTTCGGGAAGTACGTGCTGCTCACCCCGAAGGCCCTGGCCCGCTCGGAGCGGTTCTTCGCGCGACACGGAGAGATCAGCACGCTCCTGGGGCGCCTGTTGCCGGTCGTGCGTCACCTCGTTTCGGTGCCGGCGGGCATCCACCGGATGCCGCTCCCAAAGTTCATCGCCTACACGGCGCTCGGCTCGGCTGTGTGGTGCGCGATTCTCACCTGGATCGGCTACTTCCTGGGACGGAACGAAGGCATGCTGCGCAACGAAGCCGTCCAGCGCTATGTCGTGCGGACGTTCTGGATTCTGATCCCCGTGCTGGTCCTGATCGTGGCCGGCTACATCGTCTGGCACCGCCGTCGGGGGAGGGTGCGAGCGGCGGGGGAGGGGATCGCCGCAGCTCCTCCGGCGTCGGGCGGCCTGGAATAGGGCGTGTCATGGCCGCCAGGCGCTGGATCGTGCGGGGGCAGGTGCAAGGGGTCGGATTTCGGTGGTTCGTATGGCGCCTGGCGGAACGGCTCAAGCTGCGGGGATTCGCCCGGAACCTGGCCGACGGCTCCGTGGAAGTCGTGGCGGCCGGTACGGACGACGGGCTGGCTGAGTTGGAGCGCGCGTTGGGCCAAGGACCGGCGGCGGCGCGGGTCGCGAATGTGGAAAAGTTCGATGTTCCACATGAACATCATCTTCCAAACACCTTTGATATCAACTAGTTAGTAATGCTCGACAGCGATGCCTAAACCCACCAGACTCGAGGTGATTCACCGCCTCATCCGGGACGTGCCGGACTTCCCGAGGCCCGGCATCGTCTTCAAGGACATCACGCCTCTCCTGCTCGACCCTGACGCGTTCGCCCTCGCGGTGGGGGAGATGGCCGAGCCGTATCGAAACCAGGGGGTCACGCGCGTTGTCGCCATCGAGTCGCGCGGGTTTCTCTTGGGAGGTCCGGTGGCGCTGGCGCTCGCGGCAGGGCTGGTTCCGATCCGGAAACCGGGGAAGCTGCCCGCGGCTCGGACCAGAGTGGACTACGCGCTGGAGTACGGCAGCGACGCACTCGAGATGCACGGGGATGCGGTGGGGCAGGGCGATCGAGTGCTGATCGTTGACGACGTGCTCGCGACTGGGGGCACCGCGGAGGCGGCGGGCAAACTGGTCCGCTCGCACGGAGCCACCCTCGCCGGGTTCACCTTCCTGATCGAGCTGGCATTCCTCAATGGGCGCGAGAGGCTCGCGGACGAGCATGTCGAGGCCTTGCTCCGATATACGTAAGCCCTGTAAGTTTCGTCGCTTACGCCCCTGTAGCTCAGGTGGATAGAGCAGCGGTTTCCTAAACCGTTGGCCGGGTGTTCGAGTCACCCCAGGGGCATGTGGTCCGGGGCGGCCCGACAAAGGAGGGAAGGCGCGGCATGGCGACATCGGTAGAGGCGGCGGAGCGGGCGGCAGCCCACAGCAGCGGGATTACGCATGCCCTCGTCGCCTGGGTCCAGGGACACCGGCA
>JBOHSA010000012.1:0-27131 GCA_050732995.1 Gemmatimonadales bacterium | reverse complement strand
AGCGCGTGCTCGCCGACCCGCTGCCGTCGCCCGACCGGGCGGCGGCCACCGGCGAGACGCGCCGGCGGGTGCGCGCCGCGCTCGATCGACTGCCGGAACGCGAGCGGCGCCTGCTCCTGCTCCGGGCCGAAGGGTACAGCTACCGGGACATCGCGCTGGCTCTGGAACTGAATCAAACCAGCGTCGGCACGTTGCTGCTGCGCGCCCGGCAGGCGTTTCGCGAGACGTACTCGGGGGAGGGGGGGGATCGGTCCGATGCACCTTGACGACGATCAGGTTCAGCGGCTGCTGCATGGCGAGCTCGCGCAGCCGGTGGTCGTCGCCCTGCGCGAGCACCTCGCGGGCTGCGCCCCCTGCCGCGAGCGCGTCGCGGCGGCGGAGCGCGACGAGAACGAGGTGCACGCACTGCTCCGCGCCGTGGACCACCCGGTGCCGCGGCTCGATCCCGAAGCGGTCGCGGCCCGGGTCCGCGCGCATGGCCTCCTCGCCCCCCGGATCCGGTGGGCCGCGGGCATCCTCCTGGCCCTGGGCCTCGCGGGCGTGGCGTACGCCGCGCCCGGCTCGCCGCTCCGGCGGTGGGTCCGCGCGGTCGCCGAGCGGTTGGGAGGAGGCTCGAGCCGCCCGCCCGCGCCTGCGCCACCCCAGACCCCGGACTCGGGCATCGCGGGCATCGCGGTCGTTCCGGGGCGGGCGCTCGTGATCCGCTTCACCGCACCCCAGACCGTGGGGCAGGCTCAGGTGTCGCTGACCGACGGCGCGGAAGTGGTGGTCCGCGCGCCGATCGGCGCCGCGACCTTTACCTCCGACGTCGGCCAACTCGTGATCGACAACCGCGGTTCCTCGGGGGCAGGGGGTGGGAACTTCGCGATTCAGATTCCCCGCGCCGCTCCCCGTGTCGAGATTTGGGTGGCCGAGCAGCGCGTGTTCCTCAAGGAGGGCGCTCGCGTCATCGGACCCTCCGTCTTCCCGTTGTCACAAACCCCCGGGTCGCCTGTTGCCCCTTGATGACCAGCGTTGGAGGAGGTCCTATGCGACGGTTGTTCAGCCTCGCCCTGGCGGCCGGAATCGTCCTGTGGCCCGATCGCGCGCCTGCCCAGCGCGACACGAGCCCCGCGTACGCGCGCGACCGGGGACCAGGTATCGCCACATCGATGTTCGCCACCTACGTCCGGCGGGGCGAGCTCTTGATCTACCCGTTCCTCGAGTACTATCGCGACCACGACCTGGAGTATAAAGCCTCCGAGCTGGGCTACCCGGGGAGCCAGGACCTCCGCGGCAAGTACCGCGCGACCGAAGGGTTGATCTTCTTCGGGTACGGCCTCACCGACTGGCTCGCGGTCGAGGTCGAAGCGGCGGTGATCAGCGCGACGCTGTACACTGCGGCAGGCGACACCTCCGGCATTCCGCCGAGGATCCGCGCATCAGGGGTGGGGGACGTTGAGGGTCAGCTCCGGGCTCGCTGGATCAGGGAGAATGAGCATCGGCCCGAGGTCTGGAGCTATTTCGAAGCCACCGCGCCCGTCCAGAAAAAGAAGCTCCTGATCGCGACCCCGGATTGGGAGTTCAAGTTCGGAACGGGGGTGACGCGGGGGTTTGGTTGGGGGACGTTCACGCTGCGGGTCGCCGGGGAGTACGCCCTGGAGGAACCTGCGCTGGAGCTCGGTGAATACGCGCTGGAGTACGTCAGGCGGGTGTCACCCGGATGGCGCGTGTACGTGGGAATCGAGGGCAGCCAGGACGAAGTCGAGCTGATCACCGAGGCGCAGTGGCACATCACGCCCTCGGTGATCCTCAAGCTCAACAACGCCTTCGGCATCACGTCCAAGGCCACCGATTGGGCACCGGAGGTGGGGATCCTGTTCTCGCTACCCCGGCGGTGACGCCTCGGGGCCGTCGTCGTATGTTTAGCCGGTGATGGTCGTCCAGCTCAAGAAGGGCCGCGACGGGCTGCCGACGCTGGTGTGCGTCCGGGCCGACGGCACGCGCACGTGGCGCAAGGTCCATCCGTTCTTCCCGATCCATGATCTGACGCACTACGCGGTCGAGAGTATCCTCGGCTTCGGGGCGGCGTTTTTCGGCCTGGTCGCGTCCGGCTGGAGCCTGGACGCCTTCACCAACGGCGGCGCCAGCGCCCGGCTGCCGGCCGAGGCACTCTGGGCGGAGCACATCGTGGGGCTGTTCGATCTGGAACGGGGGATGCAGCGCCCGCTCGGGACCGAGGAGTTCGGCGAGGCGCTCGCCACCTCCCTTGCCCACCAAGGGGTGCCGCCCTTTCGCCCCCTCTCCCCGGGGGAGCTCACCGCGGTGCGCGCGCTCCGCAGCGACCTGCTGGCCCGCTGGCTCGCCCTGGCGCCGGGTGAAACGCTGGCGCTGTCCTTTCCGGCGGACGCCCTGGAGCCTGCGCCGTCGGAACGCCATCTTTCTCGCTCGCCGCTCGTTCCCAACTCACCCTCAACCCACGGAGCCGTTCCATGAAAACCCTCACCCTCGGCACGCTGGGGCTCGCGCTCGTGACCGGCATCGCCGGCTCGGTCGCGGCCCAGGCGGCGCCCGCCACCCCAGCCGGCCTGCGGACCGAACTCCTGTCTCAGCTCGACGACGCGGCTGGCAAGCTCGTGCAGCTCGCCGAAGCCATTCCGCAGGACAAATACACCTGGCGGCCGGGCACCGGCGTCCGCTCCATCAGTGAAGTCCTGATGCACGTCGCCGGTGGCAACTACTACCTCCTCACCTTCGCGGGCGTGCAACCGTCAGCGCAGCTGCCGCGGGACGCGGAAACCGCGATCACCGCCAAGGCTCAGGTCATCGAAAGCTTGAAAAAGTCGTTCGACCACGTGCGGGCCAGCCTGCGCGCGGCCCGGGACGCCGATTTCGACAAGCCGACGACGATGTTCGGCCGGGCCACGACCAACCGGAACGTGTTCCTCACCGAGGTGACGCACGCGCACGAGCACCTCGGCCAGCTGATCGCCTACAGCCGCATGAATGGCATCGTGCCGCCGTGGTCGGCGGCTGGGGGAGGGAACTGACGGGCCTCGCGGCTCGAGGCCATGTCGATTCATATCGACCCGCTGGCCCTCGTTCTGGGGCTCGCGGCCATCGTCCTCGCGTTCCTGGCGTGGAAGGCGCGCTATACGCGGACCGTGCGCCGGGACCCGATCCAGCGCAGCCTCGCCGTGACGGCCGGGAAGGTCTACGAGCAGGTCGTGCCGTACCTGCCCGGGTTCCACTTCAACCCGAAGGATGCCCGCTTTCTCGGGACACCCGTGGATTTTGTGGTGTTCGACGGGTTGAGCGACGGAGCGGTCGAGCGCGTCGTGTTCGTCGAGGTGAAGACGGGGGCGGCCGATTTGAGTGCGCGCGAACGGCGCGTGCGCGATGCCGTGCAGAGCCGCCAGGTCGAGTGGCTCGAGCTGCGCGTCCCCCCGTCTTCCCCTCCGGGGTGACCTAGCGCCGGACCCCACCGCCCGGCGCCTCGCCCGCGAACCGCCAGCCCGCCCGGTAGTCGGGGGTCAGCCGCTGGTTCGTCAGCAGGGCGCGGACCATCTCGACCGACATGCTGCCGCTCCGGAGGATCGCGTCGTGGAACTGCCGGTTGGTCAGCCGGCCCGCGCCCACGAGCTCCTGGTGCAGCGCCCGGAATTGCAGGCCGCCGATCATATAGGCGACCTGGTACAGCGGCGAATAGCTCCCGTTGAAGGAGCGGCGGACCTCCGCGGTGGCGTTGGCCCGTTCGTGCCCGACGCGCTCGACCAGGAAGTCGATCGCCTGCTCCGGGGTCATGGTGCCGAGCTGGAAGCCGAGCGAGAAGATGATGCGCGCGGCCCGGTGCATGCGCCAGAACAGCATGCCGACGCGATCCTCGGGCGAGCGCGGGAAGCCGAGGTCCCAGAGCAGCATCTCCCAGTAAAACGAGTTGCCCTCGTGCCAGAACGGGGTGCGGAACACGCCCCGATGGGGATTGTACCGGGCGGTCATGAACCCCTGGAGGTGGTGACCGGGGATGAGCTCGTGGTGCACCGTGGCGCGGGCGAAGTGGATGTTGTTCCCCCGCATGCTCATCAGCTTGTCGTCCTCCGACATCGCGTCGGTGGGGAAGGACACCTGGATGATCTCGCCGCCCAGGAAGAAGGGGCTCTCCTTCTGGCGCTCGGGAGACAGCATCTCCATGCGCCAGATGTCGCGGGCGAGCGGCGGGACGGTCACGAGGTCGTGCCGGGCCAGGAACTGCTCCGCCTCGCGCGCCAGGTCGCGCACCAGGTCGGGCTGCCGGCCCGGCGCCACATAGGCGTTCTTCACGCGCTCGAGCGCGGCCCGCCAGTCGTCGCCCAGCCCCAGGTCGCGGGCGGCGCGCCGAAACTCAGTCTCGCACCACGCGAACTCCCGCTGGGCGATCGCCACGAGCTCCTCGGGGGAGTAGGGGATCATCTCGTGCACGAGGTCGGCCAGGATCGCTTCGCGGCCGATCGGCAGGCCGACGATCGGCTCGTCCTGGCCGGGCTTGACACCGACGACCTGCTCCCGCAGGAGCTTCACGTACGCCTGGAGCGCCGAGTCGGCCCGCTGGGACGGCGCCCGGGCCCACCACGAGAACAGCGGGTCGTAGCCGTCGTAAAACCGGAACCACTGCCCCAGCGTCTCGCGCAGATCGGTGAGCACAGCGGCCGCCCGGAAGGCGGCGATCCGGGTGGGCCGGCCGGCGACCGCGCTCGACTCGGGTCGGGCGACGGCCTCGATGGTGCGGTGCGTCCGGCCGACCTCGTCCCCCAACCGGTGCAGCGCGCGGGCCACCGCGGGGGGATCCACGGTCTCCATCCGGCGGCGCGCCTCCTCCAGGTCGAAGATCGCGGCCGCGAACGGCAGCAGGGGCGCGAGCTCGGTCATTAGGCGCTCCTCGCGCGCCAGCTCCGCCTGCTCGCGCTCCAACACGTTCCGCAGCAGCACGAAGTCCACGCGGCCGTCCTGGCTCAGCGAATCGAACCGAATGGCCCCTCCCCGCAGACGGGCGAGCCAGGCCCCGGCAAAGTCCCGCAGCGCCGCCCGGCGGGCCGGCGAGTACGCCACGCGGTAGCGGCGCAGCAGCCCGTCCCGGTCGCTGTCAAAGCGCTCGATCAGGTCGCGGAGCTCGCTCGTCGTGGGCCGCCGCAGGGTCCGGAGATCGGGCACGTAGGCAGGCTCCTGGGCGTGGGCGACCCGAACCGCCAAGACGATCACAGTAAGAAGGCTGGAGTGGATCCGATCCATCGCGCGCTCTCGTCGTGGGGAAGGGGGGGACGTTAGCTTCAGGCGTCCTGCGCCGCAAAGGTCTCCGCGATGTTGGAGCAGGATACTGCGGCTCCTCCCCTTGGTGCGCGGCGGCGCGTTCGCGCGGATGTTGAGCGACGGGCGGGCGGCCGCGCTGGCGCTCCACGAGCGTGTGCGGTCGGATCGACGCTTCATCCCCGCGGCCGCGCCCGAGCTGGACATCGTGGTCTGGGCGCCGCGGTGCGCGCGCGCGAGCGAGACCGCCGGGATCGCCCGGCGGATCTTCGTGCAGGCGGCGCGGCGCCACCTCTATCTGGCGCTGGCGGAGCTGCCGGCGGACTTCCTCGACCCCGGCGCCGGTCCGTTCGAGCGGGATCGGGCCACGGTCACCTGTCTCCGCTCGGTCCTCATGAAGCCGGAGCACCGGGGGTGGGTGGATAGGATCTGGCAGCTGCTGGACCGGGCCACGGGCGCCGTGCTGGAAGTGGGAAGTCTCTAGCACCGCGCCACGCTTCCATGGAGGATGGATACAGCCGTTGCTGGGAAAGGTGGCGGTCGTCGCCGGCGCCACGCGCGGGGCGGGGCATTGCGTGCATATCGCCCTTGCCGCGGGCTTCTGCATTCTGTACACCGCGTTCGGCAGCGCCGGCAGCCTCGTGGCAGTGTGCTTCGGCCTGTTTACGGGATGGGGCGGCGCACGTACGGCGTTCGCGACGCTCGCGGCCGGCCCCTGGGGATGTACGCGGGGGCGTTTCACCTAGATAGAGCCTTGCTGCGGCGACAGCTCCGAGGGCCGCGGCGCGCGGTACTCGCGGCGCCGAACCCGGCGTGGGAGTCTCTCCTGGTCGAGCACGTTCCGCTCGTGAGGTGGTTGACTGCGGAAGAGCGCACCCGCCTCCTGGGAAAGGTCGACGTCTTACTGCGGCGCACGCGGATCGAGGGATGCAGCGGCCTGGGACAGCGTGCGGGGGGGAGCCACCAACCCCTTCGACGGCGCCAACGTCGCACTCCACGAATTCGCGCATCAGCTCGACATGGCGGCGGATGCGGCCGATGGGATCCCCATGCCGACCGGTGTGTCGACGTATTCCAGCTGGGCGCGCATGCTCACCCGGGAGTACGAGATGCTCCGGCGGGCCGCGGAGCGCGGCCGTCCCGCTAGCTCAGCAACTTCTATCGTCAGGACCCCGCGGCGAGACGGGAGCTGCCCACCGGGTCCGAGCCCGGCTCATGAGGGTCGGCCGGCCGCGCACTCCGGGCACACCGAACTCGCCTGCTCGGCCGTGGTGACGTCCCGGGTGTAGGCTTCGACCTGCGCCCAGAAAACGCGGTCGTTGCGCACCTTCCCGCAGACCGAGCAAATGGGGACGAGCGCCCGGAGCCGTTCGCCCAGCGCCAACTGCCGGCGCAGCTCGAGCTGAGCCATGACCTGACGAGACAGGGCCTCGAGCGCCTCCTGCTGGGCCGGCTCCAGCTCGCGCGGTACCCGGTCCATGACGCACAGCGTCCCGATCGCATGGCCCTCGGCTACCCGCAGGCACGCGCCGGCGTAGAACCGGATCTGCGGATCGGAGGTCACGAGTGGATTGTTGGCGAAGCGGACGTCGGCAAGCGCATCCGGGACGACCATCGTCTCCCGCGCTGTGATCGCGTGGGCACAGAACGCGACGTCGCGTGGCGTTTCGGCCGCGTCCAGCCCGACGCGCGACTTGAACCACTGCCGGTTCCGGTCTACCAGGCTGATCAGCGCGATCGGGGCCTGGCAGATGTGCGCCGCAAGTAGAGTGACGTCGTCGAAGGCCTGCTCGGGAAGGGTGTCCAGGATCTTGTAGCGTTGAAGCGCCTCGAGGCGCTGGGGCTCCTCCGGCGGCAGGGGCGGGCGGGCGTAGGCCTGCCCGGGGCGGTGCGTATGTTGCGCGGCCGACATGGGTCCCTCCCGGTGCGGCGCCGCCGCTCAATATGCCCCCGGCCCAGGCCCCCGCAAGACGACTAGATTTCCACGATGCTCGTCGTGCTCGACAACTACGACTCCTTCACCTACAACCTCGTCCAGTACCTCGGCGAGCTGCGCGGGGGGCGGGCGTGCGTAGTGTACCGCAACGATGCGATCTCGGTGGACGGCGTGCTCGCCTTGAAGCCCACCGCGGTCGTGCTGTCGCCGGGACCCGGCCGGCCGGACAGGGCCGGCATCCTCGTGCCCCTCGTCCGCGCTCTGGCCGGCCGCGTCCCGGTCCTCGGCGTCTGCCTCGGCCACCAGGCCATTGCCGAGGCCTTCGGCGGACGCGTCGTGCAGGCGGAACGCCTGCTCCATGGCAAGACTTGCCCCGTCGTGCATGAGGATGACGAGCTGTTCGAAGGCATTCCGTCGCCGTTCACGGCGATGCGCTATCACTCGCTCGTGGTCGACCCTCGCTCGCTCCCGGCCGATCTCGTCCCCACGGCCTGGAGCGGCCACGGTGCGGAAGGGGGAGGGGGAGGGAGGGGGGAGGGGACATCGGGCAGGGGGAGGGCAGGGAACGAGGTGTCGGAAGTGATGGCCCTGAAGCATCGGGGGCATCCGGTTTACGGGGTCCAGTTCCACCCGGAATCCATCGGGACGGAGCATGGTAAGCGGTTGCTGGAGAACTTCTTGAGGGTGGTGCAGGCGACGGTCTAGACGCCGCGGCACGACTCTTGTATCTTGCCCCGTGCCCCTTCTCTGTGTCGTCCCTGCACGGCTCGGATCGAGCCGACTCCCCAGAAAACCGTTACTGCCGCTGGCAGGCGAACCGCTCGTCCTCTCGGTCGCGCGCCGCATTGCGGAGCTCGGTGTGTGCGATCGCGTGGTGATCGCGACTGATGCTAGGGAAATCGCCGCGGTGGTGGAACGGGCCGGATACGAAGCGGTGCTGACCTCCACGGCGCATCAGTCGGGCACCGAGCGGGTGGCAGAAGTCGTTGTGCGCAAAGAGTTTACGGGGTTCGAGCTCATTCTCAACGTGCAGGGTGACGAACCGTTGATCGCGGCCGCGGCGATCATAGGCACCGTGGCACGGCTCAAGCTGGGCGACCCGATTGGCACGGCGGCCGGCACGCTCACGGCCACGCTGGCCGGCGATCCCAGCCGGGTGAAAGTGGTGCTCGATGCGCGGGGGCGCGCCGTGTACTTCTCGCGTGCCCCGATTCCGTTCGATCGCGACGGCGCGGGGGGAGTAGTGTACCGGCAGCACGTGGGCGTGTACGGCTACACGCGCTCCGCTCTCGAGCGGTGGGTGGCGCTGCCGCCGGTGCCTGAAGAGCGCTGGGAGCGCCTGGAGCAGCTGCGGCCGTTGCTGCACGGCATTCCCATCGGGGTGGCGTCGTTCGACGAGGCGCCCGCGCCGGGCATCGACACGCCGGCCGATCTCGCCTGGGCCGAGGCCGAAATGACCCGTCAGCTGAAGGGAGTGAGTCCGTGAGCTCGACGAAGTACATCTTGGTGACCGGCGGGGTCGTGAGCTCCCTCGGCAAAGGCATCGCCGCCGCCTCGCTGGGCCGCCTGCTCGCCGAGCGGGGCCTCAAGGTGACGATCCAGAAGTTCGACCCCTATATCAACGTCGATCCCGGTACGATGTCCCCGTTCCAGCACGGGGAGGTGTACGTCACGGACGACGGGGCGGAGACAGACCTGGACCTCGGGCACTACGAGCGCTTCATCGACCGCTCGCTCTCGCAGGTGAACAACGTCACGACCGGGCGGATCTACCTCTCGGTGATCACCAAGGAGCGGCGCGGAGAGTACCTCGGCTCCACGGTGCAGGTGATCCCCCACATCACCGACGAGATCAAAGCGGCCATCCGGCGTCTCGCCCCCGACCACGACGTGGTGATCACGGAGATCGGCGGGACGGTAGGCGACATCGAGTCGTTGCCGTTCCTCGAAGCGATCCGGCAGTTCCGCCAGGAGGTGGGCCGCGACAACACGCTGTTCATCCATCTCACGCTGGTGCCGTTCATCGCCGCGACGGCCGAGCTCAAGACCAAGCCCACCCAGCACTCGGTGCGCGAGCTGATGCAGATCGGGATCCAGCCCGACATCCTGATCTGTCGGAGCGAGCGGCCGCTGTCGGAAGATCTCAAGCGCAAGATCGCCCAGTTCTGCAACGTCGATTTCGGCTGCGTGGTGGAGAGTCCGGATGTGCGCTCGATCTACGAGATCCCGCTCACGCTGCACCAGCAGGGGCTCGACCGCGAGGTGTGCCGCCGGCTGCACCTCGACACGAAGGAGCCCGACCTGCGGGGCTGGGCGGCGATGGTCGACCGGATCCTGCACCCGACCGAGCGGGTCCGGATCGCGGTGGTGGGCAAGTACACCGAGCTCGCCGACAGCTACAAGAGCATTCACGAGGCGCTGGTGCACGGCGGCATCGCCAACGACGCCGGCGTGACGATCGACTGGATCGCCTCGGACCGCTTCACTGACCACGAAACGGCGGGCGAGCTGCTGTCGCCGTACGACGGCTTGCTCGTGCCCGGGGGCTTCGGCGTCCGGGGCGTAGAAGGTATGCTCGAGGCGATCCGCTGGGCGCGCGAGCACAAGCTGCCGTTCTTCGGCATCTGCCTCGGCCTCCAGACGGCGATCATCGAGTTCGCGCGGACCGTCTGCCGGATCCCGAACACGAACTCCAGCGAGTTCGAGCCCGAATGCGAGAATCCGGTGATCGCGTTGATGCGCTCGCAGGAGGGCATCCAGGAGATGGGCGGGACGATGCGGCTGGGGGCCTACCCCTGCCGGCTGCGCCCCGGCTCGCGCGTGGCGCAGATCTACAACGCAAGCGAGGTGAGCGAGCGGCACCGGCACCGCTACGAGGTGAGCAACGCTTACCGCGACGTGCTCGCCGAGTACGGGATGCGCTGCTCGGGGCTCTCGCCCGACGGCTCCCTGGTCGAGATGATCGAGCTCCCCGACCACCCCTGGTTCGTGGGTTGCCAGTTCCACCCCGAGCTCAAGTCGCGCCCGATGCAGCCGCACCCCTTGTTCGCGGGCTTCGTGGGCGCGTCGCTCCAGCGGCGGCGCGCGAGCCGCGCCGCCGAGGCGGCGCCCTCGCCGTCCGCGCTCGCCGGCCTCAAAGACTGACATGACCCGGCATTTCGACCAAGCCCCGTTTCTCATCGCGGGGCCCTGCGTGGTCGAGTCCGACGATCTGAACCTGCGGGTCGCGGAAGCCCTGGCCGAGCTGGCGCGGCACGGCCTGCACGTGATCTACAAGGCCTCCTTCGACAAGGCCAACCGCGCCCGGCTGCGGGGAGCCCGGGGCCCGGGACTGGAAGCCGGGCTGCGCGCGCTCGAGCGGGTCCGCGCCGCTACGGGGCTGCCGGTGCTCACCGACGTGCACGAGGCCGCTCAGGTGGCCCCGGCGGCCGCGGTCGCCGACGTGCTGCAGATCCCCGCGTTCCTGTGCCGCCAAACCGACCTCCTGATCGCCGCGGGCAAGGCGGGGCGCGCCGTGAACGTCAAGAAAGGCCAGTGGATGTCGGCCGATGGGATGGCGGGGGCGGTGGAGAAAGTCCGCACGGGCGGCGCCCCGGAGGTCGCGGTCACCGAGCGCGGGACGTTCTTCGGCTACGGCGATCTGGTGGTGGACATGCGGAACTTCGAGCGCCTCAAGGTGGCGTGCCGCGTCCCGGTGATCTTCGACGCCACGCACGCGGTGCAGCAGCCGGGGCAGGGATCCGACGGGGCGAGCGGGGGCCTTCGGGAGTTCATCCCTCCGCTGCTCTACGCGGCCGCCGCCGCGGGAGCGGATGGGTTCTTCCTCGAGACCCACCCCGACCCCGACCAGGCGCCCTCGGACGGGCCGAACATGATCCCCCTCGACCAGCTGCCGCAGATCCTGAGCGTGGCGCTCGACGTGTGGCACCGGGCGCGGGAGGCGGTGCGTGCTTAGCCATCGCCCCTGCGCCCTCCGAGCGTTCGAAGGCGGGCCGACAAACCCCACAATCCCGAAGCCGGTGGGCACGGCGGCGGCGACGTCCCAGGGGAGCAGCGGGGTGGCTGTCGAGGACGGAGCCATAGCCGTGCCCACCGGCCGATGGGATTCCATCGATGCTTGACCGTGCGCTCGCCCGCGCCATCCGGCTCGTCGGCCTGGACGTGGACGGCGTCCTGACCGACGGGGGGATCTATGTCGGCCGCGTGGGCGATCACGCCGTCGAATTCAAGCGGTTCCACTCCCAGGACGGCAGCGGCGCCTGGTTGCTCCGGCGCGCCGGGATCCTCCTGGTGCTCGCGAGCGGCCGGCATTCCGAGGCCACCACGATCCGCGCGCGCGAGATGAAGATCGACGAAGTGCTCGAGGACGAGACCGGGGGCGGGCGCAAGCTCGCCGCCTTCGCGGCGCTGCTCGCCCGCCGCGGCCTGGACTGGAGCGACTGCGCCTTCGTGGGCGACGATCTCGCCGACCTCCCGCTGCTCACCCGGGTCGCGCTCCCCATCGCGGTCCCGAACGCCGTCCCCGAGGTCAGGGCGGCGGCCACGCTCGTCACCGAGCGGGCGGGCGGGCAGGGGACAGTGCGGGAGATCGCGGAGATCCTGCTCCAGGCGCGGGGGGGGGGCGAATGGGAGCGGCTGGTGGCGGACTATCTGCAGGAGCGCGGCGATGTCGCCGAACGGACCACCGGACCTCGCTGACCGCGGCCGGCGCGTCCTGGCGCTCGAGGCCGAGGCCATCCGGGAGGTCGCCGCCCGCCTGGGCGATGCCTTCACCCGCGCGATCGGGCTGCTGAAAGACGCGAAGGGCCGGGTGATCGTCTCGGGAGTGGGTAAGTCGGGCCTCATCGCCCGCAAGATCGCGGCGACCTTCACCTCCACCGGCACGCCGGCCAGCTTCCTGCACCCCGTGGACTCGCTGCACGGCGACCTCGGCATCGTCGGCCGGGATGACGTCGCCGTCCTCCTGTCCAAGAGCGGCGCCTCCGACGAGCTGTTCGGCCTGGTGGAGCAGCTCAAGCGGCTCGGCGTCCCGATCATTGCCGTCACCGGCGCGCCCGACTCGGTGCTGGCGCGCCAAGCCAGCGTGGTGCTGGACGCCGGAGTGCGCGAGGAGGCGTGTCCCGAGACGCTCGCGCCGACCGCAAGCACGACCGCCGCGCTGGCCCTGGGCGACGCCCTCGCCGTGACCCTGCTCGAGGTCAAGGGATTCAACCGGGAGGCGTTCGCCGCCCTGCACCCCGGCGGCGCCCTGGGCAAGAACCTCCTACTGCGCGTTCGCGATGTGATGCTGACGCGCGATCTCCCCCTCCTGAGCGCCGACCGCCCCATGCGCGAATGTGTCGTGCTGCTAGCCGAGAAGCGCGGCACCGTCGCGGTGGTGGACAGGGGCGGCTCCCTGGCGGGCGTCGTCACGGCGGGCGATCTCACCCGCCTGATGGAACGCTCCGACCGGTTCCTGGATATCCCGGTCGGAGAGGTCATGACCCGCAGCCCCAAGACCGCCGCTCCCGACGAGCTCGCGGGCGCGGCCGTCCGCCGGATGGAGCAGCACGGCATCATGGCGCTGCCGGTGATGGACGGCGACACCGGCCGCAAGGTCGTCGGCATGGTGCACCTGCACGACCTGATGAAGGCGGGGGCGGTGTGACACAACAGGCGGCGTCGAACAGAAGCGTCGAACAATGGCGTCGAACAAAAATGTGGACTGGCACGCACGCTTCCGTTCGACGAATCTGTTTGACGCTCCTGTTGGACGGATTTGCGGGGGTGGCGCTCTGGGGTTGCAACGACGGCATCCGCCCGACGGCGACCCAAACCGTGGCCGACAGCGCCGACCAGGTCCTGTTCGGCATGAGCCACGTCGTCACCGCGGACGGCGTCCCGCGCTCCCGCGTGCGCGCCGACACCGCGTACTTCTTCTCGGCCACCCAGTCCGCCGAGCTGCGTACCGTGCACGTGACTTTCTACGACGCCCGCGGGGTCGAGTCCTCGACGCTCACGGCGCGCGAAGGCACGTACCGCTGGCGCACGGGCGACATGGAAGGACGGGGGAGCGTGGTCGTCATCCGGAAGAGCGACGGCGGGCGATTGACGACCGAGGTGCTGCGCTACAGCCAAACGCCGAACGAGGTGACGTCCGACCGGGCGTTCGTGTTCAACGCCCCGAGCCAGCATATCGAAGGTGAGGGGTTCACGTCGGATCCCGAGTTCCGCAACCTGGTCGCCAAGCGCCCGCACGGCACGGGCGGTCAGCTCACCCTACCCAACCGATGATCGTGCTCATGGCGGCTCTCGCCCTGGCCCAGCAACCCGCCGACACCGCCACAGCGGCCGGGCGGCCGTGCACGGTCGTCATCGACTCGATCGGCGGGTACTACCGCCAGAACATTACGCAGCCGGGCGATACGAACCGCTTCGCGGGGGGAGGGGTGCTCGCGCACTGCAAGGGCACCGGTAGCACCCTGGCGGCCGACAGCATCGCCTACTACGCCGCCGCCCGCCGCGTCGACCTGGTGGGCCGCGTGCATATCCGCGACACGGCGCTCACGCTCGACGCCACCACCGCGGCCTATTTCCTTCGCCAGGAGCGGCTCGAGGCCCACCGCAACGTCGTCGCCGTGAACCGGGAGACCGGCTCCGTGCTCACAGGCCCGAACCTCACCTACTGGCGCGTGGCCAAAGGCGTGCGCGATACCATGGAGATGTTCGCGTCGTCGCGCCCCACCATCGAATATCGCGCTCAGGACGATTCGGCCGCCGAGCCGTACCTGATCGTCGGCGACCGGGTGCGCTTCAAGGGCAACGACCGGGTGTGGGGCGGAGGCAACGTCACCATCGACCGCTCCGACCTCGCCGCGCGCGCCGACTCGATGGCGCTGGACGAAGCCGCAGGGTTCGGCGTCCTGGTCGGCAAGCCGCGCGTCGAGGGGAAGGCGGGAAAACCGTACACGCTGGTCGGCACCCGGATCGAGCTCGGGCTCCGGAGTCGGGAGATCGAGCGGGTCAAGGCGCTCGGGGCGGGGGAGGCGACGGGCGACGACTGGCACCTGACGGCCGACACCATTCACCTCGCCGTCCTGCGCCGCAAGCTGCAGCAGGCCTTCGCGTGGGGAGACTCGTCCCGCCCGCACGCGATCTCGACGGAGCACACCATCCAGGCCGACTCACTCGCCCTGGACACGCCCGACGAGGTGCTGCGGGAGATCCGCGCCTTCGGGCGCGCCTTCTCGACCTCCCGCCGCGACACGACCACCGCGACCGCCGACCTGGACTGGATCGCGGGCGATACGGTCATCGCCACCTTCGAGCCGGCCTCCGCCTCCGCCGGCGCGGACCTCGAGCTGCGGAATCTCGTCGCCCGCGGCACTGCCCGATCGTTCACGCACTTGTACGACGCCGCGAACGGGAGCGCGGGCGGTGGGTCTCCACCCTCGCTGAACTACTCGCGCGGCGCCCGGATCGCCATCGCGCTGAAGGGCGACAAGATCGACCGCGTCGTCGTGAGCGGCAAGGCGGACGGCGTGCACCTGGAGCCCGTACCGCCGCCACCAGTGCCGCCCGACACCACCAAGATTCCCCCCCTCCCCCCGTTGCGATGACGATCCCGGCGCCCTTGCCCGGCCTGACTGAGCTCCTGGCGACGCGGGATCCCTCGCTCGCCCTCGCGGCCGCCGCGCTGACCCGGATCGCCGACCCACAAGGCCGCGCCACGTTCGGGGAGCTTGCGATCGCCTACCGCGAGGAGTTCCTCAAGCTCCGCGCCCACGCCAAGGGCACGAGCCTGCCCGAAGCGGGTGGCGGGAGCCTGTCCGTGGACGAGGCGCGCACCAACCTGGGGAACTCCGTCCTGCCGCGGCTTGCGATGCTCAAGATCGTCGTCATGCCGACCGGCGTGCTGTGGAGCGAGGCGCCGGTCGCGTTCACGCCGGAGGCCTGGACGAGGCTGTCGGACGAGGCGGACCGGGGCGCCCTGCGCTTGCTCGACGCGGCGGAGCACTCCCTCGCACGCGCGGAAGCCGTGAGTGGCGAGTACCAACAGGTCACCGGGGGCAGCCGGCTCGAGGCGGCTGGGCTGGTCAAGAGCTACAAGGGCCGGCGGGTCGTCAACGACGTCACGGTGCGCCTCGAGCAGGGCGAGATCGTCGGACTGCTGGGCCCGAACGGGGCGGGAAAGACGACCACGTTCTACATGATCACCGGGCTGATCCGCCCCGAGGAAGGCCGCATCGAGCTGGACGGCCGGGACATCACGAGCGAGCCGATGTATCGCCGGGCGCGCGCCGGCATCGGGTACCTGGCCCAGGAGCCGTCCGTCTTCCGCAAGCTGTCGGTCGAGGAGAACGTGCTGGCGATTCTCGAGACGCTCCCCGTCGCCGAGGCGGAACGGCGGCGGCGCCTGGAGGTCTTGCTGGACGAGCTCGACATCAAGCCCCTGCGGCGCCAGAAGGCCTACCAGCTGTCCGGCGGCGAGCGGCGCCGGCTCGAGATCACCCGCGCCCTCGTCACCGAGCCCAAGTTCATGCTCCTGGACGAGCCCTTTGCCGGGGTGGACCCGATCGCGGTGCACGACATCCAGACCATCGTGGCGGGCCTGCGTCACCGCGGGATCGGCGTGCTGATCACCGACCACAACGTGGAGCAAACGCTCGACATTGTGGACCGCGCCTACATCATGTTCGAAGGCCGGGTACAAGTCGCCGGCACGGTGCGCGACCTGGTGTTCGACGACCGCGTGGCCGATCTCTACCTCGGCCCCACCCTGACCGCGCGCCTGCGCGCACGACTGTCGCCCGCGGCATGAAGACCGGCCTGCACCAGCACGCCGCGCTGCGGCAGGACCTGCGGATCAATCCCCGCCTGTACCAGGCGATGGACCTGCTGTACATGCCGTTGCTCGACCTCCAGCAGCACCTGAAGCAGGAGCTGCTGGGGAATCCCTTCCTCGAGCTCGTGGAGCCCGAGGAGGACGAGACCGCGACGGCGGCCGTCGAGGAGAACAAGCCGGAGAAGGAGAAGGCCGGCGACGACGAGCCCGACTGGGAGCGCATCCTGCTGGACGACGGCGCCGAGTCGAGGGGGGGCCTGCTGGACTTCAGCGACGCGCGGGAATACGTGGAGCCCGTCACCGTCGAGACGCGAGACCTGGGCGACCACTTGCGCGAGCAGATCCGGATGCTCGACCTCACGCCGCGCCAGCAGCTCCTGGCCGAGGAATTCCTGGGCAATATCGCCGAGGACGGCTACCTCGGCGCCACGCTCGAGGAGATCGTGGCCGGCGTGAACCAGGTGATCCAGGCGCATGCCGAGCAGGTGGCGGGCGAGAGCGGCGCGGACGAGGGGGGGGGGGCGCCGACGGTGGAGCCCTACACCCTGGCCGAGGCCGAGCAGATGCTCCACATCGTGCAGAAGCTCGATCCGCCCGGCGTCTGCGCCCGGGACCTGCGCGAGTGCCTGCTGCTGCAGCTCGAGGAGCAGAAGCGCACCGACACCCTGGCGTACCGGCTGGTGAAGGACGCCTGGGAGGATCTCAAAGCGCACCGCTGGAGCGACCTAGGCAAGCGCTTCGGCCTCGAACCGGCGGAAGTGCAGCGGGTGGCCGATGATCTGGCCAAGCTCGATCCCAAACCCGGGCTGCAGTACGCGACGGCCGGCGACCAGTACATCATGCCCGATCTCGTCGTCGAAAAGATCGATGACAAGTACCACGTGTTCCTGAACGACACCGGCCTGCCGCGGCTCCGCATCTCCAAGACGTACCAGGACATCGCGCGCGACAAGAAGCAGTACCAGGGCGAGAACAAGGAGTTCATCAGCCAGCGGCTGAACAGCGCGCACTGGATGATTCAGGCGATCGAGCAGCGCCGCCAGACGATGCTCAAGGTCATGAACTTCATCGTGGATCGCCAACGCGAGTTCTTCGACAAGGGTGTCGAATACCTGAAGCCGCTCACCCTGCGCGAGGTGGCCGACGTGATCAGCATGCACGAGAGCACGGTCAGCCGGGTGACCAACGAAAAGTACGTCCAGACCCCGCGCGGACTGCTGCCCCTCAAGTTCTTCTTCTCGAGCGGCCTCTCGACCACGACGGGCGAGGACGCCAGCGCGCGCGCCATCAAGGCCCAGATCCAGAAGCTCGTGGCGGACGAAGACCCGAAGAACCCCCTCACCGACCAGCAGATCGTGGAGCTGTTTGCGCGCAAGGGCGTGAAGATCGCCCGGCGCACCGTGGCGAAGTACCGCGACCAGCTGAGCATCCTGCCGGCGCGAATGCGCAAACGGCTATGAGTCTCGCCACACTCGCGGTGGCCCCGGCGGTGAGCGTGCTCGTGCCCGCCAAGGACGAGGCGGAGAACCTGCCCGAGCTGGTGCGCCAGGCGCGGGAAGCATTTCTCCCGCTGCCTTACGCCTGCGAGCTGGTGGTCGTCGACGACGGCAGCCAGGACGGGACGGCCGAGGTGCTGCGCCGGCTCACCGCGCAGCACTCGTTCCTGCGCGCCGTCAGCCATCGCGCGCAGCGCGGCATCGCGGACGCGCTGAAGTCGGGCGCGGAAGCGGCCCGGGGCGGCGTGCTCGTGTTCTACCCCGCCGACCTGCAGTACTTGCCGTCCGACATCCCCGGACTCGTGGCCCCGATCCTGGCGGGGGAAGCGGACGTGGTCACCGGCGCCAAGCAGGGACACTACGAGAAACGGTTCGTGTCCTGGGTGTACAACGGGCTGTGCCGCTGGCTGTTCGGGGTCGGCGTCTCCGACCTCAATTCCGTGAAGGCCTACCGGCGCGAGGTGATGGACGCCATCCCGGCGCGGCCCGACTGGCATCGCTTCATGGTCGTCATCGCGGCGGGGCAGGGGTTCCGCCTCGCCGAGCGCCCCGTGCCGCTGCATCCCCGGCGGGCGGGGCGGTCCAAGTTCGGCATGGGCCGGATCCCCGTCGGCGTGCTCGACCTCCTGTCGGTGTGGTTCCAGCTGCGCTTCGGGCGCAAGCCGATGCTGTTCTTCGGTGTGTCGGGGGCGATCCTCTTCCTCCTTGGACTCGTCGCCGGCATCGTGGCGCTCTGGTTGCGGTTCGGTCCGCTGCACTTCGGCTTCCGCCCGCTGCTCGATCTCATCATGGTCCTGGTGATCTCGGGTGTGTCACTGTTCGGCTTCGGGTTCGTGGGGGAAATGGTGGCGGGGATGCGGGAAGAGCTGCGCGGCCTGCAGCGCGAGGTGGAGCGGCTCCGGGCTCAGGGAGACCTGGGAGGCGAGGAACGGGGCCGGGGGATGGGAGGGGTAGGGGGGGTAGGGGGGGTAGGGGGGGCGGGGGGGGACTAGGCACTAAGGCGGTGATTGCCAACGAGGCCGGGTGGGTGGATTTCGTGCGCTAGCCCTTGCCCTCTGGGCCGCGGTCCTGCCGGCTCGGGCCCGGGCCACGGCTCACGACTCCACGCCCGTCACCCGCGTGCTGCTCGCCGGTCGGCCCTACGGTGGGGCCATCTCCGCAGCCGGCGTGGCCTACATAACGCTGGTCCAAGCGGCTCGGCTCGGCCGCACCAACCTCCCGACCAGATCGTTTGGGACGACCGTCCCGGTCGGATCGGTGCCGACCGAGATCGCATTCAATTCGACCGGGACCTGGGCCTACGTCACCAACCAGTTCAGCCAGAACGTCGGCGTCGTGAACGTCGCCACCAACACGCAGATCGACGTCATTCCGGTCCGGGGCGACCCATTCGAGGTCGTCGTAGCCCTTGGTGACGTCCTTTCGAGTGCCCCGCACCGCCAACGGTCTCGCGGTGAGCGACACCCTATTGTACGCGAGCACTTGGCGGGGCGGCACGGTGGTCAAGTTCAATCTTCGTACGCGCACGGTCGCCCGCACGTTCGGGGTCGGAGGGATTCCCCAGAAGCTCGCCTTCTCCGTTTGCCGCGACACACTCTACATCGCGAACGAGGCCGGCTACGTGCAGTTCTGGGATCTCGTCTCCGGCACCCAGATCGGCCGCAACCTCACCCTGCCCGGCGGCGGCGGGTTCGGGATCGCCCGGAGTCCGGCCGATGGGCTGCTGTACGTCAGCACAGCATACATCGGCAACGGGCGCATTCACGTGGTCGACCCGCATACCCGGACGGTTAGCCGGACCATCCACGCGGGTGGGTCGAGCCGCCGGGTCGTGTTCGACGTGACGGGCACGGTGGGCTTGGTGCCCAACGAGGCCGGCTGGGTAGACTTTCTACCGGTCGCCTCCGCCGAGACCAGGCGCCGGACGCCGGGGGGCTGTCGTGGCGGGGCCTTGCACGGCTATCGTACGAGCTCAGCGCCCGAGCCCACGCCCAATGCCGACCGAGCCCGAGATCCGCGCCTGGTACAACCGCCATTACGCCGCCCTGGGCCTCGACAGCATGCGGCCGCCGGAGGCCTACCCGCTGTTCCTGGACCTCCTCGACGCGCGGCCTGGGACGAAACTGCTCGACGTGAGTTGCGGGGCCGGACTGTTGCTCAAGGCCGCCGCCGAGCGCGGCATCACCGCCCACGGAGTGGATCTGTCCGATGCGGCGGTCCGACTCGCCCGCCGGATCTCCCCGACGTTCCGCCTCGCCGTGGGCCCGGGCGAGTCCCTGTGCTTCCGCGACCACACCTTCGACTACGTGACCTGCCTCGGCTCCCTGGAACACTTCGGCGACCTGGGCCAGGGCCTCCGCGAGATGTTGCGCGTCGCGAAGCCCACGGCCCGCTTCTGCATCATGGTGCCCAACGCGGCGTTCGTCGGGTGGAAGCTGCTCGGCCGCCACGGTACCAGCCAGCAAGACATCAACGAGCAGCTGCTGCCGCTCGGGGCGTGGGAGTCCCTCTTCACCCGACACGGCCTGGAAGTCGAACGCGTGCTCCCGGACCGCTGGCACGCGGTGAAGTGGCGCCAGCTGCGCCGCAGCGCGCCGCTGGCCCTGCTGAAGGGCGTGCTCCTGGAAGCTGCCTGGCGGCTGATCCCGCTGCGGTGGGAATATCAGTTCATTTTTCTGCTGCGGCGGCGTAGCACGCCTGCCACTGGGCTACAATCGCATCCCAGCTGAAGCTCACGCGCACGTGGCGCGCCCCCGCCTCCGCCAGGCGGGCGGCGAGGCCCGCGTCGTCGGCCAGGCGTTGCAGGGCGCCAGCCAGCGCGGCGGGGTCCTGAGGCGGCACCAGCAGGCCCGTCTCCCCGTCGCGGATGATGTCGGTGATCCCGCCCAGCCAGCTGCCGATCACCGGCACGCCGTAACTCATGGCCTCGAGCAGGACGACGCCCAAGCCCTCGGTATCGCTGCGCGCGTCGAGCACCGACGGGAGCACCACGGCCTGGGCGCCCTCGTAAGCCGTCTGCAGCTCCCGCTCCGACACGCGGCCGCGCAGCACGACCCGGCCCTCCAGACCCGCCTGGCGGATCTGGGCCTCGAGGCGGGGCCGTTCCGGCCCTTCGCCGATGATCTCGAGCCGAGCGCCGAGCTGCGGCGGGAGGCGAAGCACCGCGTCCACCAGATGCGTCACGCCCTTGCGTTCCACCAGGCGACCGACGAACACGATGCGGAACAGCCCCGGTGGCGGGCCGGGGCGGGACGCGCCAGGGGAGGGCCGCTCCGGGAGGGCGGTGGTGTAGGGAATGACCCGGACCGCCACGGGCGCGAGCCGGGCGATCTCCTGCGCCGTGTACGACGAGATCGCGACGACTTGGTCGGAGGTGCGCAGCGCCCAGCGTGCAAGCCACCGCAGCCACCGCAGGGAGCTCTGCACCCAGCGCAGCTCGACGCCGTACCACTGCGTGACGAGCCGCGCGCCACAGGCCGCCCGGGCCACGGCGCCGAACAGGGCGTGGGGCATGGGCCAGTGCACGTGCACGACGTCGTAGCGCCGGCGCCGGCAGAGTCGCCAGATTCCGATCACGCCCCCGGCCACGTAGAACGCCGGCATCACCTTGTAGCGCCCCGAGCGTCGCAGCCTGTCGGGCGCCGCTTCGTCGTGAGTGAGGTCTTCCCAGCGGGCGGGGAAGTAGCGGAACCGGTGCACCGGGATCCCAGCGAACTGCCGCCCGCCGCCGCCGCGGTACGCCGAACAGAAGACTTCCACCTCGTGTCCGGCACGTTCCAGCCGCTGCAACAGCTCCACGAGCCAGGGCACGATGACATCCTCGGGCCCGCGCGGAAAAGCCGTCACCACGTGCAGGATGCGCATCCGGGCCTGTACTATAGCCCCCTCGCGATTATCTTGGCAGCGGTTATCCCCGTCGCGTGCTTCCCTTTGGCAAAGGGTACGCCCTGGCAGACCCCACGTCGACCGATGCGCCGGGCCGGCGCAAGGTGTGGTGGTTTCGAGCCCTCCAAGCGGTGGTCCTGGTGGGGGCCGGGTACTACGTCGTCCGGATGGCGGCGCCACACTGGCCGGTCATCCGCAATCGCGACCTAGCCTGGCGCGCGGGACCGCTGGTGTTGAGCGGCGTCCTCGTCTTGGTGACCCTGGCGGTACTCCTGGCCGCGTGGACCGCGAGCCTGCGGTGGTGCGCCGCGCGCGTGCGCTACCGCGCCGCGGCGCGCATCTGGTTCACCACCAATCTGACGCGATTCATTCCAGGGACCGTCTGGCAGTTCGCGAGCCTCGCGGCGATGGCGTCCTACCACGGCGTATCGCCGGTCGCTGCCACCGCCACCGTGCTGTTCGAGCAGGTGGTGCTCCTGATCACCGGTTTACTGGTGTTGGCGGTGCTCACGCCGGCGGTATTACACGCGACGTGGTGGCAGGCGGCCCTCATTGCCGCGGCGGGCCTCGGGGCCTTGGCCCTCGCCGTTCCCGGGCGCCGGGCGGCGGAGAGCCGCCTGGGACGCTGGCTCGAGCGCCGGGTCCCCGGGCTCCGGCTCGTCTGGTCGGAGCTCACGCCGGGTCGCCTGGGGCTGTTTGCTCTGACCCTCGTCGCCCCGTGGCTGCTCTACGGGGTCGCGTTCCGGCTGCTCGCCCAGGGCCTTTTGGGGGCGGTTCCCGGCTCGTGGGGGTTCTACATCGCCGCCTTCACCGGCAGCTACGTCGCGGGCGTGATCGCCGTGTTCGCGCCTGCTGGCCTCATGGTGCGGGAGGCAACGCTGATCGGCGTGCTGTCTCCGGTATTGGGCAGCGGGGATGCGGTGATTCTCGCGGCCGCGTCGCGCATCTGGCTGACCGCGCTCGAGGTCGTGGCGGCTGCAGTCGTGCTCGCGCTGCCCAGCTCCAGCCGGGCTGTCCCAACCGCGAACCCGATGGCACACCACGACGCATGACTACCACGCCGACCGACCGCGCTCCTCACTCACCCCCCTTCACCCCCGCGCATCCGCACCTCGCCGCGCTGCTCGCGTGCTCGCTGTTCGTCGCGGTGCTGGCCTTGCCGATGCTCGGCGGGCAGTGGCTCGCGGCGCCCGGGGGGGATCAGTACTCGAGCGGGTACGCGTTCGATGCCTGGCAGGCGGAGCAGTGGCGCGCCACCGGCGAAATGCCGCTCTGGAACCCCCTGATCTTCGGCGGGTTGCCCTATCTCGCCGTCGTGACCCATGGCGACGTGCTCTATCCGACCTCGCTGTTGCGGCTGGTGCTGCCCGCCCATGTCGTCATGAACCTGGCGTACGTGTTGCATTACATCCTGGCGGGCTGTTTCACTTATCTCTTCCTGCGCCGGCTGGGCGTCTCGTGGTTAGGAGCGGTCGTGGGCGGCCTCGCCTACCAGCTCTCCGGCGTCATCGTGTCCTATGCCCATCCCGGGCACGACGGTAAACTGTTCGTTTCGACCATGCTGCCGCTCGCGCTCCTGGCGCTGGTCGCGGCGCTGCGCGACCGCCGCCCGTGGGGCCATCCGCTGTTGAGCCTGGCCGTCGCGCTCTGCTTGCTCAGCCCGCACGTCCAGACGGCGTACCTGCTGCTGATCGCGGCCGGCCTGTTTGCGCTCTACCTCACGTTCGGCGAGCCCACCACCGAGCCGGTGCGGCCCCGGCTCGGACGGCTGGTGGTCGCCCTGGGGGCAATCGTCCTGGGATTCGGCATCGCGATGCCGCAGATCCTGCCGTTCCTCGAATACATCCCACATTCGCCGCGGGCCACTGGTTATTACGGCTATGAGGGATCCGTTTCGTACGGGATTCCCTGGGACCACGTGCCGGAGTTCCTCTTGGCGGGGTTCACCGGAGTAGGTCACCCATGGCCCGACGGGCCCTACTGGGGCTCGAACCCGCTCAAACTGCACTCGGAATACCTGGGCCTCCCGGTCGTGGCGCTCGCGGTGCTCGGGGCGGGCGACCGCCGCCGCCGGCTGCTCTGGTGGCTCGGCGGGATCGGCCTGCTGTTCCTGCTGGTGAGTCTGGCCGGGGCGACCCCGTTTTACCGGCTGTGGTGGACCGTCATGCCGCTGGTGAAAAAGACGCGCGCCCCCGGGATGGCGTTTTTCATCGTCGCCTTCGTGACCGCGCTGTTCGCCGCGCTGGGCGCGGCGCGGGTGGAGCGAGGGGAGGGCCGGCGCCACGTCACCGCGTGGCTCGTGGCGGCCGGCGTGGTGGCCTTGCTGGCGGTGGCCGGCGCCTTCGAGGGCTTGGCCACCGCCCTCGCGCCCGCCGGCCGCGAGGGCGGAGCAACCGCTCTCGGGCCCACCATTCGCGTCAGCGTCCTGATCGGCGCTTTTGCCCTCGGCGTCACGGCCCTCCTCGCAGTCGGCCGCCTCGCCGGCCGGATCCCCCTGCGGGCCTTCGCGATCGGGCTTCCGCTCGTGGTCGGCGCGGACCTGTGGCGCGATGGGCGCCACTTCTGGGTCTATACCGATCCACCCTCCGAAGGGCTGTATCGGCCGGATTCGCTGGTGACTCGACTGCGGAGCGAAACACCTCCGTTCCGCGTGTTCGACCTGGGCGTGTACCCGCAGAACGTGCTGATGGCGCACGATGTGGCGCAGGTGCTGGGCTACCAGGGGAACCAGCTGCGCTACTACGACGAACTGCTCGGGGGCAGGAACGAGTGGCGCTATCTCTTCAGCTCCACCCAGCTCTGGAGCTTGCTGGCGCTACGCTACGTCATCGCTTCCGATACGATTAAGATCCCGGGCTACCACCGCGTCCTGGGCCCTGTCCCGACGGTAACGGGGCGGCCGGGGTACCTGTTCGAGGCCGACACGGCGCCACCCTATGCTCGGGTGGTACCGGCAGCCGTGAAGGTCGACGAGGCCAGCATCCCGCCCACCCTGGCCGACCCCCGCCTGCCGGGCTTCGATCGCGTCGTGTTGCTGCCCCCGGACGCGCCCGTGAACCCGCCACCCGTCGCCGATTGGCCCGCCCCGAGCCCCGCGCGTGCCCAGGTCACTCAGTGGCGGCCCGGGGCCATGGTGATCGCGCTCGATCCCGCCCCTCCGGCGCCGAGCTATGTGCTCGTGGCGGAGAACTGGTACGTCGACTGGCGAGCGACCGTGGATGGAGCCCCCGCCCACGTCCTCCGCGGCGACGAGGCGCTGATCACCGTCCCGGTGTCCACCGGTGCGCGTCGGGTGGAGCTGACCTACCGCTCCGCCACCTACACCCGGGGAAAGCTGATAGGGCTCCTGTCGCTCGTGCTGGTGCTCGCCGCCTTGGTGGTACCGGCGGCCCGCGGCTGGAGGCGGAATGGCTGAGCGGGCGCTGGTCATCATCCCGACGTACAACGAGGCCGCCAACCTGCCACACATCGTGCCCCAGGTCCTCGCCCAGGACCTCCGGCTCGAGGTGCTGGTCATCGATGACGGCTCGCCGGACGGCACGGGGGACCTCGCGGATCGGCTGGCCGCGGCCGAGCCGCGGGTGCAGGTCGTGCACCGCGCAGGGAAGCTGGGGCTGGGCACCGCCTATATCGCGGGGTTCAAATGGGCGCTCGCGCGCGGCTACGATTACGTCTTCGAGATGGACGCCGACTTCTCCCACGACCCGGTCCATCTGAAGGAGTTCCTCCGGGTCGTCGAGGACGCCGATCTGGTGCTCGGCTCCCGCTACCTCGGCGGCCGGGTGACGGTGGTCAACTGGCCCATGGGTCGGCTGCTGTTATCGTATTGCGCGAACATCTACGCCCGCTGGATCACGGGGCTCAGAATCTGGGACCTGACCGGCGGGTTCAAGTGTTTCCGGAGGCGGGTGCTCGAGGTGATCGATCTCGACCGCGTCCGGTCCAATGGGTACGCTTTCCAAATCGAAATGAGTGTCCGGGCATGGCGAAAAAGGTTCCGGTTGGCCGAGGTGCCCATCGTCTTCGTCGATCGGACGGAAGGGCAAAGCAAGATGAACCGGGCGATCGTACGCGAGGCGATCTGGATGGTACCGCGCCTGCGGCTGATGGCCTGGTTCGGCCGCATCTAGTCGGCCTGCCGGTCTACAAGATGACGGGGTCGGGCAACGACTTCGTCATGGTGGACGCCCGCCTGTCCGCGCCCGGGGACTGGAGCCCGGCCGACATCCGCGTGGTCTGTGCCCGCGGCACGGGCGTCGGGGCGGACGGGGTGGTGTTCGTCGGGCCCGGAAGCGACGCGCAACCGGGCTGGGCTCGCATGATCTACTTCAACAGCGACGGCTCCCACGCGACCATGTGCGGCAATGCCGCGCTGTGCAGCACCCGCCTGGCGGCACGCCTGGGGATCGCGCCGGCCGACGGCATGTGGCTGGAAACCGACGCGGGTACCTACCAGAGCCGGTGCCTCGGCGAGACAGACCAGGCCGAGCTCCATCTCACACCCGTCCTGAGGCCCGCCGAGATCCCAGGATTGCGCGTAATCCCCGGCGAGCACCGCGCAGCCCTGGGGATCGTCGGCGTCCCGCACCTGGTGGTCATGGTGGACGACGTGGACCAGGTGGATCTGGCGGCCCGAGGTCGAGCCCTTCGGTTCGATCCCGCCCTCGCTCCAGGGGGGGGAGCCAACGTGAACTTCATCTCGCCCGGAGGGAACCCAACGGACTGGCGGATGCGTACCTACGAGCGGGGCATCGAGGGGGAAACCCTGGCGTGCGGAACCGGCGCGGTAGCGGCGGCCTGCGCGCTGGACAGCTGGGGCCTAGCCAGCCCCCCGATCACGGTACGGACCCGGAGCGGCCGAACCCTTGGGGTGCGAGGCCGAAGCATGCGGACGGAGCAGTATAACGATGTCTGGCTGGCAGGGGAGGCGCGGTTGGTGTTTCGGGGGGTGCTTGGGTGAGACTGGTTCTCCACATTTGCACCAGGCCCAACTTAACATAACATCTATTATACGAAGTCGACTAGGGCGCCCATGCCCCTTTTGTCAGCTCTCCCAGTCGAACTTTGGCCTCCGTGGCAGGCCCCCTCTCCCCAAAGTCTTTCACAACCCGGGCGTAGCTCGCCACGGCCCGGGTCGTGTCCCCCGCCTGTCCCCAGACGCGCCCGGCTTCCGCTAGGAGCTGCGCCTTCATCCAATCCCATACGGCGCGCTTCGAGCCCTCCTCGTACGCCTCAGCCGCCGGCCTCAACTGTCCCTGGGTCTCCAGCGCGGCGGCGAGGAGCCCGTAGGCCTGGGCCTGATACGACCGGCTCGCGCTGGGAGCGAGGCGCTGCAGCAACTCAATTGCCTGCGCGACCTGGCCCTGTTGGATCCGGACGTTCGCCAGCAGCAGCGTGCCTTCCTCGGCCGCGTTGGTTCCGGCGTAGTTTTCCACCAGGCGGGCCAGCTCGCTGGCCGCGAGTGGGTAGTTCCTCGATTCGAATGCCGAGCGCGCCGCGCTGAGCGCGGCGCCCGCGCGCACCTCGGTCTGCCGGCTGGACCAGGTGTTCCAGGCGAACAAAAGAACTCCCAAGAGCAGCGCCCCGCTCGCGTACGTGGCCACTTGCCGGTGTCCCTGGACCCAGGCGACGAGGGCATGCGTAATCCCGCTGCTGTGGGCTGCCGCCCGCTCCGCCGCCTCTACCGATGTCGCCATGCCGCGCCTTCCCTCCTTTGTCGGGCCGCCCCGGA
>JBOHSA010000011.1:0-8106 GCA_050732995.1 Gemmatimonadales bacterium | reverse complement strand
CGCCGCGAGCGCCGCGACCGCGCGGCCGTCCACGCCCGCCATCAGCGACTCGGCCACGACCAGGCCGTCCGTCGCCGACACGATCACCGCCCCGCGGAGGCCGCGCACGGCGCACACGCGCTCGAGGATCGCGACCGGGCCGCTCATCGGAGCCCGTCCATCCAGCGCCGGGCAGCCGCGGCCGCCCGCTCCGCAAGGCGGGCCACTCGGCCCATCGGCAGATCGGCGCCGCGTACGGTGAACAGCAGCGACTCCGGCGTCGGCGCCACCAGATAGCAGCTGCCGCCCGGCGATTCGATCGCGAGGCCGCGCCAGTCCCCCAGCGCCAGGAGCCGGGCGGTGCGCGCCGCCTCCTTGGCGACGCCCGCGAGCTGCGCCGACACGGCGTCGGCGACATCGCTTCCGTCCGGGCTCCGGAGCCCGCCGCCGAGGCGGAGCCCGTTGCCGTCCACCAGCAGGAGACTGTCGGAGCCGCCCTCGAGTCCGGCGAACACCGAATCGTCCGCCGGGGAATGGACGTCGTCGAACGCGAACGGAAGAGCAGAAGAGCCGAGGAGCGGAGGAGCGGATGGCTGCGACACAGCGGGCTCTTCGGCGCGCGCCGACACGGCTTCGTCCGGAAGTGACCCGCTGCTCTTCTGTTCCTCGGTTTCTCTGCTCTTCGTCCGCAGGCGCTCCAGCGCAGCCGCGGCCCCCGCATCGCCCGGATCCGCCTCCGCGACGTACGCCAGGTGCTTTTCGGCGGACGCGAGATCGTTCGCGCGGAAGTACAGGAAGCCAAGCCCCTTGTGCGCGCCCAGCAGCGCGGGATCATGCCGCAGCGCGGTCACCCAGGCTTCGAACGCGCGGTCCAGCTCGCCGCGGTCCACGAAGATCCGCGCGGCGAGGTCGTGCGCGGCGGCGAGCTCGGGATAGCGCGCGAGCCCGTTGCGGGTCACCTTGTGGGCCGAATCGAGCTGCCCGCGCCGGCGCAGGGTCTCGGCGAGCTCGAGGAAGACGAGACTCGTCGGATCCGCGGCCAGCTCCGCCGTCATGGTACGAATGTCGTCAGGCATGCCGCCCCCGGAGTGCCTCGACGAGCGCGGCGGCCGCCTGCCGCAGACGGTTCACCTCGCCCGCGCGTCCTTCCTCCGCCTCGTCCTTGGGCTGGAGCCGGATCCAGCGATCCCAGGTCTCCACCGCGTCCGCGAAGCGTCCCTGGCCCGCCTGGGCCAGCCCGAGCAGCCGCCGCGGCGCGGGGCGCACCGGGTCGCGATGGAGCGCCTGGCTGAGCGCATCCTCGGCCTCTTCGTATCGCCGCAGGCCGAGCATCGCCCGGCCAAGCGCCGCCCACCCCTCCGGCCGCTCCGGCTGCGCGGCGATCGCTTCCTCGGCGGCGACCCGGGCCGACTCGAGGTCACCCATCGCGAGATGTTCCTCTACCCGCACCGACGGTGCGGCGGGGGCGGGGACCGGGGCGGCCGGCGAGGGTCCGGTATCGTCGAGCAGCACCAGCCCGGCGCTGGTGAGCCCGTAGATCGTGCGCGCCACATCGAAGTCGGAGCGTCCGACCGCCTCGGCGACCTCGCGGATGCTCCGGCGTCCGTCGATCGCGGCGAGCACCTCCCACTCGAACGGCACCAGATCGAGCGGCGCGCCGATGCCGTCGTCGGCGGGGCGAATCCGCGGTATCACGCCGAGGTGCGGGATCTTGGCCTCGATGCGGGCCCATTCGTCGATGCGGCGCGCCGCCTCCATCAGCACGGCTTCGGTGGGGATGTGCGCGACCGCCTCGATCGTCTGCCGGTTGGTCGCGCCCTCGATGAACGAGAAGTATCCCTCCGACCAGCTCATCAGCTCGAAGACGACCTCCTCGACCTGCGCGCGCACGCAGCGCTCCAGCTCCCGGCGGGTGACCGCGTCGATCGCGATCAGGATCTCGCCCAGGCGCCGCGGATCGCCGGCCGTCTGGAGCGCCCGCGCCCGGGCGAGGTCCTCCTCGCGCAGCTTGCCGGCGCGCTGGAGCAGCTCGCCCAGCGGATGCGGGTTGCTGGCGATGTGGGCGGCGACCACCGCGCCGCGCTCGAAATGCACGACGCCCGAATTCTGGCGCAGCTCCGAGGTGACGCGGAGCGCCCCCGTCTTCCGGCCCAGGTCCAGCAACTGGAAGACGTCATGGATGTTGAGCTCCTTGAGCGGACCCTCGATCGCCACGCGCTACCCCGCTGCCGCGAAGATGTGCTGCAGGTCGCGCGCCGAGCGCGCGCGGCTCCGCGCCTCGGCCGCGAGCGTCCCGGACGGATCGAGCTGGATCACGCGCTCCCAGTCGGTCACCGCGTCGCCGAAGCGCCGCTCCCGCGCATGCGCCGCGCCCCGGTGGAACAGCGCGGCCCGGTGCTCCGGGTCGAAGCGGAGCACGCGCTCTAGCGCCTCCACCGCCTGGCGGGGGCGGCCGTCCTCGAGCAGCGCGCGGCCGAGGGCGGCAAGGGCCTCGAGGTCGTAGGGATCGGTTTCGAGCAGCGGCACCAGCAACTCGACCGCCGCGGCGGGCGACTCGGTGCGCCGGACCAGGTCGGCCAGCGCGAGCCCGGCGGCGGTGTAGGTCGGCAGAATCTCGAGCGCGCGCTCGTACGCTTCCCGCGCTCCCCCGGCGTTGGCGCGCTGCTCCTCCAGCTGGCCCAGCTCGTACCAGACCTGCACCGCGCGGCCGTCCCGCCGGAGCGCCTCGTGATACGCCGCGAGGGAGCCGGCATGGTCGCCGAGCCGGAGCAAGATGCGCGCGTGGAGGTGGAGCAGGTCGGACCGACCGGGCGCGAGCGCCTGCGCCGAGCGCGCCGCGTCGAGCGCGCCGATCGCGTCGCCCAGCTCGAGCCGGGCCCGTGAGAGCGCCACCTGCGCGTCGAGCAGCTGCGGCTCGCGCGCCGCGAGCTGCTCGGCGAGCGGCGCGGCCTCGCGAATGCGCCCGAGCGCGAGCAGCGCGCGGATCTCCCCCACGGCCGCGTCGATGCCATCGGGCTCCACCGCGTGCGCTTCGCGGTAGCGCTCCAGCGCCTCGCCGTGGAGGCCGCGGCTGGCATAGACGTCGCCCAGCAACACGGCCGCCTCCGCCCGGTCGGCGCCGCGCTGCGTGGCCCGCACCGCCTCCGCCGTCGCCAGCTCGAACAGGCCCTTGCTCACGTAGTCGCGGGCGAGCGCCAGCGCATCGTCCCGACTCTTGCGCGACGCCGCGGCCGCCGGGGTGGCGGGCGGCGGGGCCAGCTCCTGGAAGATGTTGTCCAGCAGGCGCTGATCGAAGTTGAACTCCCCGCCCATGCCGCCCAGCGCCTCCGCGCTGACGTCCGCGGAGATCTCCGGGATCACCCCGATGGTCGACTCCTCGTACTGCAGGTCGATCGTCAGCGCGAACTTCTGCGACACGTAGTAGGGGTCGAGCTCGAGCGCCCGTTTGGTGGCGCGGAGGGCACCGTCGAAGTCGCCGAGATTGGAGAGCGCGAAGCTCAGATTGTAGTGCGCCCCCGCGAACTGCGGGTCCGCTTCCACGGCGCGCACGAACGCGTTCCGCGCGTCCGCGAAGCGCTTCAGCTCCACCAGGACGAGCCCCACGCCGTTCCAGGCGGGCGCCGACTGCGGGTGGTCGGCGAGTACCTGGCGGTACGCCTCGAGCGCCAGCTGAAAGCGCCGCAGGTGGAACAACAGCAACGCGAGGTTGAGCCGGGCGGCGGCGAAGCTGCCCTGGAGCCGCAGCGCGGTGCGCAGGGCCTCGATGGCGTTCTCGGTGTCGCCCTGGTGCGCGAGGACGACCCCGACGTTGTTCCAAGCCAGGGCATAGCGCGGGTCCACTTCCGCCGCCTGGCGGTAGGAGGCCAGCGCGTCCGCGGCCCGGCCGGCCTGGTGCAGGACGACGCCGCGCTCGTTCCAGAGCTTGGGGGAGTCGGGCACCTCGTGGATGAGCGTCTCGTACAGCTCGAGCGCGGCTGCGAAGTCCTGTCGCAAGAGATGGACTTCCGCCATCGCCTGCAGCACCAGGCGGCGGTCCTCGCCCCGGTCGAGCGCGAGGCGGTACTCGCGCAGCGCCTCGACGTAATAGCCCTTCTGGCGGAAGGCGAGGCCGAGGTTGAAGTGCGCGAGCTCCCCGCCTTCCACGACTTCGGGACTGGGTTGGTCGCGCTGGCGCAGCTGCTGACTCCGGCGCTCCGCGTTGTAGCGCTCGAGCGAGAGGTTGGTTTGGGCCCGCGCGAGCGGCGGGTTGAGCTGGATGGCCCGCTTGGAGGCGGCGCGGGCCTCGACGTGGCGGCCCATGTCGCCGAGCACGAACGCCATGAGGTAGTGCGCGTTCGCGTTGTCGGGATTGAGCTCGACGGCGCGCTCGAGCGCCGCGAGCGCCTCCGCGTTCAGCCCACGGTTGTAGAAGATCTCGCCCAGGTAGAAATGGACGACGGTGGACTCCGGATCCAGCTCGCGCGCGCGCAGCAGCCATTCGGTGGCCACTTCCAGGCGCCCGCGGTGCTTCTCGGCCTGGCCCAGCTGGATGATGGCGGCCACGTCCGTGGCGCGCTGAGCGACGATCTGCTCGAACTGGCCGATCGCCTCCTCGGACTGCCCGAGAATCGCGTAGGCGCGCCCCAGCTCCCAGCGGGCGTCCCGGTTGTCCGGCGCCTGCCGCAACCGTTCCTGCAGCTCGGCCACGCGCCGGTCGTAGAACCCCGTGTTGTCGTAGGCGATCTCCAGATTGCGCTGGGCGACCTGCATCTTGGGGTCGAGCTCCAGCGCGCGGGCGAACTCGGCGATGGCCTCGTCCAGCAGCCCCTTCTGATAGTAGAGCACGCCGAGGTTGTTGTGGGCCCCGGCGTCCGAGGCGTCGATCCGGCGGGCGAAGGATCGGAGGACGGCGAGGTCGCGTTCCGAGAGCGCCGGCGCCGTCACGGGTCAGGTCAGGCGGATGGCGTCAAAGATGGCCTTGAGGGACGCCAGATCGGGGAGCAGCAGGAAATGGCCCCGCAGCCCCTCTTCGGAGTCGATGTGGAACTCGGTCTCCACACAGAACACGAAGTCCCGATCGTGGCCGAAATTCAGGTAGGTAGTCGTCAGTACCGCCGCGGACAGGTCCACCACCAGGCTGGGCACCGACGGCAGGAGGAGCATCCCCATGAAATCCGACAGCGCGTTCATGTACGCGCCGGACAGGATGTTCCCGGCTTCTTTGAGGCAGGACTGTTCCAGCGCGTCGAACGCGACCGTGGTGCCGAGCGGGCGCCGCAGCAGCATGTCGCACAGCCGCCGGCCCACGGCTTCCGGAAACAGGAGCAGGGTGCGCCCCGTGAGGTCCCCCAGCATGTGCATCAGGACGGCGGCCACGACGTCCTGCGGGCGGCCCAGCAGGTCCGGCACTTCCTCCAGACGCGCGATGTTGATTTCGGGCACGCTGATCATGATGCGGCGGTTGGTCAATTGGGAGAGCGCGGTCGCGGCGTGGCCCGCCCCGATGTTGGCTACTTCGCGCAGCGCGTCGATCTGGAGCGCCTTCAGGTCGCGGACGTCCTCCATGCCCCCCCCTACAGGAGCCCGGCGGCGTCGAGAATCAGCGCCGGCACCCCGTCGCCCATGATGGTGGCCCCGCTGAACACGGGCAGCGTGCCCGGCGGCGCTTCGAAGCTCTTCACCACGATCTCCTGTTGACCCAGCATGCCGTCCACCACGATCCCCGCGCGGCGCCCGCCCATCTCCAGCACGATCACCGGCCGCTTGGCCGGCGGGGCGTCGCCCGCGACTTGGAGCAGCTGGCGCAGCTGCACCAACGGGACCACCCGGTCGCGCAGCACCATCGCCTCACGGCCTTCCACCGTGGTCGTCGCGGCCGCGCCGAATTCCACCGTCTCCGCTACGTAGGTGAGCGGCAGCGCGTAGCGTTCCCGCCCGACCGCGGCGATCAGCGCGCGCACGATCGCGAGGGTGACGGGCAGCCGCAGGACGAACGCGGTGCCCTTACCCACCTCCGTACGGATGTCGATCGAGCCGCCGACCGCGCGGATCCGCGTCATTGCGACGTCGATCCCGACGCCGCGGCCGGAGACGTTGGTCACCGCCTCCGCCGTCGAGAACCCGGGCCGCGCGAGGACGCGCAGCAGCTGGTCGTCGGTCAGCGCCTCGACGTGCGAATCCACGAGTCCATCCTGCTTCGCCTTCCGCAGGATCTGGCCGCGCTCAATGCCTCGGCCGTCGTCGGAGATCGTGATCGCGACGCTCGAGCGTTCGCGCACCGCCGACAGGACGATCTCGCCTTCTGGCTTCTTCCCCTGTCGGCGGCGCTCCGCCGGCGGCTCGATGCCGTGGTCCACCGCGTTGCGCAGCAGGTGCACCAGCGGGTCCCCCAGCTCGTCCAAGATCGCCCGGTCGAGCTCGATTTCCTTGCCCTCGACGCGAAACGCGACCTGCTTGCCCAGCTGGCGAGCCACGTCGCGCACCAGCCGCGGGAAGCGGTCGAACACTTGCCAGACCGGCGTCATCCGCGCCTGGATGATCTCGGCCTGCAAGTCGGCCGACAGCCGCGACACCTGGATCGCGACGTCGTCGATGGCGGGATCGCGGCGCTCGGCGGCCAGCTCGTTCAGCCGGCCGCGCGCGGTGACCAGCTCCCCGATCAGATCCATCAGGCCGTCCAGCCGCCGCAGGTCGACGCGGATGTGCCGCGCTTTCCCGGGCTCCAGCGCGCCGGGGTCGAGACGCGGTGCGGCGCCCGGCGCCACATCCTCGCCGATGGTCACCCGCTCCACGTCCCCGACGCTCGCGATCGCCGCCTCGATCTGGTCCGTGGTGGCCCCGGTCTCGAGCCGGAACGTGAGCCGCCCGTCGAACTCCTCGGCTTCGATCGCCGCGGGGGCGGGCGTGACGCCGTGCACGACGCCGAGCGTCTGGGCTTTCCGCAGCACGAGCAGGGCCCGTCCGCCTTTGAGGGGCGCTTCAGGTCGGATCACCACCAGGACCGCGCGACCCGCGACCGCGGCGAGGACGGGAGACGGGACCGGCGACGGCTCGACCGGCGTGGGCGCGTGGGCCGCCTTGGGTGCCGCCTCGCGCGCGGCGGCGGCCGGGGCCCGGTGGGAGGGGGGCGCGGGCGTGAATCGGGCGGCCGCACGCTCGAGCTCGGCGCCGATCCCCGCCACGTCCACCTCCCGCTCGCGACCGCTCACCGACACGTCGATCGCCTTCTCGAGCGCGTCAGTGGCGCGGAACAGCACCTGGATCAGCTCGTCGGTCGCCGGGCGGGTGCTGCCGCGGAGCGTATCGAGCAGGTTCTCCATCCGGTGGGCGAGGTCGGCCACGCGCGCGTAACCCATCGTCGCGGCCATCCCCTTCACCGTGTGGACGGCGCGGAAGATCCCCTGGACGGGCCCGCTCGCCGCCGGATTGCGCTCCCACTCGAGGAGCAGCTGGTTGCAGACGCCCAGATGCTCCCGGCTCTCCGCCAGAAACAGCTCGGCGTACTGCGACAGATCCATGCGCTAACCCAGGACCCGCTGCACGGCTTCGAGCACGCGCGAAGGCTGGAACGGCTTCACGACGAAATCCTTGGCGCCAGCCTGAATCGCCTCCACCACCAGCGCCTGCTGACCCATGGCGCTGCACATCAGGACCTTGGCGTCCGGATCGTGCTTCACGATCTCGCGCACGGCGTCGATCCCGCCCATGTCCGGCATCACGATGTCCATCGTGACCAGGTCGGGCTTGAGCTGTTTGTACTTCTCGACCGCCTGCGAGCCGGTTTCGGCCTCACCCACGATCTCGAAGCCGGCCTGGGCCAGGATGTCGGTGATCATCGTCCGCATGAAGATCGCGTCATCACAGACGAGGACAGTGTGGCTCACACTCCCTCCCTAAGAAGACAGAATGGGGGCAAGCAGCGCGTCCGTATCCAGCACGAGGAAGAGGTGGTCGCCGCGACGACCGACGGAGCGCACCAGCGTGGGATCGACCCCCGGCAGGTCTTGCCGCCGCTCGAGCGACGCCTCGTTGACCGCCAGGAGGTCGATGACCTCGTCCACAGTGAAGCCGATCACCCGACGCCCGCCGGCGCCCGCGCCGGCCTCCGCGCCAGGCGCGCCAGCGCCCGTCCCCCCCCCCCCCGCTCCC
>JBOHSA010000010.1:0-4969 GCA_050732995.1 Gemmatimonadales bacterium | reverse complement strand
CTCCGGTTCCCAGCGCTCCGCCGCGAGCGCCCCGGCCAGTGCCGTCGGCGGGTTCTCGACGAGTCCGGGATACGCCCCGCGGCAGATCGGGAGCGTCTCGACCGCGAGCCAGACGTGATGTCCACTGCCCCGCGTGGCGCGGACCGCGCGCCCGTCGCCTGCGAGCCGCGCGAGGAGCGGCACGGGGTCGCCCTCGACGCGGAAGCCCAACTCGGCCTCCGTCTGAGGTCCGGCGTCCTTCAGCGCCTCGCACAGCTCGTCCACATCACGCGCCTGCGTGCCCGGCCCGCGGCCTCCCACCTCGGCGGCGACGCGATCAATGGCCTCGACGTCGAGCACGCCAGCCAACTGATCGCCTGTCGCCACCTCCTGGAGGAGGCCGCGGTGCGTCTGCACGGTACGGCTCCGCCGCTCCTCGCGCGGGGCGTCGTCGAGGAAGGCGTAGTCCCACGCCGCGAGGATCTTGTGGGCGAAGGGGGAAGGGACCGGCACCTCGCGCGTCGCCGTCCGGATCGTCCCGAGGCGAATGCCCTCGAGCACCGCCCGGAGGCGCGGGAGGTCGAGCGCGTCCTCCAGGCACTCGCGCAGCGTCTCGGTGACGAGCGGGTGGTCCGGGATCGGGACGTCGAGGTCGGGGGCCCGGTTGTCCGCGCACATCGCCTGCGCCGGGAAGCAGGCGGCCAGGAGGTCCGTCGCGCGCAGGCGCTGGAGGTACGCGGGGACACGCCGGCCCCCGGCCTGGCGCAGGATGACGAGGGCGCGGACCGCGGCCTGGCGGAAGCGCGTCTCGAAGAGCGGGGCCTGAAGGACGGCTTGCACCAGCGTGTCCTGCACGGTCGCGGGCGCGAGGTACGACCAGATCGCCTCCAGTGGGAAGGCGTGGCGCGGCCCGAAGGAGAGGAGCACCGCGTCGTCGGTGGCGGCGGACTGGATCTCGAAGTTGAACGACCGGCAGACGCGCTTGGCGAGCGCGAGCCCCCAGGCGCGATTGACCCGCATCCCGTAGGGCGTGTGGAGGACGACCTGGGTCCCGCCGAGGCTGTCGAAGAAGCGCTCGACGAGCAGCTCGGTGTCCGTCGGCACGATCCCGACGCTGGCGGCTTGACGCCGCACGAACTCGACGGCCTGTCGCGCGGCGTCGGGCTCGAGCGCCGCCGTCTCGCCGAGCCACCCAGCCGCCCCCTCCGGGTCGTCGAGCCGCGTGGCGAGATCCGCCCGCAGCCGGGCGACCTCGGTCGAGAGCGCGGCCGTGCGCCCCGGCAGCTCCCCGTGCCAGAACGGAATCGTGGGCGGGAGCCCCGCCGCGGACTCGACGACCATCCGCCCCCGCTGCACGCGCAGGATTCGCCACGGCGCGTTGCCGAGCGTGAAGATGTCGCCGCGCATCGACTCCTGCGCGAAGTCTTCGTTGACCTGGCCGAGCCTGAGCCCCTCGGGCTCGAGGACCACGTCGTAGTCCGTCGTGTCGGGGATCGTGCCGCCCGACGTCACGACCGCCAGCCGCGCGCCCCGCCGGCCCCGCACCCGGCCGCGGATCGTGTCCCAGTGGACGCGCGGCGCGACGCCTTTCGGCTCGGTCGGCAGACGCTCCGCCTCCATCCGGAGGACGCGGTCGAAGTTGGCGCGCGGGAGGTCGCGGTAGGGCAGGGTGCGCCGGACGAGGTCGAAGAGCCGGTCGGCCTCCCACTCGGTGTCCGCCGTCGCCGCGACGATCTGCTGAGCCAGCACGTCCAGGGGATTCCGCGGGATCTCCACCGGGTCGAGCCGTCCCGCGCCAATCGCCCGGATGAGCGCGGCGCCCTCGAGGAGGTCATCGCGCGTGAGCGCGAACAGCCGCCCCCGGGGCGTCGCGCCGAGCCAGTGCCCCGAGCGCCCGATCCGCTGAATGGCGGTCGTGATCGCGCGCGGCGGCTCGACCAGGCACACGCACTCGATGGCCCCGACGTCGATCCCCAGCTCGAGGGACCCCGTGGCGACGATGGTCCGAATCGTGCCCTCTTTGAGCCGGTTCTCCGCATCCAATCGCTGGCGTCGCGACAGCGAACCGTGGTGTGCCGCGACCATGTCCGGGCCGAGCCGCTCGGTGAGCCGGACGGCGAGCCGCTCCGCGAGGCGCCGACTGTTCGCGAAGACGAGGGTCGTCCGGTGCTGCCGGATGAGCGCCGCGAGCTGATCGTATGTCGCGTCCCATACCGCATTGGTCGCGACGGCCCCGAGGTCGGTCGTCGGCGCGATGACGCGGAGGTCGAGCGGCCGCCGCCGGCCGATGTCCACGATCCGGCAGGGCCGGGGCGGGCCGCCCGGCTCATCCGAGCCGGTCAACAGCGCGGCGATCTCGTCGACGGGCTCGATGGTGGCGGAGAGCCCGATCCGCACGGGCGGCGTCTCGGTCAACGCGTGGAGCCGCTCGAGGGTGAGGGCGAGGTGCACACCCCGCTTCGAGCCCGCGACGGCGTGGATCTCGTCCACGATCAGGTAGCGCGTGCTGCGGAGCGCGTCCCGCATCCGGCCGGAGGCGAGCAGGATGAACAAGGACTCCGGCGTCGTGATCAGGATGTGAGGCGGCCGGCGTCCCATCGCCGCGCGCTCGGGGGCCGGGGTGTCACCCGTCCGGACCGCCGCGCGCAACTCAGGGAGATCGAGGCCCTGCTGGGAGGCGACCTCGCGGATGCCGGCGAGCGGCTCGGCGAGGTTCCGGTGGATGTCGTTGTTGAGCGCTTTGAGCGGCGAGACGTAGACGACGTGGATCTGATCGGCGAGCGTCCCCGTCACGGCCTGCTGCACCAGCGCATCCAGCGTCCACAGGAAGGCCGCCAGCGTCTTGCCGGATCCGGTGGGCGCGGTGATGAGGGTATGCTGCCCCGCGGCGACGACAGGCCAGCCGTGACGCTGAGGCTCGGTCGGCCCGGGGAAGCGGCGGGTAAACCAGGTTCGAACGGCGGGGTGGAAGCGAGAGAGAACAGGATCCATCGGCCACCGCTCATTCTACCAGGATTCGGAGCCCCTCTCTCGAACGGACCGGAACGCCGAGGGCCGGGCTGAGCGCTATCCGGAGCTCGCCGCCGAACTGGTCCGGCTCCGGGTGGACGTCATCGTCGTGCAGGGCAATGCCGCTGATCGTGGGCCTCGCAGCCAAGCACGGGCTGCCCGCCATCTTCCTCATCGGGAGTTCACGAAAGCGGGTGGCCTCATGAGCTATGGGCCGAACGTGGCCGATTTATGGCGCCGCGCCGCCGACTCCCCGGGGTGGGTACATTGCTAGCCGAGCCTTCATGGCGGCGAGCCTCCGACGAAGCGGACGCGGTTGAGGCCGTAGTTGACCCCCATCTTCGGGTGGAGGTCGATCCTGATGCCGTCACGATGGCGCCCGAGCAGCGGCAGGAGCGACAGGGTGAGGAAGCCGTGGGCGATCGCCCCCGAACGGCGTCGCCGCGGCCCGCTCGGGGTCGACGTGGATGTACTGATGGTCTCCGGTGACGTCGGCAACGGCATTGACGCGCTCCCGGGTCATCTCGAGCCATGGCCCGACCCCGAGCTTCTCGCCGACCAGCCTCTTCAGCTCTTCGATCGCCTCGGCGGTCCGCGTGACGGACACTGAGCCTCTCCTCGGGCTCCCGGGGGGGAAGAACCAGTGTAACCTGATCGGCGAATCCTCGCGGGCGTATCCCGCCGACCCGCAGGGCCTGCCGCGGTGAACAGCCCCACGGTGCTCACTCCCGCGAGCATCGCGGTGTATCGCACCCGCGTGGCCCGAGAACACAGAAACATCCGCTCTGAGGCGGTGCGCTCCGCGCCGTGGGGCGCCCCGTTCACCGCGTCACCCGCGGGTCGGCGACGTGGCGCTATCCTCGCGAATCGCCGTTTAGGGCTAGTGTAGTGTCCCAGAAATATCTTGACACATATCGGCCTCGGGGCGTAGAGTGGCGGCATGTTCCAACCCGCGGCCGCGCTGGGAATCGATGCGACCCAGGAGAAGCGCCTGAGGTTCGTCGCCGGATCCGGGAAGACCCCGCAGAAGATCGCGCTCCGCGCGCGCCTCGTCCTCCTGGCCGCGGACGGCGTCGCGAATCAAGCGATCGCCGCCCGGCTGGGCATCAGCCGGCCGACGGTGCTGCTCTGGCGCACCCGGTTCGAGCGCTCGGGCGTGCCCGGGCTGATGAAGGACGCCCGGCGGCCGGGCCGGAAGAAGGCCGTGGCGCCGGAGGTCGTGCAGCGCGTGGTCGAGGCCACGCTGCACACGACGCCTCCGGCGGCGACGCACTGGACGATCCGCACAATGGCCCGGAGTCAGGGGCTGTCGCGGATGACCGTGCAGCGGATCTGGAAGCAGCACGGCCTGCAGCCCCACCGGGTCGAGACCTTCAAGCTGTCCCGGGATCCCCACTTCGTGGAGAAGCTTCGGGACGTCGTGGGCTTGTATCTGGATCCGCCCGACAAGGCCTTGGTGCTGTCGGTGGACGAGAAGAGCCAGATTCAGGCGCTGGACCGGACGGCCCCGCTCTTGCCGCTCCGCCCGGGCATCCCGGCCCGCCAGACGCACGACTACAAACGCCATGGCACGACGACGCTGTTTGCGGCGCTCAGCCTGCTGGACGGCAAGGTCATCGGCGAGTGCCTGCCGCGCCATCGCAGTCGGGAGTTCATCGGCTTTCTCGCCCGCCTCGATCGCGAGTCGCCGCCGGAGCTGGCCGTGCACGTGATCGTCGACAACTCCAGCACCCACAAGAGTCCGCTGGTGAAGCGCTGGCTGAGGCGGCATCCGCGGTTCTCCCTGCACTTCACCCCCACCGGGAGCTCCTGGCTCAACATGGTGGAGCGCTGGTTCCGCGACATCACCCAGCGCCGCATCCGCCGTGGCACCTTCCGCAGCGTCACGGAACTCACCACGGCGATCCACGACTACCTCCGCGTATACAATCAGGCCCCAACGCGCTTCGTCTGGACCAAGGACGCCGACATGATCCTGGGC
>JBOHSA010000009.1:0-13459 GCA_050732995.1 Gemmatimonadales bacterium | reverse complement strand
GGATCGCGCGGGCGGCCGCGGCGGGCCGGCGCGGCAGCCGGAGGTTGCCCGCCAGCAGGTTGCCCGTGCCGCCGGCCACCAGGCCGAGCGGCAGGCCGGTGCCGGCCAGGGCCGCCGCGATCTGCATCGCGGTGCCGTCCCCTCCGTAGCACACGACCGCGTCGAACCGCTGCGCCCGCGCGTCCTGGGCGAAGCGCCGCGCGTCGCCCGGCCGCATGGTGGCCAGCACTTCGACCGTCCACCCGCCGGCTTGGAGCGTGTCGCGCACCGCCGTCACCGCGCGGGCATCGGTCCGCGCCGCCGCCGGATTCGTGATCAGCAGGGCCCGGGTCACCTCAGTAGCGCCGCTCCCAGAACAGGTCGAGCCCGATCTGCCGGGTCTCCGCCAGGGAGTTCCCCGGCACCCCCTCTCTGCACGCCAGCACGGGCGCGAAGCTCGCTTCCGTGCGCCACTCGGAGCTCATGCGGTACTGCAGGCTGGCGCCGAGGGCCTTGCCTACGTTGATGGACTGCTCACCGCAGAACCCCGCGTTGAGCACGAGGAAGGTCTTGCGCCCGATCTGCCAACCTGCCGCGACACGCGTGCCGGAGAATCCGGCCGTCGGATCGCCCGGCTTGATCTCGAAATAGTCGAGCGGCACACCGAGGTCCGACACAATGCTCCGCTCGAGCTCGCCCGCCGCGATATTCGCGAGCGCGTTCTGCAGCAGGAGGCTGCGGTTCGACAACGCCCCCTGGTCGCCCGCCAGTTCGATGCTCGGCTGGCCGAACAGGAGGTACGAGATGATCTCCGACTGGGACAGCTCCCGGCCTTCCGCCTCGAGGGTGAGCTGCGGCACCAGCAGTGTGCCCCGGATGCGCGCGATGATCGCGATGTCTTCCGCCGCGCGCCCGCCCGGCCCCGGCACGGGATGCACGACATGGCGCGCCTCGATGTTCAGCGCGGCGTCCAGGTCGGGCGTCCCGAAGTAGCGCACCGTCCCCTGCGTCACGACGAACTCGCGCGTCACCGGCCCGACCACTAGCCGGTACGTGCCCCGCGGAGCCAGGAGCGTCCCGGTGAGCAGGTAGGCGTTCCGCTCCTTGGTCACCGTCACCGTGCCGGTCAGCTGGATGTTGGCTTCGGAGGAGCGCAGCCAGGCGTCGGTCCCCATGGCCAGCTCCAGGCCCCGGATGCGCAGGCTGTCGAGGAACACGCTCTCGAACTCGGGGCCGAGCCGCTGGCGGCGGATGGTCGCGGCGAGCGCGGTGTCGATCAGGGTCGCCACCCAGGGCGCGTCGAGGTTCACCACCCGCTTCTTCACCAGGTCGGCGAAGTGCAGCACGCCGGAGGTGACGGTGCCCCGCCCCGCGAGCGTGGCCCCGATCACGGGGCCCGTCAGGGTCAAGCGCCCGCTCGCGGTGACGCTGAGATAGCCCCGCAGGTCGAGCGCGGTGAACCGGTCGGCGGCGATCGCGAAGTTCAGCACCGGCCGGGTCAACCGCTCCAGCCGGACGAACCCCGTCACCTCCGCCCGACCCCGCTCGCTCGCGACGGTGAGCGAGTCGACGCGGATCGTGTCGCCCGACAGGGCGAGCCGGCCGTTCACCCGCTCCCAGCGGACATTCAGCGCCGGGATGTAGGCCGCCGCGTTCCCGATGTGCAACGCGCCGCGGAGCTGCGGGCTGCCCCATGTGCCGCGGATGCCGAGGTCCGCGGAGAAGTCCCCCCGCACCTGCCGCAGGAGGGGCGTCACCGCCTCCAGCACGCTCAGATCCACGCTGTCCGCCCGCGCCTGCACGGACAGCGTGTCCGGCAGCTGCCGCTCGGCGACCGCCTGGAGCGAGAGATCGAGCGGCAGATGGGCCGTGAGCGACAGGATCTGCTGCCCCGAGCGCCAAAGGTTGAGCCCTGCGTCCAGCCGCCGAGCCTCATACTGCACGGTCCCGTCCACGAACGGCGCCCGGAACTGGCCGAACGATCCGTCGCTCAGCGCGAACGACCCGCGGTACACGGGATCGGCGCGCGAGCCCATGAGGCCGAAGCTGGCCGTGAGGGCCCCGCCGACTCCCAGGGTGTCGCGTTGCAGCAGGGCATACACGCCCGCGAGCGGGAACCCTTCGAGGTGCAGGTTGGCGTTCGCCCGCCCCCGGGTGGGGAGATCGCCTTCGAGGGTCAGTCGGCCGGGCCCGCCGGTGTTCGCGATCGCGAGAGTGCCGATACGGACGACGGAGTCGCCGACCAGGACGCTCGCGGGCGCCTCGAGCAGCCACACGCCGCCGGGGAGCAACAGGGCCAGGGAATCGACGTCGACCGCCACCGTGGTGCCGCTGTCGGCGGCGCGCCGGCGCCCCAGCCGGCCGCCGGCCAGGAAGGCGCCGAGGTCGCCGACGCGGGAGCGTGCAAACCAGGTCAGGGAGTCGGGCCGGCCGCGGGCCGCGGCGGAAACCGCGCCGAAACCCATTTCCTCCCCGACCTCCCCCGCCGGCCCTTCGCCCTCCGCCTCTCCCCCTCCCCCGAGCCCGCCCCGTGCGGCTGAGGGAATCGAGTGCCACGTCCGCGTCGAACGCCCGCGTGGGCCCCAGGTCGTAGACCAGGCGACCGTGGCCCGACGACACCGACCAGCCCCGCCAGCGCAGTCCGGTGGTGGTCCCCTGGGCGCCCAACGTGAGCGAGTCGAACGCGCCCCGCAGCGCGAGCGTCACGCGCGCGCTGCCCCGCAGGGACTCGTGGGGTGGGGCGGACGCCTCCCCCTCGTCGTTTTGCCGTCTGGTCGGCGCGCTTCCGGCGGTCAACCACCGGGCCAGCGAATCGAGCGCGCCGAGGTTGGCCGCGTCGAATTCAAGGGTGAGCTCGTCCTGTGTCCGCGTCCCCCCCCCATTCCCGTTGTCCCCGGCGTGCGGCTCGAACGAGCGACCCCAGGCGAGCGAGCCCCGGCCGGTGGTGATCATCCCCGCCTGGGCGAGGCGCAAGGAGTCCAGATAGAGTCGAGCGTTCGCCAACCGCACGATCGCGATCCCGCTGTCGAGCACGGTGCCGGCGAAGATCGAGGGCTCGAGCCGAGCGGTCAGTGCGCCGTCGGGCGCGGCGCCGCTGTCCACCCCGGCGGTCCCGACCAACGCGAATCCGAGTCGCGACGAGGGGGCATCGGTCACCCAGCGTCGCAGATCCACGTCGTAGCCCCGCAGCGTGTAGTCGCGCGCGCCGTAGCGGGAGGGCAGCAGCGCGAGCACACCGTCGCCCCGCACCCGACCGCCCGTTCCGCCGGCGGTGAGGTCGATGTGAGTCTCGAGCGCCGCCAGCGTCCCGTCGAGCCGGATGTTGCCGCCGGCCGTGCCGGTGAGCGGCAGCGAGGGAAAGCTGCCCCGGAGCCCCTCGAACGCCAGCGAATCGGCGAACACATCGGCGAAGACCCCCAGGGTGTCGGTACGGCTGTCGAGCCGCAGGAGGCCCCGGATCTGGCTGGGCGGTCGGAGGCCGTCGCGGTGGCGGAGGGAACCGCTGAATTCGAAGTTGCGGTAGGGCCCCGAGAGCGTGCCCGCCGCGTCCAGCGTACCCTGGAGCCGGAAGCCGGGGACGAGTCGGCGCACGGTGCCGAGATCGAGCTCGGCCGCCTCGACGGCGAACGGTTGGAACCGGATGCCGTCGGGCGAGCCGACGTTCACTACACCCCGACCCCTGAGCGGCGTCACCGGCCATCCCTCCACCAGGGAATCGCGGAACACCCAATCGACGTCCAGGCTCAGCGCGTCGAGCCGGCCATCCGCCAGGGTGTGGCCGCTCAGCCGCCCCGCGAACGGGAGGGAGTCGAGGAACGGCCGGGCGAACTCGAGGTCGACCTCGCTCGCCGTGAGGTCGCCCTGGCGCAGCGCGACGAGCCCTTGGCCGGCGGAGCTGATGGCCGTCACCCGTCCCCCGAGCGTGCCGCCGTGGTACACGAGATCGAGCGGGTCGAGCTGCACCTCGAGCACGCGGCTGCCGCGCGAGCGCAGGGTCAGACCCCCGCGCAACACGCCGCCAGCGGGAAACCGGGGATCGATGAAGCGGAAGTCGGTGAGGGTGGCCGAATCGGCGCGGAGGTCGAGGTCGTACAGCAGGGTATCGCGCGGCCAGCGGACGCGCCCACGCGCGGCGAGCTGGGAGCCCGGAAAGCTGAGCCGTTCGAGTCGGGCCTCCAGCGAGTCGCCGGCGACCACCACCCGCCCCCGGGCGTCGGCGATCTCGACTGCCGGGTCGTTGCTGGCCACAGCCAGGGCGTTGATGTCGATCAGGATGCCCCGCTCGCGCGGCGACGAGAGCCGGAGCGCGAGCAGGTCGGCGTTCAGGTGATCGAAGCGCCGCACGCGCCGCCGCCCATCCGTCCCCAGCGGGTCGATCTCGTGCAGCGAGTCGTCGGGCGACGGCCGGTCCTGCAGCCGCAGGACCAGGCTGCCGTCGTCGATCCGCACGTGGCGGAACAGGATCAGGGGAGCGGGCCGGCGGATGCCGCCGGCGTCCTTGCGGCCCAGCCGCAACAGCTCCTCCAGGTTGAGCCGGCCGTTCTTGTGCTCGACGAGATTGATCAGGGGCCGGCGCAGATGCAGCTCGAGGAGCACGACATTACCGGCGGCGAAATCGAAGGGGTTGTAGCTCACTTCGGCCCGCGGCAGCACCGCCACGAGCGAGGTCTCGGCATCGAACAGGCGCACGTCGGTAAGGGTGACGCCGGTCAAGAGCGAGCCGCTCACGTCTCCTACCTCGATCCGCCCGGCGACGACCCGCGCCAGCGCCAATTCCGCCGTCCGGCCGAGGAGCTCGCGGCCGGCGCCCGTGCCGACCAACGCGCCCAGCGCCCCCAGGAAACACGCGAGCAGCCCGACCACGGACCACAGCGCGACCCCGAGCGAGCGGCGGACCATGCTAGAACGCCTGCCCGACCGCGAACTGCAGGACGAGGCGCTTCCAGAACGTGTCGGGCCTCGGCCGGGTGAACGTGGACCGGATCTCCGTCAGCGTGTTGTTCGCATTATCCTGATAGAGCAGCGGTCCCGCTTCCGGCGGGTAGTCGTTGTACGCGCCGTCGAGTCGCACCGGCCCGAGCGGCGTGCTGAACCGCAGGCCGATCCCGGGCGTGACCCGGATGTCGGTGAGCTTCAACAGCTCCTTCTCCCGCTCCCAGACCTGGCCCACGTCCACGAACACCCCGACCCGCATCCGCTGGGTGAAGATCGGCGAGGGCAGCCGCAGCTCCGCGTTCAGCACGAAGGCCGTGTTGCCCCCGGTCGGCGCCGTCCGCACGTTGAAGAATGTGGTGTCCGGCGTGGGACCCGACGTGTTCACGTCCAGGCTGTCCGTCACGTAGACGCGAGGTCCGAGCTCGTTCCGGCCGTAGCCCCGGACCGAGGTGGGCCCGCCGGCGTAGAACCGCTGCTCCGGCGGGACGAACCGGGCGCCCTGACCGGAGAGCGTGATGCGTTGCGGCAGGATCGTACCCCCGCGCACTCGCCAGGCGAACACCGTGCGACGACCGATCGGATAGTACTTCGCCGCCTCGACCTCCCCGCGGTTGAACTCGTAAAACGGGCTCGACCCGACGGCCCGCGAAGCGTGCATCAGCGTCGCGGTGAGCAGGGACCCCTCCGAGGGGTCGAGCGGGGAGTTCACGCGATCGCGCACGGCGGTCAGCGTGACCGCGGCAAACGCCCGCTCCCGCGCCAGGAAGACCTGGTCCGCCGCATCGCATACGCGGAACACGCTGCAGTACACCGCGGGAGGCGCGGTCGTCCGGCCGATCGAGTAGCCGTAGCCCAGTGTCACCGGCAACTGGCGCCGGGCGTTGAAGGTGATCCCCACGTTGAACCCCACGCCCTGACGGGTGTAGGCCCGGATCTCGGACCGTCGCTCGAAGAACAGCCCGACGCTCGCCGTGTGGGCGGGCGACAGGAAGGCCGGCTGGAGCAGCGTGAGGCCGGCCGAATAGTTCACCGTGTCCGAGGTCAGATCCTTGTTCAGCTCCTTGCACAGATCGTCCCGCAGCCCCGCGTCGAACGGCTCGCCGACGCCGAGCTTCGATAGCCGCCCCGTCAGGTCGAGCGTCCGGGCCCCGCCGAGGAAATCGTGCGCCGACCAGCCCGCCAGCAGCCGGAAGCAGTCGATCGTGCCGTACCCGGCGCCGAACCGGATCCGATGCCGGCTGCCCTCCGTCAGTCGCACGAGCACCCGCACTCTGCCGTCCCCTCCCCCTCCCCCCCCCCCGGGGGGCTCGGCGGGCGGCGTCGAATCGATCACCAGCACATTGACCGAGCGGAAGATGTCGATGCCGTACAGGTCGCGCTGGCTCTGGTACAGGCGGTTCTGGCGGTACAGATCGCCCGGCTTCACCGTCAACACCCGGCGCACGGTGCTCGTGTCGACCTCTTTCAGCCCTTCGATCAGCACGGCGCCGATCCGCACCCGCGGCCCCGGAATCGCTTCGAGCGTCGCTTCCGCCCGCAACGCCCCGGCGTCGGAGTCGAAGCTCCGCAACACCTCGGCGTAGGGATGACCGGCGTTGCGCAGGCGGCCGAGGATCGTGTCGGCGGCCGTGAGGAACAGGAACCGATTGAACGGGTCGCCCACCTGGAGCGGCAGCTCACGCCGCAGGCGGGCCGTGTCCAGCACCCCGGCCACCCCGAGAATGTCGAGCCGGGCCAGGCGCACGGGCTCACCCTCGTGGATCCTGAACGTGATGAAGACATCTCTCGCCGTCCGCTGCACGACGGTATCCACCACCGCGTTCATGTAGCCACTCTGGCGATACAGCAGGAGCAGCCGCACCACATCACGCCGGAACTCCTGCTCGTCGAACTCCCGTTTCTCCCCGAGCCCGAGCCAGCGGATCCACCACCGGCGCGCCGCCCCGCTGGAGTTCGAGGTCGCGATTGCGATGCTCAGGGTGTAGTCGTCCAGCGCGTGATTGCCCTCGAATCCGAGCCCCCGCACCACCCGCGGCTGTTCTTGCGCACCGAGTGGAGCGCTGGCACCAACCGCCAGGCCGACGAGGAGGACGATGTGAATCGGGAATCGCAATTGACGCTGCCCGCCAAGTTCCGTATGTTGGCCCACTTGCCTTCCACTGTCAACCTTTTCGACACCTGATTCCATGATTGGGTCCCGGGGCTCGAGGCTGCCCGGCATCCGAACCGCGCCCCGGTCCTGGCGGGGCTCCCGCGCCCGAGCCAGCCGGGGTCCCTGCGCACCCGTTTCGCCACCACGCCCGTCGAGGCCCGTGTGGTGGCCAAGACGGGGGGAGGCCGGCGATTGACCTTCTCGATTCTCGCGAACAACCACACCGTGCCGGCGCGGCAGATGCTGGCGCAGATTGATTCTCTGGTTGTTGAGATAGAGAAGACGAAATGAAACGGCGTACGGCGAACTGCGTATCGGGAAACGGCGTAACGGAAACGACGTGGCGTGACTACGCCTACCACCCTACGGTTTTTAGCCCTACGGTTTTTCAGTCTTCTTTCTGTCCGAATATCGCCATGTTCGAGCTGTGCCCCGGCTCGATCTTGGCGGCCGGATTGATGAAATGCACGGCGTGGTTGACTGCGATGCAGGCCTCGGAGACACCGGTGGCGATGAGCTTGAGCTTACCGGGGTAGGTGGTGATGTCGCCCGCGGCGAAGATGCCGGGAATGTTGGTCTCCATCGTCTGACTGACCTTGATCTCCCCCTTCTCGATGTCGAGCCCCCACTCGGCGATGGCGCCCAGGGCCGAGATGAACCCCAGCTGCGGGATGACGCCGTCGACCTCGACGGTCGTTTCCTCCTTCGTCTTGTTCTGGTAGATAGTCACGCGCTCGATCCGCTCATCTCCGTGAATCGCCTTGACCTCCCAGAACGTGCGGAGCTCCATCTTGCCGGCGACGCACAGCGCCTTGACCTGCTCGACCGTGGCGTGGTGGGCGCGGAACCCGTCCCGGCGGTGGATCATGAGGATGGAGCGGGCGATCCCCTGCAGGTTCACCGCCCAATCGAACGCCGAGTCCCCGCCCCCGACCAGCAGCACCCGCTGGCCGGTGAAGACCTGGGGGTCGAGCACGCGGTCGTGCAGGCCCCGCCCGAGCCAGCGATCGACGTCCTTGAGCGGCAGCTGGCGCGGGGTGAACGCTCCGATCCCCCCGGCCACGAGCACCGTGCGTGAGGGGTACTCGTCCTGGTTGGTGACGACGGTGAAGCGCGGCCGGCCGTTCTCTTGTTCCCGTTTCAGGCTGGTGACTTTCTGGGCGAGATGGACCGGCGCCCCGAACTGGAGCGCCTGCTCCGCCATGCCTTTTACCAGGTCCTTGGCGAGCACCTTCGGGAAGCCCGCCACGTCGAAGATGTATTTCTCCGGATACAGGGCCGTCACCTGCCCACCCACCTGATCGAGGTTGTCGATCAGGCGGCACGAGGCGCCGCGCATGCCGGCGTAGAAGGCGCCGAACAGGCCGGTCGGGCCGGCGCCGATGATGGTGATATCTTTCACGTCCTGCATGGCGCCAACGCTAACGGCGGGGGTATGCGGCGAGCAAGCGCGCGGATGCTGATGGGCCTCCTGCCCGGCGGCGCGGCGTGCGGTGGCGGCCTCCCCGGTCTCGCGCCCGAAGCCCAGCTCGCCCGCCCGCCCATCGTGTATCCCGGCGCCCGATTTTCCGGCGCCGCCCTCGGCTGGACGCTTGGCAGCGAGGCGCACGTCTTCGTCACTGACGCCGGCTTTGCGCAACAGCTGTACACCACGGCGCTGCGCCTCCGGCTCGAGGGCGATCGGCCGGCGCTCGTCGCCGCGGCGTTCGGCGAGCGGCGGCTGCTGACCCTGGCGGCGAGCCGGGTCCCGCGGCGGCCGCGGGACCCGGGGTACTACGACGCGTCCATTCTCCACCGCGGAGGGGCGGTCCCCGCCGCGCTGGAACTCATCCGGATGCACCGCCCCGGGAATTGCAGCGCGCCGGGGATCGTGACGGAGCTGGTATACAGTATCCCGCAGGCCGCACTGCCCGTGGCGCCACCGTCCCAAACGGCCGTCGTCGCGTTGTTCCGGACGCCCGCCCTACTGGTTTCGCGCCCCGTCGCCGAGGGGAGGGGAGGGAGCGGTGCTCCCGCTCGCGCTCTGGCACGCCGGGTGATTACGCGCGTGGCGCGGGCCGCCGAGCGCCTCACCGCCAACGGGCCCCAAGCCGGCATCCCGGCGGAGCCGCTCGCGCGAGGTGGGGAGCTGGCGCTCGATCCGGAGCTGGCAGCCGACGCCGGGGAGATCGCCGTCCTGCCGGCGACCACCGGCCGGCGACCCCTCGCCGCCGCGTTCCGGGCCCGGTTCCGCACGCCGGAGGGAGACACGGTCCTCGTTTCCGGCGTCGCCTTGACCGACTCGACCGGTCGCGGCCCGCACTGGGTGCTGCGGCCGGTGCGCGAGCGGCTCGTGGGCGGACTCGTGCGTCGCCCCGGAGGGACGCGCTACGTGTTGCGCGGGGCCGTCGCCTATCCGCCGGCCGCGGGCGAATTGCTGCTCGTCGACCGCATCGCCGACGTCGCGCCGGCCGATTCCCGCGCGCTCGTCGTGGAGCCGGAGCGCGGGGGAACGGGGGGGGGAGCACGGGTCGTCGCGGCCCAACCGCTCGCGCTCCGCTGCCGCTGAAGCTAGGTTCGCGCGACGGGGGGGTGCGCGTGAAGATCTACACGAAAACAGGTGACGCCGGCGACACGGGACTGTTCGGGGGGAGCCGGGTGCCGAAGGACCACGTCCGGGTAGACGCCTACGGCGTGGTGGACGAGTTGAACGCCGCCCTCGGGCTCGCGGCGGCGCTGGAGCCACAAAGCGCCTTCGCCGACTTGTTCCCGGCGATCCAGCGCGACTTGTTCACGATCGGGGCCGAGTTAGCGAGCCCGGATCCCGCCAAGCTGGCTAGGGCGCATTCGAGCCCGCTCATCGCCGACGCCAACGTGCAGGCGCTGGAGGACGCGATCGACGCGCACGAGCGCGCGCTCGGGCCGCTCAAGAGCTTCATCCTGCCGGGCGGGGCGCCCAAGGCCGCGGCGCTGCACCTGGCGCGCACGGTCTGCCGCCGCGCCGAGCGCAGCGTCGTCCGGCTGGCGCGCGAGACGGCCGTGTCGCCTCCCCTGCTGCGCTACCTGAACCGACTCTCCGACCTGCTGTTCGTGCTGGCCCGCACAGCCAATGCGCAGGCGGGTCGCCCGGACATCAAGTGGCGGTAATCCGCGTTGCGACTCACGAGCAGCGGGACGCGTCCTACGACATCCTGATCGGCCACGGGCTGCTCGCCGAGCTGCCGCAGCTCGTAGCCCAGCGGTGTCCGGCGGCCGCGTACGCCGTCGTTTCCGACTCCCACGTCGGCAAGCTGTACGGCGAGAAACTCGTCGCCGCGTTGCACGACGCCACGGCGCACGCGCAGCTGTTGACCTTCCCCGCGGGAGAGTGGAACAAGACTCGGGAAACGTGGGCGGCGTTATCGGACCGGATGCTCGCCGCCCGCCTGGGGCGCGACGCGGCGGTCATCGCGCTGGGGGGCGGGGTGGTCGGGGATGTGGCCGGGTTCGTGGCCGCCACCTACCTGCGCGGCATCCCCTGCGTCCACGTCCCAACTTCGCTGCTCGCGATGATCGATTCCTCCATCGGCGGCAAGACCGGCGTGGACGTTCCCGCGGGCAAGAACCTCCTCGGCGCCTTTCATCAGCCCCGCCTAGTCGTCACGGATCTGGACCTGCTCGCCACCCTGCCCGCCGTCCAGCTCGCGGCGGGCATGGCGGAGGCGGTGAAGCACGGCGTGATCGCGGACGCGGCGTTCTTCGCGTTCCTCGAGCGCGAGCCGCAGGCCATTCTCCGGAAGGACGCCGCCGCGCTCGACCAGGTAGTGCACCGCTCCGTCTCGATCAAGGCGGCCGTGGTGGCCGAGGACGAGCGCGAGCGCGGCGAGGGCGGAGGACGGCGCGCCGTGCTGAACTTCGGTCACACCGTGGGCCATGCCGTCGAGGCGACGACCAAGTTCGAAGTGCTGCACGGGGAGGCCGTGGCGATCGGGATGGCCTGCGAGGCCCGGTTGGCCGAAACCCTGGGAATCGCCGAGGCGGGGACGGCGCGGCGGATCCGGGAGCTCCTGGAACGCTACAATCTGCCGGTCGCGCCGCCCGAATCGAGCTCGGTGGACGATTTGCTCGCGGCGATGACGCTGGACAAGAAAGTGCGGGACGGGCAGGTGCGGTTCGCCCTGCCCCGACGCGTGGGGGAAACGCACCGCGAGTCCAGAGGAGGCTGGACGGTCGCAGTCGACGAAGTGGCGGTCAGAATGGCCTTGGCCGCCGCGGGATGACGGTGGGCGCGACGGGCCCGAGAGCGCAGCGGGCCCGCGCGGACGCTACCGGTTCCCTGTCCCCGCTCCGGGCGCGCCACCATGAAGGCTGAGGCCAAAGATAATGTTGCCCACGGGAACCGTCCTATGAAAAGGGGCCACATGAATAGGCGGCGGGGGCGCGACATGTAAGCGAGTGGGTACTAATCACATGCCGGCCAACAGCTTCCCCACATGGTGTCCACCTCTCCACATGGATGCGGGGCCAGTTTTTTTTGCGTCAACATGATCCTTCTCCACAGCTATGTGGAAAGTGGACAAACGGCGGAATCGACGCGAAGCCAGTAATTTGTGATGTGGACAACTGCCGAAATTTGCACCATTTGGCAGGGGTTCCTATATTGACGCGGTTGGCGTCGGTCTAATTGGCGGGTTTGATCCGCCGTCTCCATCAAAACGTCGGCAGCCTACGGTGGGAGTCCCGCGCATGGCCAGGTCGAACGGAGGCAAGGCGAAAGCGTTCTTTCGCGCCAACCCCTCGGGTGCCTTCGACCAGTATCTCCAAGACATTCAGAAGCTGCCGCTGATCAAAGACCCCGCCGAAGAGCGCCGGTTGGCCCGGCGCGTCCGCCGGGGCGACGAACGCGCCGCCGAACGGCTCGTCACCGCCAACCTCCGCTTCGTCATTTCCTACGTCAAGAAATACCAAGGTCACGGGCTCGATCTCTCCGAGTTGGTCGCCATCGGCAACGAGGGCCTCCTCAAGGCCGTCAAGAAGTTCGATCCCGACCAGGGCGTGAAGTTCATCTCGTACGCCGTCTGGTGGGTGCGCCAGGCCGTGCTCAAGGCGCTCGCCGAGCAGACCCGCAGTGTTCGCATCCCGCTCAACCAGAACTCCCAGCTGATCCGGATGAGTCGCACCGAGACCTATCTCTCCCAGGAATTGGGGCGGGAGCCGACGGACAACGAGATCGCCACGGCGCTCGAGGACACGGTCGAGAACGTCCGCACCGCGCGCCGCATGACCGCCGCCGAGCTGTCGCTGGACGCCCCGGTGGACCGCACCGACAAGGACGCCGCGACGCTGGGCGAGCGCTTCGCCGGCCAGGAGGGCGGCGAAATCGAGGAGCGGACCGACGGCAAGCTGATGCGCGAGTTCATCGACCGCATCTTCCAGAAGTACCTGACCCCGCGGGAGCGGAAGATTCTCTACCTCTATTACGGCCTCGAGGAAGGCAGCGAGGCGATGACGCTGGAGAAGATCGGGGCCTTGATGGGGGTGACGCGAGAGAGAATCAGGCAGATCCGGGAACGCGCGTTTGAGAAGCTCAGAGAATCCCCGGATGGGAAGGCCCTCAAAGGATTCTGGCGGGCAGCCTAAAGGCAGGCGCTCAGCCGCGCAGCCGCACAGCGGCATGCAGGATCGAGGGGTCAGGACAGACAATTCCTGACCCCTTCTCGCTTCCAACCGCTGCGCGCCTACGCGCCTGAGCGCCTCACTGTCTCACTGTATACTATTCTTATGATGTCCCGCGAACTCCCGATCTTTCCTCTACCGCTCGTCCTATTCCCTGGGGCCACCCAGCCGCTGCACATCTTCGAGCCGCGCTACCGTCGTCTCCTCGCCGACTGTCTGGAATCCGACAAGCGCTTCGGGATCGCGTACGTCCCCCCTCCTGCCACCGACGCGTCCGAGTCCTCGGGCCCGCCGCCCCCCCCCCCCGTCCTGGCTCTCGCGATCGCGCCTGCGCCGGGGGCCGTGGGGTGTGTCGCACGCATTCATTCCGCCCAGTCCCTGCCCGACGGGCGGTCCAACATCCTGACGGTGGGCGAGCGGCGGTTCGTGCTGCTGGAATGGCTCCCGGCCGACCGCCCCTACGGGATGGGTCGGATCGAGGAATTCGACGACGAGCCCGTCGACCTCGTGGAAGCCGGGGCGCTGGCGGGGGACGTACGCGCCGGCTTCGCACGGCTCGCCGCGGCGCTCGCGGTGCTGACCGACCGCGGCGCGGAGGAGACCGAGCTGCCGACCGACCCGCAGCGGTTATCCTTCCAGGTAGCGGCCGCGCTCGAGCTCGAGCCCGCGCTGAAGCGCGATCTCCTGGCGCTCCGCGACACGCGGACCCGGCTCCGGCGCCTGGGCGCGCTGCTGGGCCCGCTGGCCGCGGACGCCGAG
>JBOHSA010000008.1:0-27399 GCA_050732995.1 Gemmatimonadales bacterium | reverse complement strand
CTGGTGGACAGCGCGCGGCTGGAGCCGCGGGCGGTGATCGGCCGGCTGGGCGCGCTGCTGCGCGACCCAGACCCGCTGGTGCGGATCAACGCCCTGCGCGCGCTCGCGAGCTACGCCGACTCGGGCGCCGCCCACGCCGTGGCGCCGCTCCTCACCGACGCGGACCCCGGTGTCGTGGTCCAGGCGGAGACGACCCTCGGCGCGCTGGGCGGAGGCGCGGCGGTGAGCGCCCTCCAGGGCCGCCTCACCAGCGCCGTGTTCGCCGTCAAGCGTCAGGCGGTGATCGGCTTGGCGGAGGCTGCGGGCGCCGCGGGCCTCGGGGCGGCGGACGCGCTGGCGAGCGATCCGGACTGGCGGTGGCGCAGCGTGGCCGCCGAGGCGTTCGGCGCCTCGGACAGCCGGAGCGAAGCCCGCACCCGGCTCGACGCGCTGCTCGACGACCCCGACGGCCGGGTCGTGGCGCTGGCCCTGCAGGCGCTCGGTCGCGTCGAGCCCGACAGCGACGAGGCGCTGCTGCCGCGGGCCCGCGCGCTGCTGGCGCACGCGGACCCCGCCGTCCGCAGCGTGGCCGCCGATCTGCTCGCGCGCCATCCCGACCCGGAAGACGTGGACCCGCTGGTCCAGGCGTATCTCCGAGCCGCGCACGATCCGTTCAACAACGCGCGGCTCTCCGCCCTGGCGGCGCTGGCCCGGATCGCGGGCGCGAGCGCCGCCGGCCGCCTCGGGGTGGCGAGCCGGTTCCTTGGCACCGTGCCGCGTAGCGAGGACTACCTCGTCCGGCGGCTCGCCGCCGAGCGGCTCCCCGATGCCGCCGGGTCGTGGGGGCCGGTGGGCCCGATCGTCACGGGTCGCGGCGTCGCGGAGTACCGCGACATCGCGCGCCGGTGGCTCGCCCCCGCGCTCGCGGGCCGCCCGGCGCCCCGCCTCACGATCGACACCGACCGCGGCAGCCTGGTCATCGAATTGCTCCCGAGCGAGGCCCCGCTCACCGTCGCCGCGTTTCTCGCGCTCATCGAGCGCCGCTTCTTCGACCGGTCGCGCTGGCACCGCGTGGTGCCCAACTTCGTCGTGCAGGACGGGGACCCGCGGGGCGACGGCTGGGGCGGACCGGGCTTCGTGCTGCGGGACGAGGTGAACCCCGCGCGCTACGAAACAGGTACCATGGGCATGGCGCTCGACGGTCCCGATACGGGCGGCAGCCAGTTCTTCATCACGCATTCCCCTCAGCCGCACCTCGACGGCATCTACACGGTGTTCGGCCGGGTGGTGCAGGGAACCCCGGTGCTCGCCGCGATCGCCCAGGGCGAGCGGATCCGGAGCATCCACCGGTGAGTCCCGGGAACCGCCGGAGATGCTCTTGCGGAGCCTGGGTCGCGGCGCTCCTGGTGGGCGCCACGCCTCTCGCCGCCCAGTTCGGGTACTTCGGACAGAACAAGATCCAGTACCGCGGCTTCGACTGGCGCGTGCTGCGCGGCGAGCACGTCGATCTCTACTACTATCCCGAGGAAGAAGAGCTCGGGCGGGTGGCCCTGGCGTACGCCGAGGAGAGCTACCGCGTGCTCGAGGCGCGCTTCGGCCACGCCGTGGCCCGCCGGATCCCCCTGATCATTTACGCCTCGCATACCGATTTCGAGCAGACCAACATCCTGCCCTTCGTGCCGCCCGAAGGGTTGCTCGGCGTGACGGAGTTCCAGAAGCGCCGCGTGGCCCTGCCGTTCAACGGCGGCTACGCCGCCTTCCGCCACACGATCCGGCACGAGCTGGTGCACGTGTTCCAGCTCAGCCTGGAAAGCGAGGTGTTCTCCCGCTATCCGCGGCTGCGCCACGCGGCGGTGCCGCTGTGGTGGAGCGAGGGGCTCGCCGAGTTCTTCTCGAGCGGCGAGGATTCGCGCGACGACATGGTCCTGCGCGACCTGACCGTCCGGGGACGGCTCCCGGCCCTGCGCGAGCTCACCTACACCGGCGGGGGCCTCGTCTATCCGGTGGGCGGCAGCATCCAGCGCTATCTCGCCGGCGCCTACGGCGAATGGCGCATCGGTCAGCTGTTTCGGGACCTGTGGAAGTACCCGAGCTTCGAGGACGCCGTCGAGCGGGTCTACGGGCGCACGCTCGACCGGTTGTCCGAGGAGTGGCAGCACTGGATGCGGCAGCACTACTACCCGACCGTGGCCCGCGACGGAGCCCGGCCGCTGGCGCTCACGGCCGAGCGCCTCGCCACGCTCGCGATCAAGCCCGTCGCCTACCGGGACACCGTGCTGTACTTCTCGCCGTCGCGCGGCTACACCGACATCTATGCCCGCGCGTTCGCCGGCGGCCGGGAGCGGGCCGTGGTGAAGGGAGAGCGCACCGAGGAGTTCGAGTCGTTCCATTTCTTCACGTCGCGGATCGACGTGAGTCCCCCTCCCGACGGCATCGTGGTGTTCAGTAGCCGCTACTTCGACCGCGACGCCTTGTTCTTCTGGAGCCTGCCGCAGCGCGCGGTCGTGGGCCGGTATCAGTTTCCCGGGCTCGTCTCGCTACTGTCGCCCGCCTGGGCGCCGGACGGCAAGAGCGTCGTGTTCAGCGGCCTCTCGGTGTCGGGGTACTCCGATCTCTATCGGCTCTGGCTCGCCGACGGCCGGCTCGAGCGGCTCACGTCGGACCGCTACGAGGATCTCGATCCGACGCTCAGTCCCGACGGCCGCGTCGTCGTCTTCTCCTCCGACCGGACCGCGTTCGGGCCGGGCGGCGGGCGGAACCTGTTCCGGCTCGATCTCGGCTCGGGGACCATCGACTACCTCACCTACGGCGACTGGCGGGACGACGCCCCGCGCTGGTCCGCCGCCACGGGCCGGGTCTATTTCTCGAGCGACCGCGACGGCACGCCCCAGATCTACTCCATCGACACGACGGGCACGGGCCGGCGCGAGACCAACACGCTGGGTGGGGCGTTCGACCCCCAATGGGTGGCGGGGCCGGACGGGGAGGGGGAGGGGGGGGGAGGGGGGGCGCTGTTGTTCGGGGGATTCGCCGATCTGAGCTTCGACATCTACCTGACGCGCTCGCCGCCGGACGGCGGACCGGCCGCCGCGGAAGCCACTATCGCGCTGGCGGCCGAGCGCGCGCCGCCCGAATGGACGTGGGTCGAGCTGGCCGATCCGCACTACGCCCGGGCCGACGCGTCCCCCTACGAGCGCAACTTCACACTCGAGTTCGCGACCGGGGAGGCGCTCGTCGCGCCGGGCATCGGCTCGGCCCAGGGCGCCGTCTTCCTGTTCAGCGACCTCTTGTCCGACCACATGGTGGTGCTGGGGATTTCGTCGTTTCAGGGGATCGGGCGCGGGCCGGGCGGCGGCGGCAACCTGCTCGACAACCTCAACGGCACCGTGCTGTACCTGAACCAGTCGCGGCGCCTGAACTGGGGCGTGGGGGCGTTCCGGCTGCGCGGCCTGTTCTACGAGGGCGACTTCAGCACTGTGTTCAGCGAGACCTCGGTCGGCGCCTTCGCGCAGCTGCGCTACCCGTTGACCCGGTTCAAACGACTCGAAGGGGAGTACCGCCTGGAACGCTCCGACCGGTTCGATCTCGAAGCGACCGAGGCCACCGAGCCGCGCCGGGTCGCGTGGCTGGCCTCGAACTTCGTGAGCTACGTGAAGGACAACGCCTTGTGGCTCGCGACGGGCCCGATCGACGGCGAGCGCTACAACCTCACCGGTGGCCTGGTGAACGACCTGACCCACGGCCGGTTCGATTCCTGGATCGCGGCCGCCGACGTCCGCAAGTACGTCCGCACCTCGCTGCGCAGCGCCGTGGCCGTGCGGGTCCTAGGCTACTACGCCGGCGGCGAGCGACCGCGCCGGGTCAACATCGGCGGATCCTGGGCGCTGCGCGGCTACCCGCTGTACGGCTACGTCGCCGGCACCCGCGCGTGGATGGTCAATGCCGAGTGGCGGTTCCCGATCACCGACTTCCTGTCCGTCGGCTTCCCGTTCGGCGTCGCGCGGTTCCCCGGGGTGCAGGGCGCGCTGTTCGCGGATCTGGGGCGCGCCTGGACGGTGGACACGCGCGCCCGAGACGTGCTGGGCAGCGCCGGTCTCGGGCTGCGCATGCCGGTTGGACCGCCACTCGTGCTCCGGCTCGACACCGGCTACCGCTTCCACCGCGGCGACCTGCGGGCCTATGATTTGCCTGCCCGAGCGCACGGGACCAAGTTCGTGGACTTCTTTTTCGGGTTTAACTATTGATTCGGCAACGCTTTCCGCTTGACCGCCTCCGCCCGCTTTCCTACATTGGCGCCAGTATCCTGCTCACCGGCTGCCCGCGGTCGCCGGCGCCGTTGGTGCCGCTGGCGCTGGAACCCGGGTCGCGAGAGCAGGCGCTGGCGTGGTCCGCGGGCACGCTGCCGCAGCGCCACACCGCGGTGCGGTTCCGCTGGCGGTATCAGGACGAGCGGCTCAGCGCGGGCGGTCGCGGGACGGTGCGGATCGCGCCCCCCGATTCGCTGCGGTTCGATTACGCCGGGCCGTTCGGGTTGGGGTCGGGGGCGGCCGTGGTGATCGGCGACTCGCTGCTCTGGGCCGATCCGCCCGAAGGGGTGCGGTCGCTCGTACCGGCGATCCAAATGCTGTGGGCGGCGCTGGGCACGGTGCGGCCTCCCGCGCCTGGGGCGGCGGTGTTTTCCCGCCAGGACCCGCCGCGCACCATCTGGCGATTCGTGCAGGGAGACGACAGCGCGGTCGACACACTGGACTACGTGGCGACGGGGAGCGAGACCTCGAGCCTCGAAGCCGAGTGGCGGCGGGGGGGCCGTGTGGTGGCGCGGAGCCGCGCCGTGTACGAGGATCACGCGATGCCGGCCAGCGCCCGCATCGATTTCCCGGAGGCACCGGCCCGCTTTGAGTTCACCGTGGTGGCCGTGGATACCGCGCCGGTCTTTGTCCCGGCGCTGTGGCGCCGCCGGCGCTAGCCTCGCGCCGCTCGCGCTCACGGCTTGCCTCTACGGCTTCGCCGGCGGGGGCTTCGCGCCCCACATCAAGACCGTCGCCATCCTGCCGTTCGACAACCAGACCCCCGAGCCCGCCCTGACGCAGCAGGTCAACGAGGCGGTGCGCGAAGCGTTCGAAGGCCGCCTCGGCCTGCGCCTCGCCGGCGAAGCCAACGCCGACGCCGTCGTTCGCGGGCGCGTGGTGCGCTACGACCCCGACGCGCCCGTCACCATCCAGCCGGGCCTGGGCCGGGTCACGGTCACCAAGCGCCGCGTGCTGCTCACCGTGGACGTGGAAATCATCGACCAGCGCGAGGGCAAGACCGTCTGGCAACGCAAGGGGCTGACCGTGGACGGCGATTATCTGCCGCCGCAGGAGGCGGAGGGCCGCAAGATCGCCCTGCAGAAGCTGGTGCAGGACATCGTGGACGGAGCCCAGTCGCAATGGTGAGCGGCCGGCCGGTGCCGCGCCTCGGCCGACGCGGGGCGAGCTCGAAAGGGTGTCTCTTCTCGCTGCTGCTGTTCGTCGGATTGCTGTACTACGGCGTCAACATCGGCGAGGTCTGGTTCCGGTACTATCGGCTCCTCGACGAGATCAAGACCCAGGCGCGGCTTGCCGCCGCGCTCGACGACGGAACCATCCGGCGCCGCCTGCAGGCCTCGGCCCAGGAGATCGGCCTGCCCGACGAGGCTCAGACCATCATCATCCGCCGCACCGCCATGCCCCGGGAGATCCTCATCGAGACCTCCTACAGCGAGCGGGTCGACCTGCCGCTCTTCCATCACACCTTCCGGCTCAATCCCAAAGCCACGCAGCCGCTCTAGGCCCGCGGCCCGGCGCCGCGTGAGCACGGCGACGAAAGCCCGCGCGCCGGACGCGGCCGTCGCCTGGCGCCGCGCGCAGCGCGGACGCGTCGTCTTCACCAACGGGGTGTTCGACCTGCTGCACGCGGGGCACGTCGCGCTGCTCGAAGCGGCGCGGGCCGAGGGCGCCGCGCTCGTGGTCGGCGTGAACACCGACGCGTCGGTCCGGCGGCTCGGGAAGGGCCCGAACCGTCCCCTGATCGAGGAGGCCGAGCGCGTGCGCGTGCTGGCGGCGCTGGCGTGCGTGGACTGCGTGGTGCTGTTCGACGAGGACACCCCGCTCGCGCTCATCCGACGCCTGCGGCCCGACGTGCTGGTCAAGGGCGCCGACTATACGCGCGAGGCGATCGTGGGCGCCGACGACGTCGAAGGGTGGGGCGGCCGGGTGGTCCGGGTGCCGCTCCTCCCGGGAATCTCGACCACGAGTCTGCTGAACCGTCTGAGGTAGACAGGATGCACATGGTTCCGCGTTCCGCCTTCCGCGTTCCGCGATCGTGAAGCTGCTCCTCGCCACGCGCAGCGCGGGGAAGACGCGGGAGATCCGCGAGCTGTTCGCCGGGCTCCCGTTCGAGCTCGCGTTTCCCGGGCGTCCGGGGGGGGGGCTCGAGCCCCGGCCGGAGGAGGCGGATCTGGAGCGCGGTACGAGCTACGCCGAGCACGCGGTCGCCAAGGCGCGCTATTTCGCCGAGCGCAGCGGGCTGGCGACGTGCGCCGACGACTCCGGAATCGAGGTGGACGCGCTCGGCGGGGCGCCGGGCGTGGACTCCGCCCGCTTCGCCGAGCTGGCCGGCGGGGGACGGGCCTCGGGCGCCGGCGGCCAGGACGCGGCGAACAACGCGTTCCTGCTCGAGAAGCTGCTCGGGGTGCCCGAGGAGCGGCGGACGGCGCGCTATCGCTGCGTGGTCGCCTATCTCGAAACGCCGATGGGCGTGCCGGAGCTGGTCGAGGCCACGTGCGAGGGGTTCATCCTCACCGCGCCGCGCGGCGCCGGGGGATTCGGCTACGACCCGCTGTTCTTCTCGGCCGAGCTCCAGATGAGCTTCGGGGAAGCGCCGGCGGCCTCGAAGCATCGGGTGTCGCACCGGGGACGGGCCTTCCGGGCGCTGATCGAGGTGCTGCTGCGGCGCAGCAAGTAGCGTTTTCCGAGCGACCGGAAGACCGGGTCCCAGGCCCCCCCTACGGCTTCACGTATGTGAAAAACGGTAGGTCCTCGCGGCCGTTCCCCAGAGAAATATTGACCCAGGTCGAGGAAATCGTATCAAAGAAGTACCCGTTTCCTCCCGCGTAGGGGTCACCCGCCGGGCCCGGAACCAGCCCGCACGATCCCGCGGGACTGCCTGGGTTGCTGAGCACGAAGGCGTACTGCGCACCTGCGGTGAGCTCGGGTGAGGGCCTGACGCGGAGCGGGATGAAGTCCGAGACGACCACCGGCAGCTCGTCCGCACCGAACTCGGTCGAGGCCAGAACGGTCGAGCCCGGCACCCCGGACGGGGCGTCGTGGATCTCGAGGAGCAGGCTCCCTCCAGTGCATCCGACGGGGATCTCCACCAGACGCAGTTTCGCCGAAGTGCCAGCGGTGAAGACCTGGGCAATGATCTGACCCGAGGGTCCACCGATCGCGATGGTGAAGGGGGCCGTGGCGTCCGCGGTCGGCTGGGCCTGGTCCAGGATGGCTCCACCTGGCGGGGTGTGCGAGAAACTGACGGAGCGAGGCGCCGTGACGGGTTCGCCACCGCAAGCGGCGACGGCCAGCAAGGAGCCAAAGTAGGAAGCGAGAGCGGGTTCGCGGATGGCACGCATAGATCCCTCCCTGGACGGGAAAACACGACGAGTCGCGGGGCCCTGGTCGGCCCTGATCGGGGCGAACGTACTCTCAGGACCGGGACCCTGCAACGCGCAAGAGATGGCTCGTCCGCGTCGCCGCACGGTTGCCGTTTGGCGAAGGCGGCAACCGGAGCTAAGTTGTCGTGTCGTGGTTAGTACGGGGCGTAGCGCAGTCCGGTAGCGCGCCTGGTTTGGGACCAGGAGGTCCCGGGTTCAAATCCCGGCGCCCCGATTCTCTCGATCCAACACCGGAGAAGGTCGATGCCGTTCAGTGTCCGGAGCGCTGCGCGCTCAGTCGTTCTGGCAGGGTCGCTCGCGGGATGCGCCGCGGGCGGTGCGGACATCGAGTTCTCCGGGCCGGCGGGCAGCGGGGAGCCCAATCTCGCGATGGCGCCCGACGGCGCCGCCATCCTGACCTGGCTCGAGCTCGTCTCCGAGCGGCGCCACGCGCTGCGCCTCGCGGTCCGGGCCGGCGGGCGCTGGTCGGCGCCGCGGACCGTCGTCGAAAGCGACTCGTTCTTCGTCAACTGGGCGGACTTCCCATCGGTCGTGGCGCTGCCGGACGGCCGCTGGCTCGCACACTGGCTCACGCGGGTGCCGGGCGGTGTTTATGCCTATCACGTGCGGGTGGCCGTGTCCTCCGACCGCGGCGAGAGCTGGAGTCCCCCCATCACGCCGCATCGCGACCGCACGCCGCAGGAACACGGCTTCGTCGCGATGGTTCCGGCGGACGACACTACGGCCGCGCTCGTGTGGCTCGACGGGCGGGAGATGAAACTCGCGGGTCCGGCTCACGAAGGGACCGGTGACATGACGCTCCGGTTCACCACCGTGAGCTCGCGCGGGCGCCTCGGCGCGGAGGCGCTGCTCGACGCCCGCACCTGCGAGTGCTGTCAGACCGCGCTGGCCCGGACGACGGCCGGGCTCGTCGCCGCCTATCGCGACCGGAGCCCGGAGGAGATGCGCGACATCGCCGTCGTCCGGCGAGTCGGTGGCCTCTGGACCCCGCCGGCCCATGTCGCCCGCGACGGCTGGCACTACCCCGGCTGTCCCGTGAACGGCCCTGCCCTCTCCGCGTCGGGTGACACCGTGGCGATCGCCTGGTTCACCGCGCCCGGAGGCCAGGCGCGCGTGCTCGCGGCCTTCTCGCTCGACGGCGGGGCGTCCTGGGGAGCGCCGATCCGGGTGGACGATGGTCACCCCCTCGGTCGCGTGGACGTCGAGCTGCTGCAGGACGGCACCGCGCTCGTAACGTGGCTGGAGACGACCCGGACGCAGTCGGAGGTCCGGGCGCGGACCGTCGGCCCCGATCGCCGGGGGGGCCGCTCGCGGCGCGTGGCCGAGAGCTCGGAGGCGCGCTCCAGCGGGTTCCCGCGCATGCTCCGGCTGGGGGACGAGATTCTGTTTGCCTGGACGCGCCCTGAGGGGATTCGAGTTGCGGCGCTGACAGTGGATGATTGATCGGACGGTGGCCGTGGCATGGCTCGCGGCTGTTCACTAGAATTCCACTCGACGTCCAGGCGTCTCAGCGTCTCGCCTTCCAGCGCCCGTAGCTCAGGTGGATAGAGCAGCAGCCTTCTAAGCTGTTGGTCGGAGGTTCGAATCCTCCCGGGCGCATCGCTGAGACGAGCGGCTCCGTGGCCACCGGCACGTCGCCGTGGCGCGTCTCCCGAGCACCCGTGCCCTCGTCACGTCCTTGGAGCGACGCAGCCCGTAAAGGACCTGCATGCGGCTTTCCCTCCGATTCATGATTCCCCTGCTCCTCGTGCTCGCGGCGTTCGCGTATGCCGTGGTGCCGCTGGTCGACAAGCTGACCCTGCGGTGGTTCGTGAGGGATCTGGACCTCCGCGCCAGCTTGATCGCCAACACGGTGCAGGAACCCTTACAGCGTCTGATCCGCGCGGACAACTCGCCCGGGATCGTCCAGTTCTTCACCCGGATCACGCAGGACGAGCGCGTCTACGCCATGGGGTTCTGCGCGTCCCCCCAGAGCCAGCCGGTGGCGACCGCGACGCTCCCGCCGGAGATCCAGTGCACCGCGCTCGAGCGCTTCTCGGGTCCCGCGGACCACCTGGTCACGAGCGCGCAAGGTCCGCTACTGGTTTCCGTGCGGCCCCTCGCCGCCGAGGGTGCAGCGGCCGGGAAGCTCGTTCTGGTGCACGACATGAGTTTCGTCGCGCGCCGCAGCGAAGAAACGCGAAAGTACCTCTTCTTGTTCTTCGTCGGCCTCGGCGTGACGGTCTCGTTCATCACGGTGGTCATCGCCCAATTGAGCTGGCGCGGCTGGGTCCAGGGCCTCCGAGCGCTGCTGCGGGGCGAAGGCCTGTTGCGTCCGTCGGACCAGCCCGAAGTGCCGGAGCTGCGACCCATCGCCCGCGACCTGCGGGAGCTGATCCGCGACCTCCGAGCCGAGTACGGATCGCGCGATGACGAGCATCTGGCTTGGACGCCCGACACGCTGCGTGCGATCCTGCATGGGGAGCTGCGCGGGCAGGACGTCATTGTGGCGTCCAACCGAGAGCCGTACATCCACGTCCGCCAGGGCAACGACCTCGCCATCTGGCGGCCCGCGAGTGGCCTGGTGACCGCGCTGGAACCGATCATGCGTGCCTGCTCGGGCACGTGGATCGCGCACGGCGGGGGCTCGGCCGACCGCGAGGTCGTGGATGCCCACGACCGCATCGCCGTGCCTCCGGAACGGCCGGCGTATCAGCTCCGCCGCGTGTGGCTCAGTCCCGAAGAGGAAACCGGCTACTACTACGGCTTCGCGAACGAGGGGCTGTGGCCGCTCTGCCACATCGCCCACGTGCGCCCGACTTTCCGCACCTCGGACTGGGAGCAGTACGTCAACGTGAATCGGACGTTCGCCCGGGCCGTCGTGGAGGAGTCGAAGTCGCCCGACCCGATCGTGCTGGTCCAGGACTACCACTTCGCCTTGCTGCCCCGGATGATTCAGGAGGCGCTCCCGGCGGCGACGATCATCTCCTTCTGGCATATTCCCTGGCCCAACCCGGAGGCGTTCGCGATCTGCCCGTGGGGGGAGGAACTGCTCGACGGCTTGCTCGGCAGCAGCATTCTCGGGTTTCACACGCAGTTTCATTGCAACAACTTCGTCGACACGGTCGATCGCCTGCTGGAAGCGAGGGTCGACCGGGAGATGTTTTCGGTCACGTACAAGGGCAAGTTGACCGCCGTCAAGCGCTACCCGATTTCGATCGAATGGCCGCCCTCCCCGCCCCTGGTGGGCAAGCCCGTCGACCAATGCCGCGCGGATGTCCGGCGCCATCATGCCCTGCCGCCGGACCATGCGATCGGCGTGGGCGTCGACCGTCTCGATTACACCAAGGGTATCGAGGAGCGGTTCCGCGCAGTGGAACGGCTGCTCGAGCTGCAGCCGCAATGGCTCGGCAGGTTCACGTTCATCCAGATCGCCGCGCCGACGCGTGGCCGCATCGAGCAATACCAGGAATACGAGGCGCGGGTGCGCGCGCTGGCGACCCGTATCAACGAGCGCTTCGCCCAGGCCCGCCACCCACCGATCGTGCTCAAGGTGGAGCACCATCAGCCCCAGGACATCTATGAGTACTACCGGGCGGCCGAGTTGTGCATGGTCACCAGCCTGCACGACGGGATGAACCTGGTGGCGAAAGAGTTCGTCTCGTCGCGGGACGACGAGCGCGGCGCGTTGATCCTGAGTCAGTTCACGGGCGCGGCCCGAGAGTTGCCGGAGGCGATCATCGTCAACCCGTACAACACGGATCAATGTGCCGTAGCCCTCAACCTGGCGCTCTCGATGCCCGCGGGGGAGCAGCGCGCCCGCATTCGTCTGATGCGCGGGCTGATCCAGGAGTTCAATGTCTACCGGTGGGTGGGTCGCATGCTGATCGACGCGGCGGAGATGAGACGCCGCGGCCGCCTGCTGGCGCGCACTGTGGCGCCCGGCGGGTGGGCGCGCGGCTCCTCCGAGTACGCAGCGAGGCGCACCCCATGACCCGGTCGGGCAACGGGAGGCGCTCGGGTATCGCGCGGCGATCGCTTGCCATCCCGGCGCCGGGGCGCGACTGGGCGTATTTCTTCGACATCGACGGTACCCTCGTCGACCTCGCCGACGCCCCGGCCGGCGTGCACCTCGATCACGGGCTCGGGGAGCTGATCGAGGGGCTGTATCGGTCTGCCGGCGGCGCGGTGGCCTTGATCAGCGGTCGCTCGCTCGCCGACATCGACCGGTTGTTTCCCGGCATCCGCCTCCCGGCGGCCGGTCAGCACGGCATCGAGCGGCGCGACGCCTCCGGACGGCTTTCTCGCCATGCGTTTCCCTCCCAGCGGCTCGACTGGGTGCACGATCGGCTCGCCGACGCCGTGGCGCAGCATCCCGGGCTGCTGCTGGAGCACAAGGGGTTGTCGCTCGCCCTGCACTACCGTCGGGCACCACGCCTGGGCGGCTTTGCCCATCGGCTGGTGCGCTCCTTGCTGACCCGCCTGGGCGCGCAGTATTGCGTCCAGACGGGCAAGCGCGTGGTCGAAATGAAGCCCGCCGGCAAGGATAAGGGGTCCGCGATTCTGGAGTTCATGCAAGAGAAGCCGTTTCGCGGGCGCACGCCTGTCTTCGTCGGCGACGACAGCACTGATGAATACGGCTTCGCGACGGTCAATCGCCTCCACGGACACGCGGTCAAAGTCGGGCCGGGGCGGACGGCGGCCCGGTGGCGCCTGCGTGACGTCGGTGCCGTGCGGGCCTGGTTGGAGCGGGCCATGGCGCCGCCGGGCGGCGGGAGTGGCCGGAGGACGGAGGCTCCGCCGTGACCTCCGTGGATCTCGCCTTGATCGGCAACGGCACGATCGGCGCCCTGGTGAATCCGCTGGGCGAAACCGTCTGGGCCTGCTTCCCGCGGTTTGACGGCGACCCCGTGTTCTGCTCCCTGCTCCGCGAGCGGACCGCCGAAGCGGACTTTGGGTTCTCCGTCGTGGAGCTGATCGACTGCGTGCGGGACGAGCAGGAATACCTCGTCAACACGCCGATCCTCGTCACGCGCCTGTACGACCGCAGCGGCGGCTGCGTCGAGCTCACGGACTTCGCCCCGCGCTTCCGGCAATTCGGCCGCATGTTCTGTCCCATGATGCTGGTCAGACAGATCAAACGGATCGCCGGCAACCCCCGGGTGCGCGTGCGGATCCGCCCGGCCCACCACTATGGCCGCGCCCCGGCGGACATCACCTGCGGCAGCAATCACATCCGGTACCTGGGCGCGGATGTCGTGCTGCGGCTGACCACGGATGTGTCGGTCACCGCGATCGTGGAGGACACCCCGTTCTTTCTGGAGGACGCCGTCACCCTCGTCCTCGGACCCGACGAGACCGTCCAGGGTGCCGTGGCGGATGTCGGGGGCCGGTTCCTGGAAGAGACCGCGGCCTACTGGCGTGAATGGGTGCGCTCGCTCGCCATCCCCTTCGAATGGCAGGACGCCGTGATCCGCGCGGCCATCACGCTCGAGCTCAATGTCTTTGAGGACACCGGCGCCATCGTTGCGGCCATGACCACGTCCATTCCGGAGGCCCCCGGCAGCGCGCGCAACTGGGACTACCGCTACTGCTGGCTGCGCGACGCCTACTTCGTGGTCAACGCCCTCAACCGGCTCGGCGCCACGCGCACGATGGAGCGTTACCTCGGGTACATCCTCAATATCGTGGCCGGCAGGGAAGACGGGCGTCTCCTGCCCATGTATGGCATCAGCGGCCGCCCGGTCACCGAAGAGCGAGAGGTCGATTCCCTCCCGGGCTACCGCGGCATGCGACCCGTGCGGATCGGCAATCAGGCCCAGCACCAGGTCCAGCACGACGTCTACGGCTCCGCCATCCTAGCCGCGACGCACGTCTTCTTCGACCGGCGGCTGGTCCGTCGCGGAGACCACGTCCTATTCCGCCGTCTCGAAACGCTCGGGGACCGTGCGGCCACCCTCTTCGACCAACCGGATGCGGGGATCTGGGAGCTGCGCGGCGCGACGCGCGTGCACACCTTCTCCAGCATCATGTGCTGGGCCGGTTGCGAGCGGCTGGCCAGAATCGCGGAGCACCTCGGACTCGCCGACCGCGCCGCCCATTGGAGCCGTCAGGCGGCGCGCATCCACGAGGTGGTGTGTGAGCGCTCCTGGAATCCCCGGCTCGGGAGCTTCGTGGCCACGATGGACGGCGAGACGCTCGACGCGAGCCTGTTGCGCCTGAACGAGCTCGGATTCGTGTCGGCGGAGGATCCCCGGTTCGTCGGCACCGTGCGCGCCATCGAGCGCGGGTTGCGCCGCGGCGACTTCATCTTCCGCTACGTCGAGCCCGACGATTTCGGGAAACCGGAGAACGCATTCCTGGTGTGCAGCTTTTGGCATGTCAACGCGCTGGCCGCGATCGGCCAGCGGGACGAGGCGCGCGCCCTGTTCGAGAGCCTGCTCGCCTGCCGCAACCGCCACGGCCTGCTGGCCGAGCACATCGACCCCCGGACCCGCGAGCAGTGGGGCAACTTCGTCCAGACCTACAGCATGGTTGGCCTCATCGGCTCCGCGATCCGCTTGTCCGTTCGCTGGGATCAGGCGTTCTGACACGCCTTCCTAGCCGGTCTCCGCCGGGCCCCGTATCTTGCGGGGCGTGGAGCGAACCTCGGGCGCGCACGCCTACCCCCACCGCCACGTCTTCTACCGCCAGCTGACGCGCGCCTTCCCGCGCATCGTCCGCGGCGAGGGCTGCTACCTCTACGACGAGCGCGGCAAGCGCTACCTGGACGCGTGCGGCGGCGCGTTCGTCGCCACCCTGGGCCACGGCCGGCCCGAGATCCCCCAGGCTATGGCCGCCCAGGCCAAGGCGTTCGGCTACGTCAGCGGCATGGCGTTCACCCACGGGCCGGTCGAAGAGCTCGCCGCCGAGGTCGCGGCCACCTGCCCGGGCGACCTGGACCAGCTCTACTTCCTGTCGAGCGGCTCGGAGGCCGTCGAGGCCGCGCTCAAGCTCGCCCGGCAGTACTGGGTCGAGCGCGGACTGCCGCAGAAGCACAAGATCATCGCCCTCGCCCCCGCCTATCACGGCAACACCCTCCTCGCCCTCTCGGCGTCGGCGCGGGAGCACTACAAGGCCATCTTCCGGGAGTGGCTGGTGGACGTGCGGCGCATCCCGGCGCCCTACGCGTACCGGTGCCGCTGTCAGGGACGGGATCCGGACTGCCCCGCGTGCAGCGGCGGCGCCCTCGAGGCGGCGATCGCCGAGGCAGGGGCGGACACCGTGGCGGCCTTCATCGCGGAGCCCGTGGGCGGGGCTTCGACCGGCGCCGCGACGCCGCGCGCCGACTACTTCCGCCGTATCCGCGAGATCTGCGACCGCCACCAGGTGCTGCTCATCGCCGACGAAGTGCTCACCGGCGCCGGACGCACGGGGACCTGGTGGGCCATGCAGCGCACCGGGGTCGCGCCCGACCTCCTGACGATGGGGAAGGGGCTCGCCGCGGGCTACGCGGCGCTCTCGGGCCTCGCCGCGCCTCGGCGCATCGTCGACGTCCTGGCCGAAGGATCGGGCGCCCTGTTGCACGCGCAGACGTTCTCCCATCATCCCGTGGCGTGCGCCGCCGGGCTCGCCACCGTGCGCTACCTCAAGCAGCACCGCCTGGTCGAGCGCTGCGCCGAGCTGGGGCTCGTGTTCCAGCGCCGGCTGAACGCCCTGAAGGGGTTGTCCCACGTCGGAGACGTGCGCGGCCGGGGGCTGCTCGCGGGGATCGAATTTGTCGAGGACAAGGAGACTCGCGCGCCGTTTCCGCGCGCGCTCAAGTTCGCCGAGACGTTCACCCGGGCTGCGCAGGACGCCGGGCTCGTGGTCTGGCCCAACGTCGGACAGGCCGACGGCGAGAACGGCGACCTCGTGATGCTCGCGCCGCCGTTCATCATCTCGGAGCCCGAGGTCGAAGAGATCGTGGCGCTGTTCCAGGAAGCGTTGCGCCAGGCGGTGAAAGGCCTGAAGACGGCGGCGAACCGATGACCAGGGACTACCCGCGCATCGTGACCCCGCCGCCCGGCCCCAAGGCGCGCGTCGTGGTGGAGCGGCAGAACCGCTGGGCCTCCACCTCCTATCCCAAGGAGTATCCGCTCGTCATCGCGCGCGGGGAGCGCGCCATGGTCGAGGATCTGGACGGCAACCGCTACCTCGACTTCATGGCGGGCATTGCGGTCGCCTCGACAGGCTACGGGCACCCCATGGTCGTCGCGGCGGTGCGGGAGGCGGCGAGCCGCTTCCTCCACATCTGCGGGTCGGACTTCTACTACGAGAGCTTCGCCGCCCTGTGCGAACAGCTCGCGGCGCTCGCGCCCGGCAAAAGTAAGAAGCGGGTGTTTCTCGCCAATTCCGGCACCGAGGCGGTGGAGGGCGCGATCAAACTGGCCCGCCATGCCACAGGCCGGCCGGCGCTGGTGGCGTTCAGCGGCGCCTTCCACGGCCGGACGTACGGCGCGTTGAGCCTCACCGCGAGCAAGGTGGTGCAACGCTCGGGCTTCGGGCCCTTCCTGCCCGAGGTGTACCACGTCCCCTACGCCTACCGCTACCGCTGCGACTTCTGCCGGGACGGGCCCGAGTGCACCCGGCGCTGCGTCGCGGCGATCGAAGAGGAGTTGTTCGCCAAGCGCCTCGATCCGGCGAACGTGGCCGCGCTGTTCGTCGAGCCGGTCCAGGGGGAGGGCGGCTACGTCGTCCCGCCGCCGGGCTACCTGCGCGAGCTGCGCGAGCTGTGCGACCGCTACGGCATCCTGCTCGTCGCCGACGAAGTGCAGTGTGGCATCGGGCGCACGGGCACGATGTTCGCCTGCGAGCACGAGGGCGTCGAGCCCGACATCCTGGTCGTGGCGAAGGGGCTCGGCTCCGGCATGCCGATCGGCGCCCTGATCGCCAAGGAGGCGGTAATGAAATGGGGCCCCGGCGCCCACGGCTCGACGTTCGGCGGGAACCCCGTGTGCTGCGCCGCGGCGCTCGCGACGCTCGACGTGGTCGAACGGGAGCTCCTGCCCAACGTGCCGCGGCTGGGCGAACGGCTGCTCGCGGGCGCCCGGCGGCTGGCGGAGCAATACGCGGCGATCGGCGACGTGCGCGGCCGCGGCCTGATGATCGGGCTCGAGTTCGTCAAAGACCGCGGCACCCGCGAGCCCGCCCCGGAGCTGGTCCATGACCTCGTGCGCCGCGCCTTCGAGCAGGGTCTCCTGCTGCTCGGCGCGGGGAAAAGCACCCTGCGCCTCGCCCCGCCGCTCGTCGTGGACGACTACGACGTGGACACGGCGTTGCGGCTCATCGCGGAGTGCCTGCGGGAGCTGACCGACTAGCCGATGGCTGACGGCTCCAAAGTGACGAGTTTGCGGGACGCCATCGCCCGGTTCGTCCACGACGGCGACACCGTGGTGATCGAAGGCTTCACCCACCTCATCTGCTTCGCCGCGGGACACGAGATCATCCGGCAGGGCCGCCGCGACCTGACGCTCTGTCGCCTCACGCCCGACCTGATCTACGACCAGATGATCGGCGCGGGGTGCGCCCGGAAGCTGGTCTTTTCCTGGGCGGGCAACCCCGGGGTCGGCTCGCTGCACGCGTTCCGCCGCGCCGTGGAAGGGAAGGGGAGCCGCCCGACGCTCGAGATCGAGGAGTACTCCCACTTCGGCATGGTGGCCCGGTTCAGCGCCGGCGCCGCCGGGCTCCCCTTCTGGCTCCTGCGCGACTACGGGGGCACCGACCTCCCGACCGCGAACCCGCGCATCAAGACCGTGACCTGTCCCTATACCGGCCAGGCGCTCGCCACGGTGCCGGCCCTCACGCCCGACGTCACCATCATCCACGCCCAACGGGCCGACGCGCACGGCAACACGCAGATCTGGGGACTCGTCGGCGTACAGCAGGAGGCGGCCTTCGCCTCCGCCCGGGTGATCGTGGTGGTCGAGGAGCTCGTGAGCACCGACGTCGTGCGCGCTGATCCCAACCGCACGCTCATTCCCGGGATGATCGTGGACGCAGTCGTCGTGGAGCCGTGGGGCGCGCACCCCTCCTACGCGCAGGGCTACTACGACCGCGACAACGAGTTCTACGTCGCCTGGGAGGGCGTCTCGCGGGACCCCGCGCACCTGGCGCGCTACCTGGACGAGTGGGTGCGCGGCGTGCCCGACCGGGCGGCCTATCTCGCCAAGCAGCCCGGCCTCGCCGATCGCTTGCGCGCGCGCGCCCGGGTCTCGCCGGGAGTGAACTACGGCTTCTGACGCCGTCTATACGCCGGACGAAATGATGGCCTCGGTCGCCGCGCGGGAGCTGGCCGACGGCGAGGTGGTATTCGTCGGGATCGGCCTGCCGAACCTGGCCTGCAACCTGGCGCGCGCCACCCATGCGCCGAACCTCGTGCTGATCTACGAGTCCGGCGCGGTCGGCGCGGTGCCCGAGCGCCTGCCGGTGTCGATCGGCGACCCCGCGCTGGTCACGGGCTCGCTCATGGTCTGCGGTATGGCCGACGTGTTCCAGTACTTCCTCCAGAACGGCCTGATCGAGGTGGGGTTCCTGGGCGGCGCGCAGGTGGACCGCTACGGCAACATCAACACCACCGTCATCGGCCCCTACGAGCGGCCGGCTGTCCGGTTGCCGGGCAGCGGGGGCGCGGCGGAGATCGCGATCCACGCCCGGCGCACCCTGATCGTCAGCAAGCTCTCTCCGCGCGCCTTCCCGGAACGGGTGGATTTCATCACAAGCCCGGGGCACCGGGGGGGGGCCAACGGACGCACACGCCGCGAGCTCGGCCACCCGGGAGCGGGGCCGGTGAAAGTGATCACCGACCTCGGCGTGCTCGAGCCCGATCCCGAGACCGGCGAGCTGGTGCTCGCCGCCCTGTACCCGGGTGGAGATGCGGCCGCGGCGCGGGCCGGCGTGGGCTGGGCGCTGCGCGTCCGTCCGAGGCTCGCTCACCTCGATCCGCCCGCGAGCGGCGAGCTCGAGCTGCTGCGCCGGGTGCTCGATCCCCAGAAGCTGTACCTGAAGTCCTGAGCTCCTGTGGAGGGGGCCCCATGACTCGTGTTCTCGTCCTGCTGCTCCCCCTGCTCAGCGCGACGGCCCTCGGGCAGGCAAAACCCCGCGCCCGCGATCTCGGCGTGCCGGTGGACGGGAGCCCGGGACCGCTCAATGCCATCACCGACGTCCCTGGCGTCGAGGTCGGCCAAGTGACGCTCGTTTCCGGCAGCGGCCGCCTGGTGGTGGGGCAGGGTCCCGTCCGCACCGGCGTCACCGCGGTCCTGCCGCGCGGCCGGAACTCGCCCGACCCCGTGTTCGCGGGTTGGTTCACGTTGAACGGCAACGGCGAGATGACCGGCACCACCTGGGTGGAAGAGTCGGGATTCCTCGGCGGCCCCGTGATGATCACCAACACCCACAGCGTCGGCGTGGTGCGCGACGCGGTGATCGAATGGCTGGTGAAGAGCGGCCGCGAGTTCGACTGGTCGCTCCCCGTGGTGGCCGAGACCTGGGACGGCAGCCTGAACGACATCAACGGATTTCACGTGCGGCGCGAGCATGCGTTCGCCGCGCTCGACAGCGCCCGCGGGGGCCCGGTGGCCGAGGGCAACGTCGGCGGCGGCACCGGGATGATCTGCCACCAGTTCAAAGGCGGGATCGGCACCGCCTCGCGCCGGCTCGGCGCGGAACAAGGAGGCTACACGGTCGGCGTGCTCGTGCAGTGCAACTACGGGCTGCGCGGCCAGCTCCGGGTCGCGGGCGTGCCCGTCGGGCGGGAGATCGCGGACCTGCTGCCCTGCTACGAGCGCCGGGAGGCTCCACCTGGGGGAGAGACGCGACGACGCTGCGAGGACCAGGGGGGGGGGGGCAGTGACGCGCGGGATGCCGAGGAGCTGGGGTCGATCATCATCGTCGTCGCGACCGACGCCCCCCTCCTGCCGCATCAGCTGAAAAAGGTCGCTAAACGCGGGGCGCTGGGCATCGCGCGGATGGGCGGGATCGGCGGGAACTCGTCGGGCGACATCTTCATCGCGTTCTCCACTGCCAACGCCGAGGCCGCGCGCCCCACGGGCACTGTCACGCTCACCATGCTCCCGAACGAGCGGCTCAACCCGATCTACGAGGCGACCGTCCAAGCGACTGAAGAGGCTATCCTCAACGCGCTCGTCGCGGCCCAAACGATGACCGGCCGGGACGATCTGCGCGTCACGGCCTTGCCGCACGATCGCCTCCGGCAGGTGCTCGCCCGGTACAACCGCTTGGCGAGCCGTCCGTGATGAGATCCCGGGGGAGCGCGCTGCTGGCGAGCGCCACCATTCTGTGTTGCTCTCTGCTTGGCCGCTTGGCCGCTCAGCGGGAGCCGGTCCTCAAACAGGTCGACGTCCCCCACCCGTACTACTGGCGCGAGATGTACGTCCCGCAGGTGACGAGCGGGCCGAGCGCGGTCAGCTGGTCGCCCGACGGCCAGGACCTTGTGTATTCGATGCAGGGGTCGTTGTGGCGCCAGCGCCTGGGGTCGGGCGTCGCCCGCCAGCTTACCGCGGGACCCGGCTACGACTACCAGCCGGACTGGTCTCCCGACGGCCGCTTCGTCGCCTTCGCGCGATATGCGCGCGACGCCATCGAGCTCCAGCTGCTCGAGCTCGCGAGCGGCGCGGTCGCGCCGCTCACGGCGAATGGCGCGGTGAACGTCGAGCCACGGTGGTCGCCGGACGGGAGTCGCCTCGCCTTCGTGTCCACGGTCGACAATCGGCGCTGGCACATCCACGTCGCCCCGGTGCGGGAGGCTCACATCGAGGCCGGCGCGATCGAGCGGGTGACCGAGGACCACCGCAGCGCGCTGCCGCGCTACTACTACAGCCGGTGGGACCACTATCTCTCGCCGACGTGGTCGCCGGACGGGGCGGAGCTCATCGTCGTCTCGAACCGCGACCACATCCACGGCACCGGCGGGTTCTGGCGCATGCCGGCCCGGGCCGGCGGAAGCGCCGCCGCGCGCGAGCTGCGCTACGAGGAGACGACCTGGAAGGCCCGCCCCGACTGGTCCCCGGACGGGACGCGGGTCGTGTACAGCTCGTACCTGGGGCGCCAGTGGCACCAGCTGTGGCTCATGACCGACGGCGGGGGCGACCCGTTCCCGCTCACCTACGGCGAGTTCGACGCCACGGGGCCGCGCTGGTCGCGCGACGGCAGCCGCATCGCCTACATCTCGAACGAGGGTGGGAACACCGCCCTCTGGGTCATCGAGCTCCCAGGCGGCCGCCGCCAACGTCTCGCCGTCACCGAGCGCCGTTATCTCGGCCCCACCGCGCGGCTCACGGTCGTCGTGCAGGACCGGACGGGGACGGCTATGCCCGCCAGAGTGTCGGTCATCGGTGCGGATGGCCGGAGTTACGGGCCGGACGATGCCTGGCGGCACGCCGATGAAGCGTTCGACCGCGGCGAGCGGCCGTTCGAGTACGGGTACTTCCATACGCGCGGCACGGCGGTCGTCACGCTCCCGCCCGGCCGCTTTACCGTCGAGGTCACGCGGGGCCCCGAGTACGGCATCGTCCGGCGGGAAGTCATGGCGACGGCGGGCGCGCCGCGCACCGTGCGGGTGCGGCTCGATCGCCTGGTAAACCTGCCCGCGCGCGGGTGGTGGGGCGGCGATCTCCACGTGCACATGAACTATGGCGGCGCGTACCGCAACACACCCGCGCATCTGGCGTTCCAGGCGCGGGCCGAGGGGTTGCACGTGGTCGAAAACCTGATCGTGAACAAGGAGCAGCGCATCCCGGACATCGGCTACTTCCGGACGACGCCGGACCCAGTATCGCGGCGCGATCTGCTGCTGCTGCACGCCCAGGAGTATCACACCAGTGTGTGGGGGCACCTGGGGCTCATCGGCTTGTCCGACCACTACCTGGTCCCCGACTATGGCGGCTATCCCAACACGGCGGCGGCCAGTCTCGCGCCGAGCAATGCCGCCGTGGCCGACCTGGCCCACGCGCAGGGCGCCCTGGTGGGCTACGTCCACCCGTTCGACACGCCTCCCGATCCGGACAACGCTGCCGAGCCCCTAGGCTACGCCCTGCCGGTGGACGTGGCGCTGGGGAAGGTCGATTACCTGGAAGTGATGGGGTACAGCGATCACCTGATCACTTCGCAGATCTGGTATCGACTCCTGAACTGCGGGTTTCGGTTGCCGGCGGGGGCGGGGACCGACGCCTTTCCCAATTTCGCTTCGCTGCGCGGTCCGCCCGGCCTGGTCCGCGTCTACGTCCGGGTCGGGCCGACACTCGATCACCCGCGCTGGTTGGCCGGGATCAGGGCGGGGAAGACGTTCGTGACCAACGGGCCCCTCCTCGAGTTCACCCTCGGCGCTCGGGAGATCGGGGACGAGTTGCGCCTGCCGGCGTCGGGGGCCCGGCTCGCGGCGCACGTCGTCCTGCGCTCCAATGTGGCGGTCGACCACCTGGAGCTCGTGGGCAACGGACGGGTCGTGGCGTCGCTACCGCTCGCCGGGGATCGTACCCGTGTCGACACAACCTTCTCGGTGACGCCCACCGCGAGCGGCTGGTACGTGGTGCGGGCCTGGAGCGAGCGGCCCCGCACGCCGATCCTCGATCTGTACCCGTTCGCCTCGACCAGCCCCATTTTTGTGCAGGTCGGGCACGAGCCCGCGCCCTCCCCGGCTGATGCGGCGTATTTCGTCCGGTGGGTGGACCGGGTCGCGGCGGTCGCCCAGGGGCATACCGGTTGGAACACGCCGGCGGAGCGGGACTCGGTGTTGGCGCAGCTGGGGCGGGCGCGGGGGGTGTTCGAGCAGCTCGCCGCCCCCCGGTAGCGGACGGTGGCACGCGCCCGTATGCTAACCTCACTTTCTGCTCGGAGGCCTACTGTGAAAGCCTTATCGTGGCGCAGGACTCTGGCGCTGGTGTCAGTGGTCGCTGTGGCGACCGCGGGCGTGGCCGGCGCCCAGCAGGTGGGCACGATTACCGGGACGGTCACGGCGACCGGTACGGCCACACCGCTCCCTGGAGCCAACGTCGTCATCATCGGGACGGTCCGTAGCGCCGTGACGAACGCGCAGGGGCAGTATCGCCTGACCGCCCCCGCCGGCGCGCACACTGTCCGGGCTCGGCTCATCGGCTACGAGGCGGTCGAGCGACCGGTTACGGTGACGGCGGGGGAAACGGTCACCGCCGACCTCCAGCTCGCCACGAGCGCCCTGGCGCTGAACGAGATCGTCGTCACGGGGTCGCGCACGGCGCGCAGCGCGCTCGAGACCCCCGTGCCGGTGGATGTCATTTCCGCGGGCGAGCTCGCGAACACGGGTCACACCGAGGTCAACCAAATCCTGGCGACCCTCGCGCCGGCGTTCAACGCGTCGCACCAGACCATTGCGGACGGCAGCGATCACATCAACCCCGCCAGCCTCCGGGGCCTCGGCCCCGACCAGGTGCTCGTGCTCGTCAACGGCAAGCGCCGGCACGCGACCGCCCTCGTGCACGTGAACGGCACGTTCGGGCGCGGCACCGTGGGCGTGGACTTGAACGCCATCCCCGCGGCCGCGATCGAGCGCGTCGAGGTGTTGCGGGATGGCGCCGCGGCCCAATACGGCTCCGACGCGATCGCCGGCGTGATCAACATCGTCCTGAAGGAACAGACCGAGCAGCTGGATGCGTCGACGACGGTCGGAATCACGCCGGGCGGCGGCGGCTTTGGGGACTTGATGTCGAACCATGATGGCGGCCAGGTCCGGACCGACCTCAACTACGGCTTTCGAGTGGGGACGAGCGGCTATTTCAACGTCACCGGGGAATTCTTGGACCGTGGTGCCACCAACCGCGCCGAGCCCTGGTCCGCGGATATCTTCCCGGGGATCACGGGGCAGGCGGCGACGGACGCCGAGCTGCAGAACCGCGGGCTGACCCGTCGCGACGTCACGATGACAGTGGGGCAGGCCGCCGCGACCGTCGGGATGGCGTTCTTCAACGGCGCCCTGCCGCTGTCCGAAAACGCCGAGCTCTACCTGTTCGGAGGGTTCTCGCACCGCAACGGGGAGGCCGGAGCCTTCTACCGCCTGCCCAACCAGCGGGCCCAGACCGTCGACCAGATCTTTCCGAACGGCTTCCTGCCGGAGATCCACACCGGTCTGGGTGATCGGTCGTTCAGCGCCGGCGTGCGGGGCGCGAGTCGGGGGTGGGACGTCGATTTCAGCCTGACCCATGGGCGCAACCTCCTGCAGTACAACATCGAGAACACGGTGAACGCCTCGCTGGGCGCGGCCAGCCCGACGACGTTCGATGCGGGGCGCCTGATCTTCGCCCAATCCACCGGCAACCTCGACCTCGTGCGGCCCATCGCCCGTCGGGGCGCGCTGAAATCCCTGTCGCTCGTGCTCGGTGGTGAGTTTCGAGTGGAGAACTACCGCATCGAGGCCGGGGATGCGGCCTCCTACCAGCTCGGCAACGGCGGGACCCGGCCGGGCATCGACTACGACACGCTCCCCGGTGGGGCGCCCAAACAAGCGGGCTCCCAGGGCTTCCCCGGCTTCCAGCCTGCTAACGAAGTCAACCGTTTCCGCAACTCGATCGGCGCCTACGCCGGCCTCGAGACCCAGCTGACCGAGCGGGTCATGGTGGACCTGGCCGGGCGCTTCGAGAACTACAGCGACTTCGGCAACACAGTGAACTGGAAGGTGGCGGGACGCTACGAGATCACGCCGCACATCGCCCTGCGCGGCGCGCTCAGCACCGGCTTCCGGGCGCCGTCCCTGCACCAAGTCTGGTTCAACAACGTCAGCACGCAGTTTGTGGTGAACCCCGTGTCCGGCCAACTCGAGCCGCGGCAGGTGTTGACGAGCAACAATCAGAGTCGCGTGACACAGGCCTTTGGCATTCCCGCGCTGCGCGACGAGACCTCCGTGAACGCGAGTCTCGGCTTCACGGCCCGGCCCGCCGACAACCTCTCCGTGACGCTGGACGGCTATCAGATCACGATCGACGACCGCATCGTGATCACGAGCCAGTTCGCCTCCAACGACCCCACGATCGGCGCCCGCGTCGGGCAGATCCTCGTGCCGTTCCAGAGCCTGGGCGTGACGGGGGCGCAGTTCTTCACCAACGCGGTGGACACCAAGACCACCGGGGTGGACCTCGTGGTGGCCTACGCCCGGGGCCTCGGCCGCGGGACGCTCAACCTGACCGGGTCGGCGAATCTCACCAAGACGGAGGTCGAGCGGGTCCATATCCCGGCGGCGATGGCCACGGTGTTCTCGGGCGCCAATCTCGATACCGTCAGCGTCAAACTGCTCAACCGCGAGGACCGGAACCGGCTGGAGGACGCGCTGCCGCGCCGCAAGGGCACCCTCACCGCCCGCTACACCCTCGGCCGGTTCAGCGGTTTGGCCCGCGCCACCCACTACGGGGAGATCCGCTATCTGAATCCGCTGAACCCGGCCAACGACGAACGGTTCGGGGCCAAGACCCTGGCCGATCTCGACTTCACGTACGAAGTGTGGGCTGGTCTGCGGCTCGGCATCGGGGGGAACAATGTCTTCAACGACTACCCGGACCGGCAGATCAAGGGGGCAAACATCAACTCCGGCCGGTTCGTCTACAGCCGCCGGGTGAGTCAATTCGGGATGAACGGCGGGTTCTATTACGCGCGGGTGCAGGCGACACTCTGACGCTGGTGACTGAGCGGGGGGAGAGGTCGTATCTTCAAGTCCCACCCCCCCTTGACTCACCTCGGGTCACCCGGCTAGGATTCGAGTCTGGCCGGGAGATTTTTCCCGGCGGCTCTTTGAGAATTGATGGTCGAGCGTGTGGAGTGCGGCCCCGATTGAGCGGACATGCGGTCAGACGCGTGCCGCGAGGGGTTTCATTCTGACGTGATTCGGACGACAGCAGTACCAGTCGTTCGGTGAGCTGTTCGAATTCTCATTCATTGGAGAGTTTGATCCTGGCTCAGGACGAACGCTGGCGGCGTGCCTAACACATGTAAGTCGCACGGGACCGGGGGCAACTCCGGTTCAGTGGCAGACGGGTGCGTAACACGTGAGGAACTTGTCCGGTGGCGGGGGATAGCCGGCCCAACGGCCGGGTAATACCGCATACGCTCGTTCGGGGGCATCCCTGGGCGAGGAAAGCAGCCGCAAGGTTGCGCCGACGGAGGGCCTCGCGACCTATCAGCTTGTTGGCGGGGTAACGGCCCACCAAGGCGACGACGGGTAGCTGGTCTGAGAGGATGATCAGCCACATTGGGACTGAGACACGGCCCAGACTCCTACGGGAGGCAGCAGTGGGGAATATTGCGCAATGGCCGCAAGGCTGACGCAGCGACGCCGCGTGTGGGATGACGGTCTTCGGATTGTAAACCACTGTCAGGGGGAACGAATACAGGGCTTCGATAAGGGGACCCTGGGTGACGGTACCTCCAAAGGAAGCACCGGCTAACTCCGTGCCAGCAGCCGCGGTAATACGGAGGGTGCGAGCGTTGTCCGGAATCACTGGGCGTAAAGGGCGCGTAGGCGGCCCGTTAAGTTGCCGGTGAAATCCCGCGGCTCAACTGCGGGGCTGCCGGTAAGACTGGCGGGCTCGAGCACGGTAGAGGCAGATGGAATTCCCGGTGTAGCGGTGGAATGCGTAGAGATCGGGAAGAACACCAGTGGCGAAGGCGTTCTGCTGGGCCGTTGCTGACGCTGAGGCGCGACAGCGTGGGGAGCAAACAGGATTAGATACCCTGGTAGTCCACGCCGTAAACGATGGACACTAGGCGTCGGGGGGAGCGACCCCCTCGGTGCCGTCGCTAACGCAGTAAGTGTCCCGCCTGGGGAGTACGGCCGCAAGGCTGAAACTCAAAGGAATTGACGGGGGCCCGCACAAGCGGTGGAGCATGTGGTTTAATTCGAAGCAACGCGAAGAACCTTGCCTGGGCTTGACATGCTGGTGCAAGCCGGTGGAAACATCGGTCCCTCTTCGGAGCGCCAGCACAGGTGCTGCATGGCTGTCGTCAGCTCGTGTCGTGAGATGTTGGGTTAAGTCCCGCAACGAGCGCAACTCTCGCTCCCAGTTGCCAGCGGTTCGGCCGGGGACTCTGGGGGGACTGCCGGCGTTAAGCCGGAGGAAGGTGGGGACGACGTCAAGTCATCATGGCCCTTACGTCCAGGGCGACACACGTGCTACAATGCCCGGTACAACGCGTCGCGAACCCGCGAGGGGGAGCCAATCGCCAAAAGCCGGGCTAAGTTCGGATTGTAGTCTGCAACTCGACTGCATGAAGCCGGAATCGCTAGTAATCGCGGATCAGCCACGCCGCGGTGAATACGTTCCCGGGCCTTGTACACACCGCCCGTCACGCCATGGAAGCCGGAGGGACCCGAAACCGGTGGGCGAACCGCAAGGACGCAGCCGTCTAAGGTCAAGTCGGTGACTGGGGCGAAGTCGTAACAAGGTAGCCGTAGGGGAACCTGCGGCTGGATCACCTCCTTTCTGGAGCGCCGAGTAAACGCCCGGCTTGCCGGACGCCGAAAGGCCTCGAGAAGTCGCCCGCACTTTCCACGCTCGATCACCTGCTGGCTGCCGGCCGCTGTCTGCGGCGGGCACGAGCTCTTTGACAACCGATGAGCGTGTGGTGTGTAGTGTTGAGGAATCACACCGAGAACTACGAGATCAAGCGCGTAAGGGCGCACGGTGGATGCCTTGGCACAGGGAGGCGACGAAGGACGTGGTAAGCTGCGATAAGCCTGGGGGAGCTGCAAACAAGCT
>JBOHSA010000007.1:0-16715 GCA_050732995.1 Gemmatimonadales bacterium | reverse complement strand
CCGCCGCCCTGCTCGCGGCGACCAGCGCCGTCGTCGGCGTGCTGTGGGACATCTCGTGGCACCGGACCATCGGGCGCGACACGTTCTGGACACCGGCCCATCTGGCCATCTACCTCGGTGGGGCGCTCGCCGGCGTGGCCTGCGGCTGGCTCGTCCTGCGAATCAGCTTCGCCGGCACGCCGGAGGAGCGGGCAGCGGGCGTCAGTTTCTGGGGCTTCCGCGGACCCCTCGGCGCCTGGGTCGCGATCTGGGGCGCCATCGCGATGATCACCTCGGCGCCGTTCGACAACTGGTGGCACAACGCCTACGGGCTCGACGTCGAAATCCTGTCCCCACCGCATGCCGTGCTCGCGCTCGGCATCGTCACGATTCAGCTGGGCGCCATGCTGCTCGTGCTTGCGCGCCAGAACGCCGCCCCGCCGGGGGCGGAAGCGCCCGCCACCCGCTGGATGTTCGCCTACACCGCCGGGATCGTGGTCGTCATGGTCGCGGTCATGGCCACCGAGTACATCGCCATGCCGAACCGGATGCACGGCTCGCTGTTCTACAAGGTGACGGCCGGCATTTTCCCCGTGCTGCTGCTCGGGCCGGCCCGGGCCTTACGCCTCGCCTGGCCGGCGACGACGGTGGCGGCGATCTACGTCGGCTTGAACCTCGCGATGAACTGGATCCTCGCCCTGTTCCCCGCCCGACCGCTACTCGCGCCGATTCTCAACCCGGTCACCCATATGGTGCCGTATCCGTTCCCGCTCCTGCTCGTCGTTCCCGCGGTCGGCCTCGACCTGCTGCTGCGACGGCTGCGCGGACGGAGCGACTGGCTGCAGGCCGCAGCGCTGGGCGTCGCCTTCGTGGCGCTGCTCCTCGCGGCGCAGTGGTTCTTCGCCGAGTTCATGCTCACGCCGGCGGCGCGCAACTGGTTCTTCACCGCCGACCGGTGGGACTACTCGAGCCGCCTGGGCCCCTGGCGCTACGAGTGGTGGGGCCGCGACCCGAGCGCGGCGGTTTTCGCCACGGGGCTCGCCGTCGCGGTGGGGATCGCCTTCGTGTCCGCCCGGATCGGCCTCGCCTGGGGAAAGTGGCTGGCGAGGGTCAAGCGGTGAAGCGCGTCCCCCCCCCCCTGGCGCTCGCCGCCCTCGTCCTCGTCCTCTCGGCGCACGTCGGCAGTCCGGACACGTACTTCGAAGGGAGTGCGGGGCCCTATCCCATACGCGTGATCGTGCGATCGCCGGGAGTCGTGCCCGGACTCGCCCAGATCAGCGTCCGGATCCTCGGCAGCGAGGGAGGGGCGGGCGTGCGCCGGGTCACGGTGCTGCCGGTGCGCTGGGACGCGGGGACCGAAGGCGCCCCGCCCGCCGACCTGGCCGACTCCGTTCCCGGCGATCCGGCGCTGTACAGCGCCGCGCTGTGGCTGATGACCGTCGGCTCCTACAGCGTGCACGTCGCCGTCGAAGGCACGGCCGGATCCGGCACCGCCATCGTCCCAGTCCAGGCGATTGCGACGCGCCGGCTCGAGCTCCAGCGTCCGCTCGGCTTCGCGCTGCTCGGCCTGGGCGCGGTCCTGTTCATCGGCGCGCTCACCATCATCGGGGCCGCGGTGCGGGAGAGCGTCCTGCCCCCCGGCGAGGCGCCCGATCCCCACCGGGTGCGCCGGGCGCGGATCACCGTCGGCGCCGGGACGGTGGTCCTGGCCGGCCTGCTCTTCCTCGGACGAGCCTGGTGGACCGGGGTCGACGCCGAGTACCGCGGGAATCTGTATCGGCCGTTTCACGCCACGGCGAGTGTGCACTCGGACGGCGCCGCACCTGCCGCCCGGCGCGTGCTTCGCCTCGCCCTCGACGACTCGGCCTGGCTCTCGCGGCGGTGGACGCCGCTCGTTCCCGACCACGGACGGCTGATGCACCTGTTTCTCGTGGGTGACGGCGGCCTCGACGCCTTCGCGCACCTGCATCCCGTGCCGATCGATTCCAACACGTTCGACACGCCGCTGCCTCCCCTCCCCCAGCTGCCCGCGGGTCGCTACCGCGTGTACGCGGACATCGTGCACGAAAGCGGGTTCGCGCAGACGCTGACCGACACGGTGGAGCTTCCCGCGACGGAAGCCCGCGGCGTGTTCCGGCCCGGGGACCCGGACGACGCATGGTGGACGGCAAGCGAGACGCGGGACACGAGAGACGTGGTGACGCTGTCCGACGGCTCGACCATGACTTGGGAGCGCGGGAGCGAGCCGCTCGTGGCCAACGCGGACGCGGCTTTACGGTTCGTGGTACGTGGGCCCCGGGGTGAACCCGCCGAGCTCGAGCCCTACATGGGCATGACCGGACACACGGCGGTCACGCGGGAGGACGGCGCGGTCTTCGTGCACCTGCACCCGCTCGGCACGATCTCGTGGGCGGCGCAACAGACGTTCCTGCTGCGCGGGCCGGAGGACACGGTGCGCGGGTCGGTGGCGAGGAAGATGGCCGCGCTGCAAGGGAGCGGGGAGCAGGGACCGGTACGCCCCGCTGCGAGCCTCGACCACGGTCCACATCGGCGTGGACCGCTCTCCGCTTCCAGCTCCCTTTCCTTTCCGTACGCGTTCCCGCAGCCCGGTCGTTACCGGATCTGGGTGCAGGTCAAGCGCCACGGACGGATTTTAACCGGAGCGTTCGAAGCGGAAGTCAGCTAGTCCCTTTCACCTTTCGGAGGTCGTGGCATGCGTCGCGCCGTCGTCATCCTCGCAATCCTGGCATCGGTCCGGAGCCCCGCCTCCGCCCAGCAGAACTTCGACACCGTGCGGGTTCAAACGGTCGCCGTCGCGCCCGGTGTTCACCTGTTGATGGCCCGCGGCGGCAACATCGGCGTTTCCACCGGGGAAAGCGGCGTGTTCCTGGTCGACGACCAGTACGCGCCGCTGACCGACAAGATCAAGGCGGCCGTCACCGCGATCTCCTCCGGCCCCATCCGCTTCGTCCTCAACACGCACTGGCACGGCGATCACACGGGGGGGAACGAGAATCTCGGGAAGGCCGGAGTGCTCATCGTCGCGCACGAAAACGTGCGGCGGCGGATGAGCGTGGAGCAGTTTCTCGCCGCCTTCAACCAGCGGGTGCCCCCCTCCCCCGCCGGCGCGCTCCCCGTGGTGACCTTCACCGACGCCGTGACGTTCTATCTGAACGGCGACTCGATCCACGCGTTCCACGTCGCGCCCGCGCACACCGACGGCGACGCGATCGTGTGGTGGAAGAAGGCGAACGTGATTCACGCGGGGGACACCTACTTCAACGGCTTCTACCCGTTCATCGACGTCTCGACCGGCGGCTCGATCGAGGGGATGATCGCCGCGGCGGACCGCGTGTTGGCGCTGGCGAACGCCGGCACGAAGATCATCCCCGGTCACGGGGCGCTCTCGAACCGCGTCGAGCTGCAGGCGTTTCGCGACATGCTGGTGGGGGTGCGGGACCGTGTGCGTCCGGCCATGGCGGGTGGGCGCACGCTGGAGCAGGTGGTGGCCGCCAAACCGACGGCCGAGTTCGACGCCCAATGGGGGAAGGGGTTCCTGACGCCGGACCAGTTCGTGGGGATCGTGTATGCGGACCTGTCCCGACGCTAGGACCGGAGCCAGCGCAGCACCTCCATCGCACCCGCGTTGTCGGGGTCGAGCGCGAGAGACTTCTCGTAGCTCTCGCGCGCGCGGGCCCGGTCGCCTTTCAGGAAATACGCCTCGCCCAGGCTGTCGTGCACGTTGGCGGACTGGGGAAACGCGGCGGCGTTGACCTGGAAGATCCGGATCGCGTCGTCCAGGCGACCGCGTTGCAGCAGCTTGTAGCCGAGCGTGTTGAGCTGGGACTCGCCCACGGAATAGGCGACGGTGTCGCCCTTCAGGGCCGCGTGCTGCGCCACTGCGGCCTCGAGCCCGCGATCGGTCAGCGTCTGCAACAGGAGCTCGCCCAAGGCCCGGGTGTTCGGCCGGGCGCCGAAAGTGATACGCTCGAAATTGGGCACGGAGCCCTGGATGGTGAGATCCACCTGCACCGTGTCCGCCAGCGCCATGCGCGAGAGGTCCACCACGGAGTTCCAGAAGTTGGTGCCGGTGACGCCGAAATCCTTGCGGTTCAGCTTCAGGCTCCCCACGAACCCGATGCGGGTGTTCCCCCATGCGTCCTTCATCTTCCCGTGCAGCATCCGGAAGGGGATCGCGATGTCCCGGGTGACGCCGCGCAGCGTGAACGGCCCGTGTGCCGCGAATCCGTCGGCCGTGCGCTCGACCCGCGTGCTGCGGAACGAAATCGTCGGAAAGGAATGGACGGCGAAGAAGCTCGCTCCCCGGAGATCGCGGTCGCGCCAGTCGCTCCCCGTGTCGATGCTCTTGCTCCGAATGAGCACCGTCACCGTCGATTGCGCCGGGTCGCCCTCCACGTACATGATGGTGCCCCGGAACTCCTTGAACCGCCCCCGCACGTCGGTCAGGCCCATGAACCGGATGCTGAAGCCGATCTCGGAATGGGCGACGTCGACGTCGAACTTCTCGGCCGGCACCGCCGGCTCGGACGCGTTGTACAGCAAGGCCGCGAGCAGCCGGGGAAAGGGGGGGAGCAGAGTCAGCGCATGGAGCACGGCGGCCTCCTGGTGGGGTCCAACGCAATGATAGACCGACCCCGGGCCGGCCGTGTGCGTGCCCGGTCCGCACGATGTCAGGAAACCGTCAAGGGCCGTGCCCAGCGCGCGCCGGGCCACGTAGCTTGAACTCCCGATGACGAGCGCGGCGACAGCGAGTCTGGACGAGGAGAACGCTCCCCGGTGAGCGCACTCCGGCCGCGGCGGCCGCGCGGCGTGTTCGTCGCGGTCCTGCTGGTGCTGACGCTTGTGCTGGCCACGTTGCTGGCGATCCAGGCCCAGCTGACCGCGCTGTACCATCGGGCGACGGCCGAGAGCGTCCTGCGGGACTACGCCGCGTTCGCGGCGGCGCGCTACGCTGCGCGGACGGCTCAAGAGCTGTACGCCTCCGTCGTCGCGCCCACGCTCGCGCCGCTCCAGCGCGGGAACGGCGCGCACCGGCTACCCGGGCCGGCCGAGCTCGGCGCCGGCGGCGACGTCCTCACCCGGCGCTTCCTCGCCCACGGCCGATACGCGTTCGCGCTGACGTTCGCGGGCCGGCGGTTGCGCACCGGCGGCGCGCCGCCGCCGCCGGCAGAAGTGGAGTGGCTCGTCGATACCCTGACGGGCCACGCGCGCGCGGAGTACGGGAAGGACTGGTACTTCGCCACGCTGTTGGGGTCGAGCTGGCTGATCCTGTACCGCGTGGCGCGCGATCCGCAGGGCGTCCCGCTTTCGGCCGTCGGCCTGGTGGCCGACCCTGCCGCGCTCGAGCCCGTGCTGGCCGCCGTGACGGAGGAGCCGCTCCTGCCCCGGGCGCTCACCCGCGGCGTGATCTACGACTCGCTCGGCTCGGTGGTGGTGCGCGACCGCCGGGGCACCACGCTCTACCAGTCGCCCCGGCAATTCGCCTCCCCCTTCACCGGCCGCGACTCGCTGGGCGCGTATCTGGCCGGGCTCCAGGTCGAAGTCACCCTCCGCCCGGAAGCCGCCCGGCGACTGGTGATCGGCGGGCTGCCGAAGTCGCGCCTGCCCTTCCTGCTCGGCCTCCTGGCCCTCACCGCAGCGCTCATCGGCGCGGCCCTGCTGCAGCTGCGACGCGAGTATGAACTGGCACAGCTCCGGACGGATTTCGTATCCAGCGTATCGCACGAGCTGCGCACACCCCTCGCGCAGATCCGCATGTTCGGCGAGACGCTGCTCCTGGATCGCGTCCGGTCCGAGGAGGAACGGCGGCGGTCCCTGGCGATCGTCGATCAGGAAGCGCGCCGCCTCACCCACCTCGTCGAGAACCTGCTGTATTTCTCGCGCGCGGAGCGGCGAGTCGCCCGGCTGGCCCTCGAGCCGACGGATCTCGGCGCCATGGTGCGGGAAGTCGTCGAGGGATTCGCGCCGCTCGCGGCCTCGCGCGGGATCGCAATCCGCGCGGAGGCCCCCGCCAAAGGCGACATCGTCATTTCGGCGGACCCGGGCGCGTTGCGCCAGATGCTGCTCAATCTGCTGGACAACGCGGTGAAGTACGGCCCGCCGGGGCAAACCATCGCGGTCGGCGCGGCGCTCACCGACCGCGGCGCCCGCGCCCGGCTCTGGGTGGACGATCAGGGGCCCGGCGTCCCGCCGGGCGAGCGCGAGCGCATCTGGGAGCGGTTCTGGCGGCCCGAGCGGCACCACGATTCCGCGGTGGCCGGCACGGGGATCGGGCTCGCGATCGTGCGGGAGCTCGCGACGTTGCACCAGGGCCGCGCCTGGGTCGAGCCGGCTCCCGCGACGGACGAATCGGCCGGCGCCCGGTTCGTGATCGAGCTGCCGGCGACCGACCCGAGCAGCGGGCCCACCGCATGAGCCGGATTCTGGTGATCGAGGACAATGCCGATCTCGCCTACGGGCTCCGCAACAACCTCGAGATCGAGGGCCATCAGGTCGACGTCGCCGGCGACGGTACCAAGGGGCTCGCGCGGGCCCTTGCCGCCCGACCCGATCTGATCATCCTCGACTTGATGCTGCCGGGAACCGACGGGTTCCGCTTGCTCCGCGCCGTGCGGGCGGAGGGCTCGAGGGTGCCGATCCTGATTCTCACCGCTCGCGGGGAAGAGGCGGACAAGGTCCGGGGTTTGCGCCTGGGCGCCGACGACTACGTCACCAAGCCGTTCGGGGTGCTGGAGCTCTTGGCGCGGGTCGAGGCACTGCTCCGCCGGGGTGGCGGCTCCCGGCTGGACGCGCGCGAAGAGTTCGGCGACTTGGCCGTGGTGCCCGCCTCACGCACTGTGCTGCGGCGGGGAACGCTCGTGACGCCCCCCCTCACACCGAAGGAGTACGACCTGCTCGTGGCGCTGCTGCGACGGCGTGGCGCGGTGGCCTCGCGCGAAGAGCTGCTGCGGGAAGTCTGGGGCTACAACGCCGAAGTCCTCTCCCGGACCGTGGACACCCACATCGCCGAGCTGCGGGCCAAGCTGGAAGACGATCCGGCCCGGCCGCGACATATCCTCACGGTGCGCAAGGCGGGCTACCGGCTCGAGAAATAGGGGCTACTTCACCGTCGCCGAGTCGAACATCGCGCGGATCTGCTGGCCGGCCTCGAGTCGCGCGTTCGACAGATTCGTCACGATGGCGAACACGACCCGCGAATCGCGATCGATGCCGAAGGCCGTCGTCCCGCCGACCGAGCCTCCGCCGTGATACACCACCCGATGCCCGAGCGAATCCCGGCTGACGAACCAGCCTACGCCGTAGGGCGTCGCCTCGCCCGCCGCGGTCCGCTGCGCCGTGAAGAGCAGCTCGAGGGTTTCGGGTTTGAGAAAGCCCGGCCCGCGGTGCGCCGACCCGAACCGGACGAGATCCTCGGCGGTGGAAACGAAGCCGCCGCCCGCCCACTTGTAGCTGTTGTCGACCTCCGGGGCGAGCGCGAAGCCGCTGCCGGCGCGCTCGTAGAACTTCGTGCGATCGGCCATCACGCTGTCCTTGCGATCGGGCGCCGTGTGGCGCAGCCGGAGCGGGGCGAACACGTTCCGGCTCATGTAGGCCAGGAATTCCTGGCCCGACGCCGCCTCGACCACGGCGCTGATCAGGTTCCAGCCGTAGCTGGAATAGGCGAACCGCGTCCCCGGCGGGTGCAGCAATGGGTCGTTCTGGAAAATCGACAGGGCCTCGGTCACGGTGCGGAAGCGGCGGTTGAGCAGGAACTCGTCGCCCTGGTAGTGCCGGATGCCCGCGAGGTGGCCCGCGAGCTGGCGCGTCGTGATGACGGCGCCCTTGTCGGGAAAGGAGGGCACGTAGCGCTGGATCGGCGCGTCGAGGTCGAGCTTCCCCTGCTCGACCAGCAACGCCACCGCCGCGGCCGTCACGGGCTTGGACACGCTGCCGATGCGGAACTGCGTGGCGGGTGTCGCCCGCCGTTTCGCCGCCAGGTCCGCGTACCCGAACGCCTCCGACCAGACGAGCTCCCCGTTCACCGCGACGGCGATCGCGAGTCCCGGGATGGCCGGCGCGAGCTTCTCGCAGGCGAGCGCCCGGGCCCGCGCCACCGTGGCGGCGAAGCGCGCGGGCGACTGGCCGGCCGCCTGCGACACGCAGTCCTGCCCCACCCGCGCATCCCCGGTCGAGCCGTAGACCGCACTCCGGCCGAGGCGGCTGGCGAGGAACGACGCGGGGAGGAGAAGCGCGAGGGCCGCGCTGATCCGGAGAATTGGACGCTTCCGTCGAGTCATCTCATCGCTCCTGTTCCGACAACCGTTCGATATGCTCCAGCACGCGCCCGTGAATCCGCTCCACGATCGCGTCGGCGAACACGCTCCAGTACCATTGCGGATACATCCGGACCTGATAGGCCGTCGTCCCGACGAGTCGGGTCCGGCCGCCCGGCAGCTCGACCAGCTCGAACTCACCGTTTGTCGCCTGGAAATAGCCGTTCAAGTGTGCCGCGCGCACTCTGGGATACGGGCTCAGCTCGGCCATCGGGGCCGGCTGCTCCACGATGGCGAAGGCGAGTCGCCGCGGCGCCTCCCAGGCGGTGATCGGCTCGACGAAGGCGCCGGTCGAGAACTCGCAGTAGCGGACGGCCCCGACGCCCGCCCCCTCGATCCGTGCCCGCTTGGGATAGGCGATGCCAGTGTGAAACAGCCAGCCGGTCGGCTCGGGAAGGTCGGCGAAGCTGACGACGTTGCGCCACACGACGGCCGGCGGCGCGTCGATTGCCACCGCCGTCACGACCCGATGCTCCAGGCGGGGCGGAAGGGGGATGGGGGGGGGCGGGGAGGGCAGCGCATCGACCACCGTGAGCACCGGCAGGGCGATCGCCAGCATCGCGCCGGGCCCCACCGGGGCCGCCCCGGGGGAGAAGCGGGCCAGCGCCCGGCCCAGCACGGCCCCGATCAACGCGACCGCGCCGGCGATGGGCAGCGCCATCAGCACGCAGACGAGCCCCTCCACCGCGAACAGGATGATCGCCCCGGCGAGCAGCACGAGCCCGGCCAGCGTCACTTGGAGCGTATAGCCGAGCGTCCGGACCTGGTCGCGGTTCAGGACGTAGGCTCCAATGGCGCCGAGTGAAAAGGGAGTCCCGAGAAAGAGGGGGGTGGAATAGCTCTTCACGACGAGGACGCTCAGCAGCACAGTCGGAATCGCGACGGCCAGCCCCGCCCCCATGGCTATCAGCGCGTCCCGCAGCTTCGCATCCGGCACCTCCTGCTCGGCCCGCTGGTACTGCGGGACGCGGAGCCCCGACTGGGCCGTGGCGAGCCACAGCATGACCAGGTAGTTGGCGAACGGCACGAAGAACAGCAGGCTCAGCCACGCCGAATGACCGGCGTTCACGGCGCGGCGCATGGTCATGCTAACGCCGATCCAGAGGAAGGGCAGCGTCCACAGCGCTATCACCAGCATGAGCCAGGCGGGCCGCGCCAGCTGCGCCTGGCGCGCGGTCCAGACGGGATTGACGTAGTCGAGCGGCGACCAGAATCGGCCCGTGACGAGCAGCACGACCGCGGCGTCGACGGCGTATTTCCCCACCATCAGACCGACGCCGTGCAACAGGTAGCGGCGCCGGTCCACCGGCTCCTCGAAGGTGAACCAGAAACGGAGCAGGGCCCCGAGCCTCTCAGGCATCAGGTCCCAATCTGCCCGCCGCCGGCGACGCTGTCCAACCGTATAGTGTCCGGCGGACCGACCGACAAGCGCCAATCTCCCCCGAGGAGTTCGTAGACGTCACCGCGCGGATGTCCAACGCCCGGCGGCTCGAGCAGCGCCTGATCGGCATTCTGGCAAGCCGGACCGCCAAGCTCAAGGACGTGCTCGAGGTCGAGCAGACTCTCGCCCGGGTGCGTGAGGAGATCGAGCGTTACGAGGGACGGCTCCGCTACCTCCGCGCCCACACCGCGGTCAGTACGCTCACCGTCACCCTCCATGAGCCCCGGCCAGTGGTAGGCCGAGTCGGCGTCAGTCTGATGGGAGAAGCTTTCAAGCAAGCCTGGCGGAACTTCGTGTGGCTGCTCGCGCTGGTCGTTCAGTCCCTGGGGATCGTGCTCCCACTAGGCGTCATGGCGATTTCCGCGTGGGCGCTGGTGCGGTGCTGGCGGAAGACGCACCCGGTTGCGCCGACGGAGGCCTGAGCGGACCTTACAGCAGCTGCTACCAGGAGCCATTCATGGATACGATCCGGAAGGCCGACTACTACTACACCATCGCCCCGGACAAGCCGGGTGAGGGAGCCCGCATCTTGGACGTGTTTCGGAGAGCGGGCGTCAATCTGCTGGCGTTCCACGCATTTCCCAGCGCCCGCAAGTCGCAGCTCGACTTCGTGCCGGCGGACGGAATCGCCTTCGTCGCCGCGGCGAAGGCGGCGAAGCTCAAGCTCAGCAAGCCCAAGACCGTGTTCCTGATCGACGGCGACGACCGGGTCGGCGCGATGGCGGGTCTCCTGGGCCGGCTGGGCGCCGCGAAGATCAACGTCACCGCGGTGGAGGGCATCTGCGCCGCCGGCGGCCGCTATGGAGCGCTCCTCTGGGTCAAGCCGCGCGACGTGGGCAAGGCCGGGTCGGTCCTGGGAGCCCTGTAACCAAAGCGGAATGCGGAGTGCGGAATACGGATTGACCTTCCTCCCGGACACTCCGCAACCCGCAATCCGAAATCCGCAATTCTGGAGTCCCAATGCTCGCAAGAAACATTGCGCTCCTGGCCTTTACGCCGCTCGCCCTGCTCCGGGCTCAGGATCCCGCCCTCGATCGCGCGATCGCCCGCGTCGTCCCCGAGATCACCGAGATCCGCCACCGCATCCACCAGAATCCGGAGCTGGGCAACCGCGAGGTCGAGACGGCGCGCCTGGTGGCGCAGTACCTGCGCCGGTTGGGCTTCGCGGTCGATACGGGCATCGCGTACACGGGGGTCGTCGCGGTCTTGCGGGGGCGCCGACCCGGTCCGGTCGTCGCGGTGCGCGCCGACATGGACGCGCTGCCGGTGACCGAGGCGACCGACTTCCCATTCCGGTCCACGAAGCGCGGGACGTACCTGGGCCAAGAGGTGGGCATCTCGCACGCCTGCGGCCACGACATCCACGTCGCGGTGCAGCTCGGCGTCGCCTCGGTGCTCGCCGGGATGAAGAACGAGCTGCCGGGGACGGTGAAGTTCATCTTCCAACCCGCCGAGGAAGGGGCGCCGCCGGGTGAGCGGGGCGGCGCGCGGTTGATGGTGGAGGAGGGCGTGCTCGACAACCCGCGGCCGAGCGCGGTGTTCGGCCTGCACGCCGCGGCCGCGCTCCCGGTCGGGAAGCTCGGCTACACCGCCGGCCCGGCGCTCGCCGCCTCGGACCATTTCCGGATCCTCGTCAAAGGCCGCCAGTCGCACGGCGCGACGCCCGAGCTGAGCGTAGACCCCGTGGTGCTGGCGGCGCAGGTCGTGACGGCGCTGCAAACGATTCGTTCCCGCAACCTGTCGCCGCTCGAGCCGAGCGTGGTGACCGTGGGGATCATCCGGGGCGGCACGCGCTTCAACATCATCCCGGGCGAGGTCGAGCTCCAGGGGACGGTGCGGACGTTCAGCGCCGAGGCGCAGAATACGGTGGAGCGGCGGATGCGGGAGATCCTGGCCGGGATCACCGCGGCGGGCGGCGGGGCCTACGAGCTCGAATACAACCGCAACGTGCCGGTCACGATCAACGACGTCGCACTCACGCGGCGGATGGCGCCGACCCTGGCGCGCGCCACCGGTGCCGATAACGTCGTCGAGCTCCCGCCGTGGATGCCGGCCGAGGATTTCTCCTACTTCGCGAACGTGGTGCCCGGCTTCTATTTCCGGCTCGGGGTGGTCAAGGCTGGCACCACGTCGGGCGACCACCACACGCCGACCTTCCGGGCCGACGACAGCGCGATCCCCGTGGGGATCCGCGCCATGGCGAACGTGCTGGTGGACTACCTCAAGGGATCGGCGGCGCGGTGAGCGGCGGCTTGATCCGTACGATCCACAATCCGTTGTACATGTCGTTCACGTAGGCCAGGCCGTCCTTCACCACGACACCCCACGTCATCGGGGTGTTCTTGACGTTGCCGTCCATGTCGCCCGTGTGGACGTGCACCAGCTGCCGCTGCTGCGCCCGCAGATCACCCAGCAGCTCTCCCGACACGTCGAACACGTGGAACCCGCCGTTGTAGGCGCCGAGGTACAGCGTGTCGCCCGCCACCCAAACGTTGTGCACGCCGCCGTATTCCGGCTCGTACCACGCCACGGCGCGCGGATGCTTGAGATCGGAGACGTCGAGCACCTGTAGGCGGCCGAACGCGCGGAACGCCGCGGCGTCCTTCGCCCCTTCGACGGCGCCGGCGGGGAACACCTCGTCGGCGATGAAGACGTAGTTCTTGTGGCGCCACGCGGTGTGGGTGCCCCGGATGAACCCGGGGCCGTGCCGCGCCTCGACGTCTCGGTACAGCGCGTTCAGATCGTACTTGTACTGCGACACGAGCTGCGGGTTGGACGGGCTGCCGCCCGCGATCCCGTTGCCGACGTCGAGCACGACCAGCCCATCGTTCCAGTACGACAGGTAGGCCAGCCCGTCCTGCACGTCGACGTCGTGCAACGTGCGGCCGGCGTCGGGCCGGTCGGTGCGGAACTGGGCCACCTCCTTCGGGTGATACGGATCCCCGATGTCCAGGATGTGCAGCGCGCCGGTGCCGTCGTTCGTGAGATACACGTGCGTGCCGTACTGCTCCTGCCGGTACACGAAGGCCGAGTGGACGCCCGCGGTCACGCCCTCGGTGAATTCCGCGATCGGTTTGGGGTGCGCCGGATCCTCGAGCGACGCGATCACGATGCCGTTCCGGCGGTCGGCCGCGCCCTCCCGCGTGAACACGAGGAACTTGCCGTCGGGGGTGGTCATGATGTCGTTCACGCGCCGGGTGTTCGCCACGATCGAGTCGGTCACGACCGGGCTCGCCGGATTGGTGACATCGATGGCGTACATCCGGTCGCCGCCGCTCCCGGTGCCCAGGTAGGCGTACTTGCCGCTCGGATGGACCCACACTTCCTCGGTAGTGAACAGGGAGCGCGGCAGGCGACCCACCACTTCGACGGGGCGCCGGACGCCCCGCGGCTCCAGCGTCACCGTCGCCTGCGCACTCGCGCGTCCGAAGCCCACGCTCACGACGTATTCGCCCGGCTCGTAGCCGACGAACGCTCCTTCCCCGGTGAGCACGCCGTGGCCGGGGGAGAAGCTCCAGGTGGGGGTAAGTCCCGGGATCTCTCGGCCGGCGGCCGTGAGCGCCCGCACGCTGAACCGGATCACGTCGCCCTGCCTGGCCATGGCCTCGCGCGGGGCCATTTCGACCGAGGCGATCGTGTTGGCGACCACCTCGAGCGCCAGGCGCTCGACCGCCGCTCGCGCCCCCCCCCCAGCGCCGATCGCTGCCGTGATGGTGGTGCGGCCGGGGGCCACGCCCACGACCAGGCCGTTCGCGTCGACGCGCGCCACGGCGGGACTGGCGCTGCGCCATGTCGCGCGATCCTCGCGCCGGTCCCCCGCCTTCGAGAAGGCGGTCGCGCTGAGCCGGACCCGCTGCCCCACGACGAGCCTGGTGAGCCGCGGCGACAAAGTGATCCGCGCCGCCGGCCCGGGAACGATCCTCACCTCGACGCGCTTGACGGCCGGCCGGGCGCCGGGCACGATGGCGACCGCCGCCACGCCGATCGTGCCCGTCGCCCCCGCCGTGACGAGCCCCGTCGAGTCCACGCTGCCCTCGAACCGGCCGCCGGCGGCCACGAACCGGATCCGGACGTTCTCCATCAGCCGGCCGGCCGAATCCCGCGCCTCGGCCCGGAACCGCAGCGTGTCGCCCGGCGTGAGAACGCCGCCGTTCGGCGTCACGAGGACTTCGGCGACGGGCGAAGGTGACAGCGCCTGAACGGGCGGCTGCGGCTGCTGCGCCGCGGCGAGAGCGACGAGAACGTGCACCATCATCGGCGGTTCCAGAGTTGAGGGGTTAGATTGAAACCGAGAATCTACTTCGGCGCTTTCCCGGACGGGAGACCGCAGGTCGCATGAACGGTTCGCTTCTCACCATGCTCGTGCTCGCCCTCGGGCAGGCGCCGGCGTCCGACTACCTCGTGTTTGTCGCCTCGGAGGCCACCGATCGCATCGCGCTCGTGCGCTTCGGACCGGCCGGCGCCCGCATCGAGCGCGAAGCGCCGATCGGGCTGCTCCCGACCGATCCCGACGGCCCGCACGGCCTGGCGGTCTCGCCGGACCGGAAGAGCCTGTTCGTCACGACGGCCCACGGCCAGCCATTCGGATTCCTCTGGAAGCTCGACGCCGCCACCGGCCGCACCCTCGGCCGGGTGGAGCTGGGCAACTTCCCCGCCACGCTGCAGCTCACGCCCGACGGCGCGTTCGCGTTCGTCGTGAACTTCAACCTCCACGGCGACATCGTGCCCTCGTCGGTGTCGGTCGTGGCGGCCGACGAAATGATCGAGGTCGCGCGCATTCCCACCTGCACCATGCCGCACGGGTCCCGGCTCAACCCGCAGGGCACCCGCCACTACTCGGCGTGCATGATGGACGACCTGCTGGTGGAGATCGACACCCGCACGTTCGCCGTGGCCCGCTCGTTCCGTCTCGCGAAGGGTGAGGAAGCGGGCGTGCAGGGGCTGGCGACGGCCGCCCCGGAGCACACGGCGCACAGCGCACCGCCTCCGGCGCACGCTCCCACGTGTTCCCCCACCTGGGCCCAGCCCGCGGCGGACGGCGCGAAAGTCTACGTCGCCTGCAACAAGGCGAACGAAATCGTCGAGCTCGCGGTGGATTCCTGGACCATCACCCGGCGCTTTCCCGCCGGGGACGGCGTGTACAACCTCGCCGTCACACGGGACGGTCGCCTGCTCGTCGCCACCAACAAGCGCGGGCGCTCGATTTCCCTGTTCGACCTCGCCGCCGGCAAGGAGGTCGCCCGCATCCCGACCCGCCGGCGGGTAGTGCACGGCGTTGTGATCTCGCCGGACGATCGCTACGCCTTCATCTCCGTGGAGGGCGTCGGTTCCGAGCCCGGGACGGTCGAGGTCATCGATCTGGCGGCCCGCGCCGCCGTCGCAGCGGTGGACGTCGGCCAGATGGCCGGCGGCATCGATCTTTGGAAGACGGAGCCGGCGACGGCTCCGCGGAACTGACGTGCCCGCCCCGGCCCGCGGCACGGGCAAACAGGCCCCGAAGAAGGAGAAGAAGCAGCGGAAAGAGGCGGCGGCCGCCGGCTCCCGGGGGCTCGCCGCCGACCAGTTGACCGCGCCCGCGCCACCGGCCGCCGTGGAGCGGCTCGCTGCCGGCATCGTGCGGGACGGCGGCGTGCTGATCGGGGCCTATCGGGACCCCTTGGGCGGGCACTGGCAGCTGCTCGCTGGGTTGCCGCTCGAGCGTGTCGAGCCCACGCCCTACCAACGGGACCTGTCGGAAGCCCACGTCGCCCGCCTGGCGCGGGCCATGGAGCGGCTGGGCCGGTTTCTCGACCCGGTGATCGCCGTGCGGACCGAGGACGGCAAGTACTGGTCGCCCAACGGGTACCACCGGCTCGGCGCGCTGCGCCAGCTGGGCGCCCAGTCGATCGTCGCGCTCGTCGTGCCCGAGCAGGAAGTCGCCCGCCGCATCCTCCTGTTGAACACCGAGAAGGCCCACAACCTCCGCGAAAAAGCGCTCGAGGTGATGCGGCTCGCGGAAGGGTTGGCGGCCCTCGAGGAACGGCCGGAGCAGGCCTTCGAGGACGAGTTCGAGGAAGCGGCCCTGCTCACCCTGGGGTTCTGCTATCGCGAGGACGGCCGGTTCTCGGGCGGCGCCTATCACGCGGTGCTCAAGCGCTGCGACCGGTTCTTGACGACTCCGCTCCCCAAGGCGCTCGAGACGCGCCGCGCGCGCGCCGCGCGCGTCCTGGAGCTGAATGCCGCGGTCACCGAAGCGATCGGCGGCCTCAAGGCGAAAGGGTTCGACAGCCCTTACCTCCGGGCGTTCGTCGTGGCGCGCGTCAACCCGCTGCGGTTCAAGCGGGGCGCGACCGCGGACTTCGATGAGACGATGGAGAAAATGCTCGGGGCGGCCCAGCGGTTCGACCCGGGCAAGGTCAAGCCCGACCAGCTCGCCCGCGCCGGAGGTCCGCCGGAGGAGTGACGCCGTGACGCTCGGCAGCGTCATGCTCGTGGACGGCGTGTCCCCGGCCACTTGGCCGCCCCCGGTGGACGTGCTGCCGCGCCTTCCGGAGCCCGTGGCGGCCTTGCCGGTGGGCACGACGTGGTGCGACACGGTGCAGCAGATGGGCGGCCGGCGGACCGCCGAGGCGCTGGTGGGGCGAGCCGTCGCTGGTGCGGCCGTCGCGGTGGGGCTACGAGGTCGGCAACTGGATCGTCGTGCTGCGCTTCGAAGAGGGGTCGGACCAGGTCGTCCAGCTGGGCATCGGGTACATCGCGGGACGCCGTTAATCCGGCGGGGCTCCGGCCTCCTCCGACCCCGCGCGCGTGACCGCGTCGGGCCCGAACCGGTCCCGGAGCTGGTCGATCACCCGAGCTAACACGCGATCCCGCTCCGTCTCCGGGGCCTCCCCCACCGGCGGCTCATCGAGCAGGGACAGCTGGGTGGCCGCGTCCCCCCCCCCTCCCCCCCCTCCCCCCCCCCGGCACGAGCTGCGCCAGCG
>JBOHSA010000006.1:0-9051 GCA_050732995.1 Gemmatimonadales bacterium | reverse complement strand
CCGGTCCCCCCATCGCCTTCGCCGTTAGCCGCTCCTGCTTCCGCCGCCCCGCCTGCCGCTGCAGCGGCGGCGGGGGGGGCCGGCGCGCGGCTGCAGCACACGTCGTTCGGCGTGCCCATACCGCCCCCGCCACCCACCGCGCGAGCCTCCGCCCCGCTCGCGACCTTCCTGGTCAAGACGGGCGCCCTCACGGGGCAACGCGTGCCGGTGCGGACGCCGGTGGTGAACGTCGGGCGGGCGGATTACAACGACTTCATGCTCCCCGACGAATCCGTTTCCACCACCCATGCCAAGCTCCAGCGCCGCGAAGGCATCTGGGTGCTGATCGACCTCGATTCCACGAACGGCACCTTCGTGGACGGGCAGCGGATCACGGGCGAGGCCCCGTTGGCACCGGGCGCCGGCGTCCGGTTCGGGGATGTCCAGCTCGTGTTCGACCCGGCCGACGATGCACCGGGGGTCGCCAAGGGCGGCGGGACGCGGTTGCTGGAAGCGATGCAGCCGTCGGCGCCGCCACCGGTGAAGCCGGCGCCACTGGCGCCGCCGAAACGCGAGGCCGCGCCGGCCGCGGCCAAGCCGCCGAAACGGGCCGCCGCCTCCGCCCCCGCGGCCCCGCAAAAGAAAGGGAAGGGATGCGGCTCGGGCGCGGCCGCCCTCGTGCTGGGCACGGCGGCGCTCGTGTACTGGATTCTGGTGTAGCGACACAGCGTGCACATCACCTCCGCGGGGCGGACCGACGTCGGAATCATCCGGTCGGGGAATGAGGACAGCTTCCTCATGGTTCCCGACCGGGGGATCTTCGTCGTGGCCGACGGGATGGGCGGGCATGCGGCGGGGGAGGTCGCGAGCGAGATGGCGGTACGGTTCGTGGCGCGGGAGCTCGGGTCCCTGCGTACCCTGACCGACGACCAGGTAGCCGACCGCATGCGCCTCGCGATCCGGGCCGCCAACGGCGCCATCTTCCAGCGCACGCTCACCGAGCACGACAAGCGCGGCATGGGCACGACCGTGACGGCGCTGGTGCTGTACGGCGGGCGGTTCCAGATCGGCCAGGTGGGCGACAGCCGGGCCTACCTGCTGCGCGAGGGCCGGCTCAGCCAACTCACCAAGGACCACTCGTATGTGCAGGAGCAGGTGGACGCCGGGTACCTGACGCCGGAGCAGGCGCGCACTCACCCGTACAGCAACGTGATCACGCGCTGCGTCGGCGCCAACAGCGACGTCGTGCCAGACATCTACGTGGGATCGGCCAAGGCGCAGGACGTGTACCTGCTGGCCTCGGACGGCTTGACCGGGATGCTCGAGGACTACCAGCTCGGCGAGGTGCTCTCGGTGGACCGCCAGCCGCAGGAGCAGGTGGATCAGCTGATCGCGGAAGCGAACCGCCACGGCGGGTTGGACAACATCACGGCCATCGTGGTGCGGGTCGATTCCGTCGACGCACCGCCCGGGAGCCAGGAAACGACCCAGCCGGTCATCCGCTAGCGGCCAGCAGCGCCCGTTCGCCGGCGAGCCGCGCCGCCACCTCCTCGCGCGGCCAGCCGACCAGCTCCGCCAGCGCCTCCTGGCGCACCCGGGCGGGCCGCCGCACGAAGACCCGCAGGCGCCGCGCCGCCCGATGCAGCTCGGCGGCGATGTGGGTGAGCCCCAGGTCCCGCGTCAGGCTCCCGTCCCGCTTGAGCAGCGGGAGGTCCACAGCCAGCATGTCCGCTTTGGCTGGAAAATCCAGGAACAGCTCGCCCGGCTCGAGTCCCACTTCCCGGCTGAGGCGGTCCTCCACCTGCTCGAGCAGGTCGGGGTCCGTGCTGGGCCAATCGGGGGCGTCCGGCGGGAGCTCGCTTGCGGGAAGGTCCAACGCGCGTTTCGCGAGACGCCGCTCCCGCAGCGCGCGGGCCAAGCCGATGGGATCGAGCCGCTGGAGATCGTGGCTCAGCCCGTCGTCCGTCGCCACGGCGACGTCCGCTGGCGCGAGCTGCCCGGCCGCAACCGCCCGTCGCACCAGCCGCTTGAACATGGCGGTGGCGCTGCGCACGGCGTGGTGCCAGTAGACGTTGCGGTACATCTGGTACTTGGCGAAGAGCAGCGACTCGAGCGCCGCGAACCCCTTCTCGTGCAGCACCACCGTGCCCCCGGCGACGACCAGCGAGCCCAACAGGCGGTCCACGTCGATCAAGCCGTAGGGCACGCCGCACATCATGGCGTCGCGCGACAGGTAGTCGAGCTTGTCCACATCCACCGAGCCCGAAACGAGGCCGGCGAGCGGCGCGTCGCTTCCGCCCCCCCCCCCCGAATCAGCGCCAACAGCCGCTCCGGCCGAATCCCTAACCGCTCGAGGACGGCCGCCAGCTCGCCACCCATCAGGTGCCGCTCGGCGAGCCCCTCGTGGCGGGGCAAGCCGGCTTCCTCGAGCGCGTGGGAGAACGGGTAGTGCCCGATGTCGTGCAGCAAGGCGGCGAGGCGAACGAGCCGCGCCTCGTCCGGGTCGATGGTGGCCTTGCCCTCACCCGCCATCTCGCCCAGCTGGGCGAGGGCGCGGCGGGCCAGGTGATACGCGCCCAACGCGTGCTCGAACCGCGTGTGGGTCGCCCCGGGATACACGAGGAACGCGTGCCCGAGCTGCCGCACGTAGCGCAGGCGCTGCACCGCCGGCGTGTCCACCAGGGCCAGTGCGTCGGGGTCGAGCCGGATGTTGTTCCAGAGTGGGTCGCGGACGACGTCGAAGGTGGGAAGCGGAACTTCCCGGCGGTTCACCGCGGCCCCGCCTCCCGCACCGCTGCGTGCACCTTGTCCCGGAACTGCTCGAAATTCTGGCGGAACAGCCCCGCGAGGCGCGCTGCCTGCGCGTCGTAGGCAGAGGGGTCCGCCCAGGTGTTCTTCGGGACCAGAATCTCGTCGGGCACGCCACCCGGCACGCGGGACGGCACCTCGACCCCGAAGACGGGCTCGGTCGCGGTCGGGACGCGGTCCAGCCGGCCCGCCAGCGCCGCGCGGATCAGCGCGCGGGTGTGGGACAACCGCATCCGGTGCCCCTTCCCGAACGGTCCCCCGGTCCAGCCCGTGTTCACGAGCCAGCACTGCACGCCGTGGCGGGCGATCTTCTGGCCCAGCATGTCGGCGTACACGTGCGGGTGCAGGGGCAGGAACGGCGCGCCGAAGCAGGCGGAAAACGTCTCTCTCGGCTCGGTAACGCCGCGCTCGGTGCCCGCCACCTTGGCGGTGTATCCCGACAGGAAGTGGTACATCGCCTGGGGCGCGCTGAGCCGCGCGATCGGCGGCATCACCCCGAACGCGTCGCACGTGAGGAACACGATGTGCCGCGGGTGGCCCGCCATCCCGCCGGGGATGTGGTTCGGGATGAAATGAATCGGGTAGGACGCGCGCGTGTTCTCGGTGATCGTGTCGGCGTCGAGGTCGATGGCCCGCGTCTCCGGGTCCACGACCACGTTTTCCAGCACCGTGCCGAAGGTGCGCGTGGTGGCGTAGATCTCGGGCTCGCCGTCACGCGACAGGCGGATGACCTTCGCATAGCATCCGCCCTCGAAGTTGAACACCCCTTGATCCGACCAGCCGTGCTCGTCGTCGCCGATCAGCCGGCGCTCCGGGTCGGCCGAGAGCGTGGTCTTGCCGGTGCCGGAGAGGCCGAAGAACAGCGCCACTTCGCCCGCCTCGCCCACGTTGGCCGAGCAATGCATCGCGAGCACGCCGTGCCGCGGCAGCAGGTAGTTGAGGATCGTGAAGATTGATTTCTTCAGCTCGCCGGCGTAGCGGGTGCCGCCGATGAGGATGGTCTTCCGGGCGAAGTGCACGACGATGAACGTGCCCGTCTTGGTGCCGTGCACCGCGGGGTCGGCGTGAAACTCGGGCGCGTGCAGCACCTGGAACCCCGGTGCGAAGCCGTGCAACTCCGACAGGCTCGGCCGCAGGAACATGTTGTACAGGAACAGGGCGTGCCACGCGTTGGGGGTGACGAATCGGATCGGCAGCCGGTACTCCGGGTCCGCCCCCGCGAACACGTCGCGCACGAACAGCTCTTGCCAGTTCAAGTGCCGCAGGACGTCCCGGTGCAAGCGCTCGGCGTGCTCGGGGCTCAGCGGCTGGTTCACCTTGCCCCACCAGATGTGATCGCTCGACCCGGGCTCCTGCACGACGAACTTGTCGTGCGGGCTGCGGCCGGTGTGCGGCGTGGTGACCGCGCAGAATGGTCCGTTCGCGGCCAGCGTGCCCTCCCCGCGCCGGACCGCGTGCTCGTAGAGCTCCGGGGGCGTGAGGTTCCAGTGCACGGCGCGTTGGGGCGCGAGCCCGGACGCCTCGATGGTGGCGCCCGAGCGGCGGGGAGCGGCCCCGGCGGCGTCGGTGACGTGCGGCAGTCCCATGGGGGATCCTGGGCGCGGGTTCAGGCCGAGGTCCGCGGCCGGCGGCCGTGCTCCTGGGCGTCAACGGCGGCGATGATCGCCAAGTTCACGATCTCGTTCACCTCGGCCCCGCGTTGCAAAACGTGGACTGGCCGGGCCATTCCCACCAGGATGGGGCCGATAGCCTGCGCGCCGCCGAGCCGGTCCAACAGCTTGTAGGCGATGTTCGCCGCGTCGAGGTCGGGGAAAATCAACACGTTAGCCGCACCGCGCAGCCGGGAGAAGGGGTACACCCGCGTGAGAATCCGCTCCACCACCGCGGTGTCCGCCTGCATCTCGCCGTCCGCCTGCAACCCCGGCTCCCGCTCATGCAGCAGCGCCACCGCCCGCTGCACCCGTTCGGCGGCGGGGTGCTTCACCGAGCCGAAGTTGGAGAAGGAGAGCAGCGCCACGCGGGGCTCGACGCCGAGTCGTCCCACGAATCCCGCGGTGGCGGACGCGATCTCGGCGAGCGTCTCAGCGTCGGGATCGATGTTGACCGTGCAGTCGGCGAAGAAGAACGTCTGCTGCTGGAGCACCAGCATGTAGATCCCGCTCACGTGCCGGCGGCCCGGCTCGGCTCCGATCACCTCCAGGGCCGGCCGGATGGCATCCGGATAGTACATGTCGGCCCCCGCCACGACCGCGTCGGCGCGGTCCGCGGCGAGCAGCAGCAGGCCGTAGTACATGGGGTTCTGCACCAAGGCGCGGGCCTCGCGCAGGGTGATGCCACGGCGCTGGCGTCGCTGCCAGAGCGCTTGCGCCAGCGCCTCGCCGTCCACTGCGGCGCGCGGGTTGGCGAGCTCGATCTCCTCCAGTGTCACCCCCGCGTCGTCCGCCTGGCGGCGGATCACGTCGGGATCGCCCAGCAGGATCGGGTGGGCGATCCCCTCGTCGGCGAGGATGCGGGCCGCGCGCAGGATCCGCCCGTCTTCGCCCTCGGGGAACACGATGCGCTTGGGGTCTTCCTGCGCTCGCGACGACAGCCCCCGCATCACCTCCCGCGCCCGCCCGAGCCGCGCGTCGAGCTCGGCCCGGTACTCCTCCACGTCAATCACCCGGCCCGCCACGCCCGAGCCCACCGCCGCCCAGGCGACAGCCGGTGCGACCCACAAAAGGACCCGCGGGTCGAACGGCTTGGGGATCAGGTAGTCCGGGCCGAAGCGCAGGCGCTCGAGGCCGTAGGCGCGCATCACGGCGTCGGGCACTTCCTCCCGGGCGAGCGCCGCGAGCGCGCGGGTCGCCGCCATTTCCATCTCGGCGTTGATCTGCTGGGCCCGGACATCGAGCGCGCCGCGGAAAATGAACGGGAACCCCAGGACGTTGTTGACCTGGTTCGGGAAGTCGGAGCGTCCCGTGGCGATGATCGCGTCCGGCCGCGCGGCGCGTGCCTCGTCGGGCATGATCTCCGGCGTCGGGTTCGCCAGGGCGAACACGATCGGGCGCGGCGCCATGTTCGCGAGCATGTCGCCCCGCACGATGCCTCCCACCGACAGCCCCACGAACACGTCCGCCCCCTCGAGCGCTTCGGCCAGCGTGCGCGCCCGGACGTCCGCGGCGAAACGGCTCTTGTACCGGTCCAGGTCCGGCCGCCCCCGGTGGATGACCCCTTTCTGGTCACACAGCACGATGTGCTCGCGTTTCACGCCGAGGCGCACGTAGTGCTCCGCCGTGGCGATCGCGGCCGCACCGGCGCCCGAGAACACGACCCCTACCTTCCCGATGTCCTTCTGCACCAGCTCGAGCGCGTTCAGTACGGCTGCCCCGGAGATGATGGCCGTGCCGTGTTGATCGTCGTGGAACACGGGGATCTTGAGGGTCTGCCGCAGCTGCTCCTCGATGTAGAAGCAGTCGGGCGAGCGGATGTCTTCGAGGTTGATGCCCCCGACGGTCGGCTCGAGCAGCTGGCAGAACCGGATCACGTCCTCCGGGTTCTCGGAGCCCACTTCCAGGTCGAACACGTCGATATCGGCGAACGCCTTGAACAGGATCCCCTTGCCCTCCATGACCGGCTTGCCGGCGAGCGCGCCGATGTTGCCCAGGCCCAGGACCGCGGTGCCGTTCGTGACCACGGCGACCAGATTCCCCTTGGCCGTGTAGACGTAGGCGTCCTCGGGCCGCTGCGTGATCTCCAGGCACGGCTCGGCCACCCCTGGTGTGTAGGCCAGGGAGAGGTCGCGCTGGTTCCTGAAGGGCTTGGTCGGCGAGACCTGGATCTTTCCAGGGCGGCCCTGCGCGTGGTAATCCAGGGCCTCCTGGCGGCGGCTGGACATCGGAGTGGTCAAGTCCTTTTTGGAGAAGGGGTTATGCTAGACGCCGGGCGCGGGGATGTCAAGCTGCCCCCCCACGCCCAGTTTCCGCAGCACACCCGCCGCCGCGAGTAGCGCCCCGTACATGCAGACGATCAGCGGCCCGGTGGGCAGATCCCATTTGTAGGAAAGCCACAGCCCCAGGAAGGAGGCGAGCGCCCCGGACCCCCAGGCGATGTAGGCCAGCCGGCGCAGGTCGCGGGTGAACAGGAACGCGATCGCCGCCGGGACGACGAGGAACGTGAACACCATCAGGACGCCGCCGACCGGTACGGAAAGCGTGATCACCACGCCGAACGACAGATAGAACCAGAAGTCCCACCAGCGGACCTTCCAACCGGCCCGCTCGGCCTCCTCGGGGTGGAAGGAAATGGTGAGGAACCGACGACGCAGGACGTAGTGAAACACCCCGAGCGCGAGGTAGGGGAGGGCGAGCTTCCACCAGATGGTGGGCCAGGTGACCCAAATGATGCTGCCGACGAGGATGTCTTTGATCGCTTCGGCGCCGCGCGGCGCCTTGTCCGCCGCCAGGATGGCGGCGGCCGACGCCACGACGTACACGATCCCGATGATCGCTTCCTGCGGCACCCGGCCCTTGCCCGAGGTGCGGGTCAGGGCGAACAACGCCGCTCCGACGGCGGTGAAGCCGAGCGCGAAGGCGTAGGCCCCGCGCGATTCGGACGCGACGCCGGCGAGCAGCGCGACGACCGAGCCGAGCGCCGCCATTTGAGCGAGCGAGAGATCGACGAAGATCACCTCCCGGGCGATGACGTGCAGCCCGAGGTACGAGTGGATGGCCACGAGCACCATGCAGGCGACGAACGGCGGCAGCATCAGTTCGAGCACGATCCGGTCTCCCGTGTCAAGGCTGCGTGGTAGTCGCGGCTGACGCATCGAAGGCGCGCCCCAGCGCCTCCACCCAGAGGTTGATCAGGTCGAAGTAGGTGTCCACGCCCGGGGCGCCGCCGGTGTTGGAGGGCACGATCACCGCCCGCGCGCCCGTGCGTTGGGCCACCTGCCGGACCTGGTTTCGGTCGTAATAGTTGGTCGAGAGCAGCACCTGGATATTGCGCTCCCGCATGGCCGTGATGATCTCCTGCACGTGGCGCGGCGTGGGCGGGATGCCCGGCTTCGGCTCGATGTAGTCGAAGCAGGGCAGCTCGAACTCGCGGGAGAAGTAGTCCCACTCTTTGTGGTAGCAGGCCACGATCCTGCCGCGGAACGGCAGTCCCTGCTTCAGCCAGCCGCCGAGCCGACCGAGGAGCGGCGCCCCCTGATACTTCTGCGTGGTCAGGAAGTCGAACAGCTTGCCGTCGCGGTTGAGCTTGGCCAGGGTTTCACCGCCGAGCAACCGGACCAGGTCCTCGCCGAACAGCGCCCGGTAAATGCGATCCTCGAAGTCCTTCTCCCGCCCCGTGAAGTACTCGGCATCGGCCGGCGCGACGCGCTTCAGCCCGGTGAGGATGTTGCGCGCGATCAGCACCGCGTTCAACGGGTCGGTCCAGATGTGCGGATTACCGTACACGTGGATGTCGCCCTGGGTCCGGGAGAACGTGGTCGGCACGTCGAGCAAGGGTAATCCGGTGTAGGCCGCGACGTAGCCGGTGCCGCCCTCGGTGACCTTGGGATTGCCCGCCTTGTCGAGCAGGGCGGGCACCCACAGCTCGAGGTCCAACCCCGTGGTGACGAACACGTCGGCGGACGCGAGCAAGGGCACGAAGCTCGGCTTCGGCTGCACGAAATGAGGGTTCTCGTCGCCCGAGGCGATCGACGTCACTGTGCCATGGTCGCCCACGATCTCGCGGGCGATGGCGGCGTAGGTCGTCAGCGAAGTCACGACCTTTACGGGCGCGGGCGGCGGGGGCGTCGCCCCGCCGTGCAGAGTCAGGAGCAGCAGGATGAGTTGCAGCATGTCAGTAGATCTCGTGTTTGTGAGGTCCGATCGCCCAAACCGCTTGGATCGCGAGCTGACCCGTGGTTTCAGCGCCGTCGCGCCGGTGGACATACTGGCCGCGGAGGTAGACCCACTCGCTCTGCCACAAGGTGAGCGACGGGACGATTTGGCGCACGGTGGCTTTCGGGCCTTCCGGGGCTTCGACGTAATCGAAGCGCAGCGCCGCGATCCAGCGGCGCCCCAGCTTGTACGTCGTGCCGACGTAGCCGCCGTAGCGGGTCACCCCCGCCCCCGCCCGTTCCTTCTTGATGCGGAACACCTCGCCGCGCAGGGTCCACTCGCGATACAGCGCCCGCGCCGGCGGGCGCCAGGTGATCCGGGCGTCGAGGCCGCCCAGCGTGGTCTTGAGCGCGGTGTCGGGGTTCGTGCCGTAGATGCCCGTCGCGCCGACCTGGAA
>JBOHSA010000005.1:0-3106 GCA_050732995.1 Gemmatimonadales bacterium | reverse complement strand
GCCCCGGGGGACGCGGGGGCGCGGGCGGCGCCGGCTCGCCGGCGGACGACCGTCGCTGCACCGCCGGCGCCCAGGGGGCGGACGGGCCGAAGGGGAACGCGGGCTCGGAAGGACCTGAGGGACGGGGAGGCGTACGCCCGCAGGTGGTCACGCTGCCGCTGCGCGACGTGTTCGGCGTCGGCATCCCGCCACAACTCGCGGAGCTACTCGACCGGTCGGGACGGCGCGGGCAGTAAACGCTGCTTCCAGTAGAAGTATCCCGGTAACCCGATCAGAATCAGGCCGGCGCCGATCGCCGCGTCCCGCGGCGCCTCGAGGATCGTGTTCCCCACGAGCCACGTGGCAAACGCGATGAACACGATCGGCGTCACGGGATAACCCCAGGTGCGGTAGGGACGGGGCAGATCGGGCGCCGTGCGCCGCAGCCGAATCACGGCTCCGCTACTCATCGCATAGAACAGGAATGAGGCGAACACGACGTAGGTCGTGAGCTGCACGTACGTCCCGGTCAGGGTCAGCGCCGCGGCGACCGCGCTCTCCGTCACGAGCGCCAGCACCGGCGTCCCGAAGCGCGGATGGACCCGAGCGCCCCAGCGGAAGAACAACCCGCCGCGCGCCATCGCGTAGGGAATCCGGGCCGCGGTCAGGATGATCCCGTTGTTCGAACCCAGCGTGGAGACGAGGATCGCGATCACCACGAACGTCGCGCCGACCGAGCCCATCAGGACCTGCGCGGCATCGGACGCCACGAGCGTCGATCCCGCCATCCGGCCGATCGGGACGACGTAGATATAGGCCGTGCTGACGAGCACGTAGAGGACGATCACGATCACCGTCGACAGGATGATCGACACGGGGAGGTTCCGGCCGGGGTTCTTGATTTCGCTCCCCACGTAGGTCGTTTCGATCCAGCCGTCATACGCCCACAGCGCCGAGACCATCGCCAGCCCGAAGGGCGCGATCAGCGGGCCGAGGGCGCCGTCCGGCCAGACCGGGGCGAAATGCGCCGGCGACCCACCTGGCAGGACGAGGGAGAGCACGATCAGCGCCGCCAGCGCGCCGATCTTGAGAAAGGTCAGCACGTTCTGGACCGTGGCGCCGAGGCGCACGCCCAGGCAGTTGATCACAGTCAGGGCGGCGATGGACAGGATCGCGACGACCTTGACGGCCGCGGGGCCGAGCGGCACGAAGAAGCCCAGATATTGAGCGAACCCGACGGCGATCGCGGCGATCGAGGCTGAATTGATGACCGCGAAGCCGGCCCAGCCGTAGAGGTAGCCCCAGACCGGCCCGTACGCCTCGCGCAAATAGGCGTACTGCCCCCCCGCCTCCGGGTACGCGGCGCCCAGCTCCGCCACGGACAGCGCCCCGAGCAGCGAGACGATACCGCCCACGATCCACACCAGCACGGCGAGCGAGGAGTACTGCACCTGGAGCGCGATGGTCGCGGGGACGATGAAAATCGCCGAGGCGATCATCGTCCCCACGTTGATCATCGTGGCATCGAGCAGGCCGAGCTCGCGCTTGAGCTCGGTCATCTGGGGAGCGGGGCCCGGCATGGGCGCGTAAGTAACCCTGCGACGGGAAGCCCCGCCAGGATAGTAAGGATAGATTCACTGCTCCATGACCTCCACACCCTCCACCACGCCGAGGCATTCCTATTGGCGCGTCACGCACGCCCCACGCTACAGCCTGCTGTTCGCGCTCCCACTGCTCGTGTTCTACGAGATCCTGGCCGCAACGCTGCCGCTCGCCGGCGGCGGGGCGGAGTGGCGCAACGGCGCCGACGTGCTGCTGCGCGCTCCCTTCCTCGCGCTGCTGGGACCCCGGGGCCCGTTGGTCTTCGAAGCCGGCCTCATCGCGGTCGGCCTGTGGCTCGTGGTGCGCGATCGGCGCGCGCACGGCGCCGCCCTGCGCTGGTCGTGGTTCCTCGCCCTGTTGGGTGAAGCGCTGCTCCTCGCCCTGCTGCTGGGGGTGGTGGCGGGCGGTCTCACCTCGAGCCTGCTGCGCCCGCTCGAGCGGCTCGCCGTGCCCTTCATCGGCTTGCAGGGGCAAACGCCGGGGACGTTGGCCCTCTTCACCCTGTCGCTGGGCGCCGGGTTGTACGAGGAGCTGCTGTTCCGCGTGATGCTGGTGGCGTCCTTGGCCTACGGCGCCCGCGCCCTACTCGGCTGGCGCCCGTGGGTCGCCGGCGCCACCGCCGTCTTGCTTGGCGCTGCGCTGTTCTCCGCGTTCCACTACGTGGGTCCGTACGGCGACCGGCTGGAGCTGTACTCGTTCGTGTACCGCATGATCGGTGGCCTGTTCTTCAGCGCGCTCTACCTCCTGCGCGGCTTCGGGGTGACGGCCTGGACACACGCGCTGTACGACGTGCTCGTGCTGGCCCTCTAGCCGGAGAGTATATTGGGCGCATGAGACCGCGGGGATGCGCTGTCGTCGTCCTGCTCGCCCTGGCCGCGTGCAGCGCGGAAGCGCGGCGCCAACGCCAGGTGCGTGACTGCAGCACCGTCAATACGCAGGCCGACCTGATCGCCCTGTGCCTCACGACGGAATTCAGGTGGAAGGACGCCGCGGCGGCGGCGGCGGGGAAAACCCGCGAGCGCCAGCTCGACAGTCTCCGCGCCGCGCAAGCCGATTCGCTGTGGCGGCTGGACGCTACGAAGCACCGCGCGGAGCTCCGCCAGTGCCCGGCGACTGCCGGTGAAGTCTCCGAGTGCCTGCAGCTCCGGTTCGGCTGGCCGGCTCCGCGCGCCGTGGCGACCGCCGATACCCTGTGGCGCCGGGACGGCGAGCGCCACCGCGGCCAGGTCCGCGATTGCGTGCGCCGCGGCCGGGGATCGAACATCGGCGCCTGCCTGATGCTGAACTACCGGTGGCCATCCGTGCGGGCGCTGGCCGCCGACGACTCGGTGCGCCGCGCCCAGGCTCGGTGAGCGCGGCCGGCGCTGGCGACCCCCTGCCCCCGCCGGTAGGTTGAGGGCATGCGCTGCCTCTCGCCCGTCGCCGTCGCCGCGCTCGTAGCCCTCCTGGAGGGAGGGGCGGTCTCGGCCGGCCGCGCGCAAGACGCGCCCGCGCCGAAGCCCGCCCCGCCCGCCCCGCCCGCCCC
>JBOHSA010000004.1:0-7680 GCA_050732995.1 Gemmatimonadales bacterium | reverse complement strand
GTCGGTGCCGTCGCCGCCGTAACAGTGCGCGCCGAGCTGCGCCGCGAGCCGGGTCGCGGCGGCGGCGAGCCGGGCCTCGGCTTCCGCGCGCGGCAGCGACCATGCCGTCAGCCGCAGATCCACGCCCGCCTCCGACGGTAGGTAGCCGAGCGTGAGCGGCGCGAGCTCCTCCTCGAGCGGGCCGATGCGCTCGGCTAGGGCCGATTCGGGCACGCCGGTCGTGCGCAGCAGGCGGGAGAGCACGACGGTGGGGGGGGGGGCTCCAGACGCCTCCTGGCGCTGGGCGAGCCGCGGGAGCACCTCCTCCAGCAGCACGCCACGCATCTCGGCCGGAACGCCCGGGAGCATCACCACGACGCGGTGCTCGGCATCTTCAAGCCAGAGGCCGGGAGCAGTGCCGCGGGGGTTCGGCAGGACGGTCGCCCCCTCGGGCACTTCGGCCTGGGTGCGGTTCGCCGGCGGCATCGGCCAGCGACCGAGGCGGCGGAACCGGGCCTCGAGGGCGCGCAGCAGTCCGTCGTCCAGGATCAGGCGCCGGCCGAACAGGTCGGCCACGACCCGTTTGGTGAGGTCGTCGCGCGTGGGACCGAGGCCGCCGGTGGTGAGGACGAACCCGGTGCGTGCCAGGGCTTCGCCGACGGCGTCGCGCACCGCCGCGGGCCGGTCGGCGACCGTGGTGCGGCGCACGATCTCGGCGCCGGCCGCAGCGAGGGCGTGGCCCAGCTCCGCGGCGTTCGTGTCCGTGGTATGGCCCAGCAGGAGTTCGGTGCCGATCGTGAGGACTTCGAGCTTCACCCGCCGCCCTTCAGGAGCGCGCGATAGCGGTAGAGATACACGGCCAAGGAGTACACGGTGAGCAGGATGGCGCCGGCCAGCGTCACCGCCACGAAGTAGCCGTGGAACTGGTCCCAGAAGGTGCGGAACGCCCCGGCGAATTTGTGGGCGGCGATGGCGTCCTTCCAGGCGAACCAGGCGATCGTCGCGCCGATGAAGATGTTCTGCACCAGGGCTTTCGCCTTGCCCGCCCCCACCGCCGGGATCACGACCCCGCGGCGCCGCGCGAAGACCCGGAAGGCCGTGATCAACACCTCGCGGCCGACGAGCAGCAAGGCGACCCACACGGGCAAGCTGCCCCACCACGGGATGCGGTAGTCCACGAGAATGGTGGGGTGCCGGGTGATCCAGAAGATCGGGATGAGGGTCGCGAACAGCAGCAGCTTGTCGGCGATCGGGTCCAGCAGCTTGCCGAGGTCGCTCACCACGTTGTAGCGGCGCGCCAGGTAGCCGTCCACCGCGTCCGAGAACGCCGCCACCAGGAAGATGACGAAAGCGATGACCTTGGGCCAATACCCGGAGATGAAGGGGAGCAGCGCGATGACCGGCGTGAGGCAGATGCGGGCCAGCGTGATGATGTTGGGGAGCGTCCAGCGCATCGGGCCGCCCGTCAGCTCAGCGTCTTCAGCACCATCTTGCTGACGGCCTTGAGGGTGTCGAACACGCCGTCGCCGCGGATCGCGACGGCCTCGAGGTAGGGCGCCCGGCCCACCCACTGGCCGCCTTGATTCTCGACCAGGCTTTCCCCCGGATGGAGGGGATCGGGCGTCGCCTTCTGTATGGCGGGGTCTTCGATGGTCCATCCGGGGTTCAGGGCGGCCTGGAGGTCCGTGATCGCCGCGGCGTTGGGCAGGTCCCGCTTGTTGTACTGGATGGCGAACGGGATCTTGGTCAGGTCGTAGCCGTATTCCGCCATGTTGTCGTACAGGTTCTGCATCGACTCGACGTTCGCTTCCATGCGCTCGAGCTGGCTGTCGGCCACGAACACGAGGCCGTCTACGCCCTTGAGGATGAGCTTGCGGCTCGCGTTGTAGTACACCTGGCCCGGGACCGTGTAGAGGTGGAACCGGGTCTTGAAGCCGCGGATCGTCCCGAGGTCGACAGGCAGGAAGTCGAAGAACAGGGTGCGCTCGGTTTCGGTGGCGAGCGAGATCATCTTGCCGCGCGTGTTGGGCGAGACCTTGCCGTAGATGTGCTCGAGGTTGGTGGTCTTGCCGCCGAGGCCGGGCCCGTAGTAGACGAGCTTACAGTTGATCTCGCGGGAGGCATAGTTGATCATCGACATGGGCGCGTCCCGTTATCCGAAGAGTTTGTCAATTTCGTCTTCCGCGCCCTCGAGCAGGCCCTTTTGCGGGGTCGGTCCCGCGCCCACCCGGTTGAACATCTCCTCGAACACCTTGTTCAGGTGCTCCACCGCCGCTTTGCCCTTGAGCTTGACGAGGCCGAGGGTCGTGCGCTGGTCGAACAGCACGACGAGGATGACCCGTTTGGCGACGTCCGCGAGGAACATCGACTCCTTCTCGCCCTGGTGGACGAGGGAGGCGAACTCGGCTTCGCCGATCATTTTGGCGAGCTGGTCGTTGGCGCTGAAATCCGCGGCGGTGAGCGAGGCGAACGCGGTGGGGTCGAACTGCGGGGTTTCGCCCACGGTGGCCACGAGCTGGCCAGTGCGGTCGACCAGCAGCGCGCACCGGGCGTTCGAATCGCGCAGGAACGCCTGGAGGTGCGTCTGAATCTGCTTGAAGTCGCTCTCGCTAAACGACCAGCTGGCCGCGCCCGCCATGCCCCTCCTCGGTCAGTCGGCTTCGGACATCTCGCGCCGGGCGAGCAACGCCTGCGCGATGGTCACGCCGTCGGCGTACTCGAGATCGCCGCCCACCGGCAGGCCCCGCGCGATGCGGGTGACGCGCACGCCGGTCGGCTTCAGCACCTGCTGGAGATAGGTCGCGGTGACGTCTCCCTCCATCGAGGGGTTGGTCGCGATAATCACTTCGCGCAGCGCGTCCGTGCCTCCCCCGTTGATCACGCGCGCGACGAGCTGCTCGATCTGCAGGGCCTCGGGCCCGACGCCCTCGAGCGGCGACAGACGGCCGCCCAGCACGTGGTAGCGGCCCCGGAACCGGCCGGCGCGTTCGATCGCGCCGACATCGGCCGACTCCTCGACGACGCACAACACGGAGGCGTCGCGCCGGGGATCGCGGCAGATGGCGCACGGGTTCTCGTCCGAGAGGTTGCCGCAGGTCCCGCACGCCGCCACTTGCGCGCGGACGCGCCGGATCGCCTGAGCCAGGCGGTCGGCCGCCTCCGCAGGCTGCTTCAACAGATGAAACGTGAGTCGCTGCGCCGTCTTGCGTCCGATGCCGGGGAGCTTGGCGAGCTCCGCCACGAGCTCCTCGATGGCCGACACGGCGTGCTACAGCGGCAACTGAAACGGGAACGGCAGGCCCGACGCCAGCTTCCGGACCTCCGCCTGGTACAGCTCGGCGGCGCGCCTCTGCGCCTCCGCGACGGCGGCGAGCACCAGATCTTCGAGCAGCTCGACGTCCCCCGCTCCTCCCCCTCCCCCTCCCCCTCCCCCCTCGCCCTTAGGCGCCCCGCCCTTCCCGACCGCCTGGGCGATCGCCTGCGGGTCGATCTTGATCGCCCGGATTTGGCCCCGGCCGTCGGCCGTAGCCTGCACCATCCCGCCGCCCGCCGACACCGTCACCGTCTGCTGCGCCAGCTGCGTCTGGATCTCCGACAGCCGGCCCTGCATCTGCTGCCCCAGTTGGAGCAGGCTCGATAAATCCGCCATACGTCGAAAGTTACCCCCCGGTCGTACCGGTCGCAAGCTACTCCAACAGCTCGAGATCGAGTGCGTCCACCGCGGCGCTGAGCGTTGGATCCTGGGCGCGCAGCCGCTTGAGCCGTTCGGCATTGGCCGTCTGTTCGGTGAGCCGTTCGGCGCGCCGGGGCGCCGTCGATCGCGGGGCCGCGCCTTCGATCTGGACGCGCGCGGGCTCCACGACGTAGCGGCCGATCACCTGCGCCAATGCGTCCTTCTGCCGCGCCAGGCCCTCGGCGTGCACCGGGTTGTCGTCGAGCAGGCGGACGAGCACCGTCTCCCCCGTCACCTGCGCGACTTCGGCATGGGCCAGCACCGCGCCGAGGAGCGGGCTCTGGGCCCGCGCGTCCGCCACGATGCTCGGCCAGAGCGCGCGCAGCCCGTCGAGCGTCAGTGGGGCGCGGGACGCGGGACGCGGCGGCGATCCGGCTGCGGAATCCCGCAACACCGCCGGCGCGTCGGGGGTTCCACCGGACCCCCGCCTGCCGCCGCTGCCTTCCCCTTTGCCGAGCGCCTCCAGCACCTCGCCGATCTCCACCGTGCGATCCGCCAGCGCCCAGCGCAGCAACAGGAGCTCGACCGCGAGCCGGGTCTGGCCGCTCTGGCGCAGCTGCGTCTCCATGGCGCCGAGCACGGTGAGGAGCCGCAGCGCATCGGGGGCCGGGAGCCGGGCGCCGTACCGGCGGATCACGGCCTGCATCCCTTCGCTGAACCCTTCCGGTTCGCCGCCCAGGCCCGCGAGGAGCACGGCGCGGAGCGTCTCGCCCGCGCCGCGTACGAACTCGTTCAGGTCCGCGCCGGCTTCCATCAGCCGGTCCACGAGCGGGAACACGGCGGCGGCGTCGCGCTCGGCCACGAGGCGCAGCAGCTCGCCGTAGCGCTCGTCCGGGATGAGCCCCAGCACCTCGCGCACCCGCTCCGCGGTGACGGGGGCCCCAGCCGCCCCGAACGCCACCACCTGGTCGAGGATGGACAGGGCGTCGCGCATGCCGCCGTCGGCGCTCCGGGCGATCAGGTGCAGGGCGTCGTCGCCCGCGGCGATGCCCTCGGCCGCGGTCACCTGCCGCAAGCGCTCCACGATGGCGTGCGGCCCGATGCGGCGGAAGTCGAAGCGCTGGAGGCGCGAGAGCACGGGCGCCGCGAACTGGGCGATCTTCTGCGGCTCGGTGGTGGCGAAGACGAAGACCACGCCGGACGGCGGCTCCTCGAGGATCTTGAGGAGCGCGTTCCACGCTTCCCGCGTGAGCATGTGCGCTTCGTCGACGATGTAGACTTTGGAGCGCCCCTCGGCGCTCGCGGCGTACATCGCCCGCTCTCGCAGATCGCGCGCGTCGTCCACGCCCCGATTCGACGCCGCGTCCAGCTCGACGACATCCAGGTTGGCGGACCCGGTCCAGACGCGCCGGCAGGACTCGCACTCGCCGCAGGGCTCGCCGGCGGGGACGCCCGCCGCGCCGGCGCGCTCACAGTTCAACGCCATGGCGAGTATGCGCGCCGCAGTGGTCTTCCCCACCCCGCGCGGGCCGGCGAACAGGTAGCCGTGGGCGGTGCGCCGCTGGGCCACCGCGCCGCGCAGCGCCGCCGCGACGTGATCCTGCACGATGAGATCGGCGAAGCGCTTGGGGCGGTATTTGCGGGCGAGAGCGATCATGGGGCGAAATCTAGCTCAAACGAAATGCCCCGGGCACCCCGCAGCGCCCTCCGGCATCGTCGAGCGCTGCTCCCTGCGGGGGCCTGACGCGGTTCACGAGCGGATGAGCTGATGGGTTTGCCGGTCGTGGAACAGATCGCCCACGAGGAACCCGAGGAACCCGCCCGCTCCTCCCCCGCTCTGTTTCTTGTGCGGGGCGGCCTGGAAGTGGTCGCGCAGCGCCTGGAGCGCCCGCTGGGCGACGAAGCTCGGGTAGCCGCCCGGGTGCTGTGGGGTTGCGGGGGTCGCCCCGCCCCCAGTCTCGACGTCCATGGGCCGCCAGAGAATGGCGCGCGGGATCGATCGTCAGCGGGAGCGCCGGAGAGGCCGAGCTCATCCCAGCACCCGGTGGATGGTATCGGCCGCCCGATCCGCATCCTGACGCGTCACGTCGAGGTGGGTCACGGCCCGCAATCGCCGGGGGCCGAACGGAACGACGAGCACGCCTTCACGGGCGAGGCGAGGCACGACCGTTTCGGAGGTATCCCGCTCCCGCAGGAGGTCCAGCATCACGATGTTCGTCTCGGGGGTGGACGGACGGACCGCCGGACAGTCCGCCAGCCGATCCGAGAGGCGGCGGGCGTGGTCGTGGTCCTCGCCGATCCGGGCGAAGTTGTGATCGAGGGCGTACAGACCGGCGGCGGCGAGGATGCCCGATTGGCGCATGCCGCCGCCGAGGCGCTTGCGGATTTCCCAGGCGTGCGGCCGGAGCTCACGGGGGAACGCGAGGCACGAGCCGACGGGGCAGCCGAGCCCCTTCGACAGGCTCACCATGACGGTGGTCGCGCCGCGGGTCAGCCGCGCGGGCGGGACGTCGAGGGCCGCGGCGGCGTTCCACAGTCGGGCCCCGTCGAGATGCAGCGGCAGGTCGGCCTCGCGCGCAGCGACGACGACGTCGTCCATGGCGGCGGGCGGCAGGACCCGTCCCCCCGCCGCGCTGTGCGTATTCTCGACCGCCACCGCGGACGCGACCGGCACGTGCGGGGAGGGCGCCCGGCGCGCCGCACGGACGAGCGCGCCCGTCAGCAGGCCGTCGGGTGTGGCGATGGGCCGGATCTGCACGCCGGCGGTGACGGCCACGCCCGCCAGCTCGAAGTGGATCAGATGGGCGTTCGCCTCGAGCAGGAGCTCGGTGCCGGGCCGCGTGAGCAGGGCGATGCCCGTCTGGTTGGCCTGGGTGCCCGACGGAAAGAACAGCGCGTCCTCGCACGCGACGAGCTCCGCGACGCGCTCTTCCAGGCGGCGGGTGGTGGGATCCCGGTCCAGCACGTCGTCACCCACTTCGGCGTCGGCCATGGCGCGCCGCATCGCCGCCGACGGGCGGGTCACCGTGTCGCTGCGCAGGTCGATCGGCGTCATCCGACAGCTACGCGCTGCGCGCGCCGCAGCCGCACCAGGTCGTAGGTCTCGGCGACCTCGCCCCCGAGCAGGAAGACGTACGCCGAGTAGTAGACCCACAGGAGGAACAGGAAGATCGCCACCACGTTGGCGTCGGAGATCACGCGGTCCAGCGTGGCGAAGGTGGTGAGGTACCAGGCGTACAGTCCCTTGGCGACCTCGAAGGCGAGGGCACAGAACAGCGAGGCGACGAGCGCCGTGCGCCAGTGAATGCGGCGGCTCGGCATGAATTTGAAGATCAGGAAGAACAGCCCCGTGCCGAAGCTGAGGGCCACGAGCTGGAGACTCAGCTGCCAGAACCCGTCGAGCACGGCGCTCCGCCCCAGCGTGGCCACGCTGCGGGCTGCGAGATACGAGACGCCGGCGGACAGGAGGGCGTTGGCCACGAAGAGGCTGCCGGTGACGAGGACCATCACCAGGTCGGTCAGGGCGGCCACGGGCCAGGGCCGGTTCTCGTCCGTGTCGAACACCTCGTTCAGCGCGACGCGCAGGCTACCGAACAGGCGCGTGGAGAACCACAGGAACAGCGGGACGCCGATCAGGGCGAGCTTGCCGCGCCACGCCACGAGCTCCTCGACCACGCGCTCCACGTGCGCGAACGCGTCGGCCCCGCGCACCCGCGCGTGCGGCGGCAGGAACCGCTCCAGCAGCTGGTGGAGGTCGATCTGCTGCGCGGCGAGCTGGCTCTGCGCCAGGTAGCCGATCAGGGCGAGCAAGAGGGCGAAGAACGGGATGGCGGTGAGCAGGAGATCGAACGACAGGGCGCTGGCGAGGAAGGGGATGTTGTCTTCGACCGCGGCTTCGAAGGTGCGCCGCACGAACCCGGTGACCGAGCGGTGCCAGCCGCCGCCGCCGCCCCCGCCGCCGGCCTGGTGGCTCACGCGAGCGGCTCATCCTCCTCCGCGGCGACGTCGGCGCCGGCGCCGCCCCGGTG
>JBOHSA010000003.1:0-4926 GCA_050732995.1 Gemmatimonadales bacterium | reverse complement strand
ATTCGCGACTGCTCGCGCCGGAGCTTCTGGCGTACGCGCACTACCTCGAGGACGACGCGCACTACGAGGAAGCGCTCGACGTGCTGGACACGCTGCTGCAGGTCGGTGGCGATCGCTTGAGTCAGGGTGACGCCGTCGCGACCCAGCTCCGGTGGGCACGCGTGCTGCGCAAGATGGCCCGGTTCGACGAGGCCGATGCGGCGTACGCCGAAGCGGGAGCGCAGGCGGAGACCGCGGGAGACCCGTATGCGATGCTGCTGAGCCGAATCGGGCGTGCCAACATCTTGTACGGTAGAGGAAACCTGAGTGCCAGCGAAGAGGCTTATCGGCGGATTTCCGCTGAGGCCGGAGAGGGCGGTTATCGGGAGGCGCAGGCTCGGGCGGAGCACGGTCTGGGCGCTACGCTCGACCGACGCGGCCAGCCCACCGATGCCGTCCCCCATATCTGGCGCTCGTTTGAACTATACGAGGACGAAGCGTCTCGCCTGCGGGCGCTCAATGACCTTGGTGTCATCTTGCTCGCCCTGGGCGACGCGCAGGGAGCCGAGCGCGCGCTCCTGGAGGTCGTGCGGCGGGGCGGGTCGAACGACAATACCAACAACGCGACCGTGGAGCTGATGGATTGCGCGTCGTATCGCCGGGATCGGGTTGGGTTCGAGCGGTGGCGACTCGAGTGCGAGGCCCGGGTAAACACGATGACCCCGAACACGCTGGCCGACTTCTACCTCAAGTTGGGGATCGGGAATGCCCGGTTTGGGAATTTCCGCAAGGCGAAGGCTCCCTTCGCGAAGGCGCTCGACATCGCGACGGCTCACGGACTGCATGAGTTCGAATTCAGGATCGAGCGGATCAGCAACGGGCTCCACGATTGCGAAATGGAAGCCACCCATCCGATCGCCGCGGAGCCCGTGCACCAGAATCCGGAGCTGCTCGAGGTCTCGGCCTCGCTCGCCCGGCTGGGGAGCTAGCCGGTCCTACTTGCAGGTATTGTTGTTTTGCAGATCGCACGCCGGCGCGGGACCGGTCGCGTCAGCGCAGGCGGCGGCGGACAAGGCGAAACAAACCACGAGCAGGGCGGCGAGGAAGCGAATCCGGCGAGTCATACGACCTCCAGTGGATGGTGTTCTTGACGGGGCAGCGGCAGCTCCCAACATGGGGCCGCCGGCTCGATCCTTTTAGGGCGTTTTTGCGGCACCATAGGGCGCTTTTGCGACACTTATGCTCGTAGTGGCGGCCGTTCCGGACATGCTGTTCCATAAGCTGCGCCGCGCGACCGACGCCCGGTTCGGGTTCGTGCACGCCCGGACGTGGGACGAGGCGCTGTTGATCATCCGCGGCCGGCCCGTGGAGCTGGCCGTCGTGGACCCGCTGCTCTCCGGCGAGGCGCGGGGGCACGAGATCGAACGGCTCCGGCTCCTGTTCCCGTCGCTGCCGCTGCTGCTCTATACCTCGCTCACCCCCCAGCTCGCCGCCGCGCTGCTCACCCTCGGCCAGCGCGGCATCCGCGAAGTGATCTTCGCCCGGTTCGACGACTACCCCGCCCGGCTGCGCGAGCTGCTCGCCCGCGAGCAGGTGCGGGCCGCCTCCCAGCAGCTGCTCGACCAGCTGTCGGACGCCCTGGCCCCCCTCCCGACGGAGCTCCGCTGGGTGCTGGAAGAGGTGTTGCGCACGCCGGCGGAGGTGCAGACCGTGCAGCAGGTGGCCGCGCGCGCCCGGGTCGACCGCCGGACCTGCGAGCGCTGGTTCATGCGGGCCGGCCTCCCCAGCCCGCGCCAGTTCCTGGCCGCCGCGCGCGTGCTCTTCGCCCACCGGCTGTTGCAGGACCCGGGTTTCACGATCGAGGATGTCGGGCAGCGCCTGGGCTACGCCCAGGTCAAGACGCTGCAGCAGCACGCGCGGACTTATCTGGGGCTCACCGCCGGCGAAATGCGCCTCTCCCTGACGCCGGGCCAGGCGGTGGAACGCGTCGTCCAGCGGTTCCGGCGGTCGCCCCAACTCCAGCTCTCCGCGTCGTGAACGCCGGCCCCGCTGCTCCGACGCCGACCCCCGCCCCGCCGACCGTGCTCGTGGTGGACGACGAGGCCGGCATCCGCCGCGTGCTGGAGCGCGCCCTCACCCGCGCGGGTTACCGGGTGCTGACGGCGGGCAGCGGGGAATCGGCCTACGAGCTCCTGACCGGCACCCTGCCCGAGGCGATCCTGCTCGACATTCATCTGCCGGCGATGTCGGGACTTGCGTTTTATCTCACGATCGTGAACCGGTGGCCCGAGCTCCGGGGGCGGATCGCGATCATGACCGGCGACGCCGAAGCCCAGGAAGTGCGGACCTGGCTCGACCACCACGCGTGTCCCCTGATCCGGAAGCCCTTCGACCTACGGCAGGTGCAAGGATGGTTGGAGGACACCCTGCGCTTCCGCCGGCGGGAAGCCGGGAACGGTTGAGCGATGAGCGGCGCCCCCCACCACGACCCGCTCCCCGTGCTGCGCGAGTACCGCAATCTGGCGCCGTGGAACCTGCGGGACCTCTCGGCCCTCGTGGGCGCGGTGCTCGACGCCTCGGCCGTCACGCCGATCAACGCCGCCGCGCGGGCGAGCCCGAGCGAGCGCACCATCCGCTTCTACGTGACCAAGCGGCTCGTGAGCCCGCCGGAAGGCCGGGGCACGGCCGCCACGTACTCCTACCGCCATTTCCTCCAGCTCCTGTGGATCAAGCTGCGCCAGATGGAAGGGGCGACCCTGGCGGCGATCACCAAGGAGATGCACGATCAGACGGGGGACGTGCTCGAGCGGCGCGCGGCGAGTACCCTGGGCGCGTCGCTGCCGGCCCCGGACCGGCTGTCGCTCAAGACCGACGGCATGCCGCGCGGCCGGTCGGGGCGGGCCCTCACGGCCTGGCTGACGCGCGACGCCGGCAAGGAGCCGGGCGGGCCGAGCACGTGGCGCCACATTCCCGTCGCGCCCGGCGTCGAGCTGCACGTGGATGCGAACCACCCGCTCGCCCGCGTGGGACCCGACGAGGCCGGCGTGGCGGAGGTCGTGCGCCAGGCGCTGACGAAACTCATGCCGCACCTGCCCGCGTAGAGCTGACCGAACGGCACCACGGGCTTCTCCTCCAACCGGGAGCGCGAGATGGGGTTCTGGGTATTCCTGATCGTCGTCGCAGCGGCCGTGTTCTGGATGATCGGCGCCTATAACGGCCTGATCGCGCTCAAGAACCGGACGGTCAACGCCTTCAAGCAGATCGACGTGCAGCTCAAGCGGCGGCACGACCTGATCCCGAACCTGGTGAACGCGGTGAAGGGCGCGATGGACTTCGAGAAAGAGACGCTCGAAGCGGTGATCCAGGCGCGGAACCAGGCGGTGAAGATCAACGCCTCCGGACCCGAAGCAATGAAGGCCATCGGCAAAGCCGAGAACGCCCTGTCCGGGGCGCTGTCCCGCCTGATGGTCGTGATGGAGCAGTACCCGCAGCTCAAGGCGACGGGCAACATCGGCCAACTGCAGGAGGAGCTGACCTCGACGGAGAACCGCATCTCGTTCGCGCGCCAGATGTACAACGACGAGGCGACGCTGTACAACACCCGGCAGCAGCAGTTCCCTACCAACATGGTCGCCGGGCTCGCCAAAGCGTCCCCCACCGACCTGTGGGAGATCGAGGATCAGGCCGAGCGCGCCGTCCCGAAGGTCGATCTCTCGATGAAGCCGAAGGCGTGACGGACGAGCCCTCGGTCAACCTCTTCGAACAACAGGAAGCCAATCGCCGGCGCACCACGTGGCTGGTGATTGGCTTCATCCTCTTCTTCGCCTGGCTGGGCTTCGGGGGCGACTGGATCCTGGCCCAGTATACGGCCGGCGCCGAGCCCGGCGCGTACCGGCACGCGTTCCCGTGGCTGGGCATCGCGCTGACGGCGCTCAGCGCCGGGGTCGCCTGGTACGCCTACCGCACCGGCCCGGAGAAGGTGTTGTGGGCGACCGGAGCGCGCGAGCTCCTCACCCCGCAGACCGACGGGGAGCGCCAGCTGGTGAACGTGGTCGAGGAAATGTCGATCGCCGCCGGCCTGCCGCGGCCCCGCATCTGGGTGATTCCCGACCCCGACCCGAACGCCTTCGCCACGGGCCAGGACCCACAACACGCCCACGTGGCGGTCACCGAGGGGCTGCTCAGCCTGTGCAACCGGGACGAGCTCCAGGGGGTTATCGGGCACGAGCTGGGGCACGTGAAGAACCTGGACGTCCGGCTCATGACCACCCTCGCCGCGCTCGTCGGGGCCGTTCTCCTGATGCGCGATGGGATTGGGCGCTACTTCCGCGGTGGGCGGGGATTCGGGGGGGGAGGAGGGGGGGGAGGGGGCTCGCGCGGCGGCAAGAAGGGCGGAGCAGGTGTCCTGCTCGTCATCCTGCTCGTCGTCTGGATCTTCTCGTGGATCCTCGCGCCGATCATCACGCAGCTCCTGGCCGTGGCCGTCAGCCGCAAGCGCGAGTACCTGGCGGACGCTATGGGAGCCCAGTTCACCCGCAACCCGCTCGCGCTCGCCAGCGCGCTCGAGAAGATCGAGCGCGCCGACGCGCCCACGGCCGCCATCAAGCGGGGAGCCGCCCACCTGTGCATCGCGGACCCGCTGGGCCGCCGGCTCACCAACCGGGAAGGCTTGCTGGCAGACGTCCTGGCGACGCATCCCCCCATGGCGAAGCGCGTCTCGCGGCTCAAGGGGATGGGCTACGCGCAGCTCAAGAAGGAGGGCGGTAGCTTAGGGGCGTGACGCCGGCCGGTTGGCTCGCCCTCGCCCTGTTCCTCCTCGCCGCCGGGGCGGCGACCCTGTGGCTCACCCGCCGGGCCCGGGCCGCCGTGCGCGAGCGCTTCCGGCGGGCGGCCCGACGCGCGATCCACCGGTTCCGCACGCGACTCGCCCGCTACCAACTGCAGGAG
>JBOHSA010000002.1:0-9800 GCA_050732995.1 Gemmatimonadales bacterium | reverse complement strand
TGACTGGTTTCCACGTGGCCGACGGCGCCGCTGAGGCAGTGCTGCTCCAACGCGTGGCGACAGTCGAAGCGCGCTCCGAGCACCCGATCGCCCAGGCGATCGTCCGATTCGCCGAGGAGCGCGGTATTCGTCCCGGCGCCCAGGTGGACGCATTCACCGCCGTACCAGGCCGAGGCATCCGAGCCAGGCTGAATGGCCAGGAGATCCTGGTCGGGACGGAGACGTTCGTCGGGCCTGGCCCCGCCGCGCGGTGGCAGGGGCCAGAACCCGGGACGATGCTCGTCTACGTGCGCACAGGCGACGGCTTGGAAGGTGTTTTCACCATCCAAGACGAGGTGAGGCCGGAGGCCCAAGCAGTCGTGGCCCGCCTGCACGCCCTCGGCGTCCGCCCCATAGTGATGCTGACAGGGGACGGGTCCGAAACTGCAGGGATGGTCGGACGCCGGATCGGGGTGGACGAGGTGCGTGCCCGGTTGCTCCCCGAGGACAAGGTCCATGCCGTGCGCGCGCTGCGTGAGTTGCACGGAACCGTGGCGATGCTCGGCGACGGGGTTAACGATGCACCGGCGCTCGCGGAGGCCACTGTGGGGCTTGCGATGGGCGCGGCGGGCTCGCCGGCAACGATCGAGACAGCCGACGTCGCCCTTATGGCGGACGACCTGACGAAACTGCCGTACGCCGTACGCCTCGCGCGCCGGGCACGGCGTACCATCCGGTTCAGCATCGCGCTCGCGCTCGGCCTCAAGCTCGTCTTGGCAATCGGGGCGGTGATGGGCGTCGTCAGCCTGGCCGCCGCGGTGCTGGTGGGCGACATGGGCGGGTCACTGGCGGTGACGGTCAACGCATTGCGTCTCACCCGAACGAGGGAGTGAGCCATGAGGATACGGCTAGGCGTCGTCGGCGCGGGTTCGGTGGCTGCACTCCTGGCGTGCACCGATTCCGATCGGTATGCAAGCCAAGGGTGGCACGAACCCCTACCAGTCCTCACGGTTGAGCTGCGGCCGCCGTCGGAGGCGGCTACGGTCTGGGCGACCGTGGAAGCAGTTCCCGCTCCGGAGATCCGCTTTCCGGCGCTGTTGCAACCGGACCCGAACCACGTATCACCCGTTCTCGCTCCTGTGACCGGGGTTCTGTTGCGGATCGCGGAGGAGCACCATGCCCGTCGAGGAGAGGCCCTGGCTGTCGTGGCTCAGGGCTCGGAGGCGGCGGGCCGCGAGGTGACCGTCAAGGGAGCGAGGGACGGAACATGGCGCCCGCGGCGCCAGCCACGACAGCTGGTCTTGCAGGACGACACCCTCGGCTTCCTGGACGAGCACGGCTCTTGGCTGGCGGTCGGTGCGGTGAGCGACATCGACGCCACATTCGTTCACCGAGACGACCCGGCGGTGGTGTTGATCGAGGGCGAGACAGACTCCAAACACCACGGTCGGCCAGCACGGGTTGAGTGGGTTCGCCGTCCGGGGTCTGCTTCGTACACTCACGACGTCGCCGTCGAGTTCCGCGCTCCCGAGGAGGGCTTTGCGCGCGGTGGGTTTGCTATGGTGGTCGTCACCCCGAACAGTCCCGATGACTCCCTCCCGGCTGTTCCGGCGTCTGCTGTCGCGCACCTCCCCTTGGGACCCGCGGTCTTCGTCCCAGTGGGTACCGGCCGGTACGAAGTCCGGTGGGTCGCGACCGGACCGACCGTGCACGGGATGGTAGTGGTCCGAGATAGGGTGCGCGTTGGAACGCCTGTGGTGTCCCACGGCCTCGCGGCACTGGTGGAAGCCGCCAGGGACTCGCTGGAGCGGCACACGGTGCGGCCCTAGCACGGCGGAACGCACCGACGCGCGGACGTCCACGCCGTGGGTCGTCACGCTGCTCCACGAGCACTTCCATCAGCTGCAGTACTCCCAGCCGGCGTACTACGCAGACGTGCAGGCGCTCGACCTCGCGCGCGGCGATCAAACGGGGATGTGGATGCTCAACTTTCCGTTCCCCTACGACAGGACCGAGGTTCAGGACGGGTTTGGGACGCTGAGCGCCCTGCTGGCGAGCGCCCTCGACCGGTCGAGCGCGGCCGACCGCGCCCGAGTCGCGGCGGAGTATCTCGAGGCTCGGCACCGTCCGCGCGGCGGACCTCGCCGGCGCCCAACGGCTGGCCTTTTACGCGTTCGGCGCCGCCGAAGGGCTGTTGCTGGACGAGATCGCGCCCGCGTGGCGGCGGCGCTATCTCACGCACAAGTTCGACCTCGCGCGGTACTACGGCGCGGGGCGCTGACCTTTCTCACCCAACGCGCGGCCCCGCAGAGGTCCGAGCAGCCAGCGGTTCACCTCCAGCGCGATCCGCCGCGGCGGGAGCTCGCCGGCGACCGCGAGCAGCCGGTTGAGGATCCCGGGGATGACGACGCTGCGCCCGCGCTTCAAGCCGCGATACGCCGCGCGCGCCACGACCTGCGGATCCATCGGGCGGGGCCACCGATACAGCAGCGTCCGCGCGACACCCGCTCGCTCCTCGAAGGACGTCCGGGTCGTGCCCGGGGAGAGCACCGTCACCCTCACCCCGGTCCCGGAGAGCTCGCGAGACAGGCCGCGCGAGAAGGACAACACGTACGCCTTCGTCGCGTAGTACGCCGCCATGCGCGGGCCGCCGGGCTGGTAGGCCGCGACCGAGGCGACATTCAGAATCCGGCCCCAGCCGCGCCGCAGCATGCCCGGGAGCGCGAGCCGAGTGAGCGTCGTGACCGTGAGCATATTCAGCTCGAGCATCCGGTGCAGGGCATCGGCGTCCTGCTCGGCCACGACCCCGTAGAGGCCGACGCCCGCATTGTTGACCAGCACGTCCACACCGCCGTCCGGGCCCACCTCCTCCGCCCATAGGCGCTCGGCGGCGCCGGGCCGGGACAGATCCGCAAGCCCCAGCTGCACCGACACGTCGTGCCGGGCGCGCAGCTCGTCGGACAGCTCGGCCAGGGCTCGCCCGGACCGAGCGACCAGGATGAGGTTGTGCCCATCCGCGGCGAACAGCCGGGCCAGCGCCGCGCCGATCCCCCCGGACGCTCCGGTGATCAGGGCAGTCCGCCGCGCGCGCAGCGTGCCGGTACTCACAGGTAGCGGGCGACGGCCATCGCCGCCACGGCCAGGATCAGGAGCAACGCCACCAAACGCGCTACGGCGGCGCCCCGCGCACGCAACCGCTGGATCTCCACCGTCTGCGCCTCTCGCTCCGGCTCCGTCTTGGCTGATCCAAGCGCCTGCGCGAGCGTGGTAGCCCGCAGCATGGCCGGCCGCATTACCGTCATGCCCAGACCGTAGGCGATGAGCGAGGCGAGGCCCCCGAGCCCGAACGCGAGGCCGACGCGTGAGGCCACATAGCTGGGGTGGAACCCGGCGGAAGCCCGCCAGTAGAGCCAGATGCCCGAGAGCAGCGTGCCCAGAGCGAGGATGGGCATAACCGTCATGACCCCTCGGCGCTGCAACGCGGTCATGACCTTCCCTCCGTCTGGACCGGCGTCCTGAACGGCGGGCGTCAGGAAGACGACCGTGAAGACCATCATGCCGACCCACAGGACGCCGAGCACGATGTGCACGAGGCGCAGGAGAACCATGAGCAAGTCCACGGAACACGCTCCGAGTTAAGGTTGGGCGACCGATTGGATCGCCGGCTGCAACACCTTGTACAGGACCGGCGTCACGATCCGTGCCAGCAGCGTCGAGGACACGAGCCCGCCGATGATCACCCACGCCAGCGGCGCATAGAAGCCACTGCCCTGCAGCGCCAGCGGCAAGAGGCCGCCGATCGCCGTCAGGCTGGTGAGGACGATGGGCAGGAACCGCACCTCGCCCGCCCTGCGGATGGCCTCCTCGAGCCTCACCCCCTGCGCGCGCAGCTGGTTGGTGAGATCCACCAGGAGGATCGACGTCTTGATCTCGATGCCGATGAGCGCCACGAACCCGATCGTCGCGGTGAAGCTCAAGGTCTCGCCCACGAGCCACAGCGCGACGATTCCCCCCGCGATGCCGAGGGGGATGACGCTCGCGACGATCAGCGTGGCGCGGAACGTACGGAACTCGAGCACCAGGATCGCGAGGATGAGGAACACTGCGACGATCACGGCGCTGCCCACCCCGCCGAAGCTGTTCTGGCGTGCCTCGATCTCGCCCGCGGCCATGATGCGGTAGCCGGGCGGCAGGCTCAGCCCGTCGAGTCGACCGAGGATCGCTTTGGTGACGCGGTCTGTGTTGAACCCCGTGCGCACGTTGCTGCTCACGGTCACGGTGCGCGCGCCGTCGTACCGTTGAATCTCGGGGATGGCCCGCTCGAAGCGCACATCGGCGACCTGGGCCAGCGGCGCGAGCCGCCCACTCCCCGAGGACACGTAGATGCGGTCCAGCTCGGCCGGTGTGGGCCGGCCCGCGCGCGCCAGTCGCACCACCACCGGTCGCTCGTCGCCGTCGCTTTCGCGGAGGGTGCCGGCCTCGAGTCCCGCCAGGCCGAGCCGTACCGTCCGGTCGATCTCCAGCGTCGGGATGCCGAGCAGCCCCGCCTTGGCGCGGTCGATCGCCACGCGCAGATCGGTGCGGGCCAGGCGCACCGGGTTGGTGACGTACTGTGCGCCCGGCGTGGCCTCGAACAGCGCCTCCATCCGCGCGGCGATGGCGCGGAGGGTGTCGAGGTCCGGCCCCAGGATGCGCAGGGCGATCGGGGCGTCCACGGGCGGGCCGTTCTCGAACTCACGCAGCGCGATCTCCGCGCCGGCGTAGCGCGCCAGCTCCTGGCGGAGCGTGTCGAGCATCGACGTCGTGCGGCGCTGGTCGTAGGCCCGGAGCAACACGAACAGCTGGCCGACGCGGGGATTGTCCACGCGCGGGATGATGTTGTAGTAGATCATCGGGTTGTCGTGCCCGACCGAGGTATACATCGCTTTCACCTCTGGTCGCTGCCCGATCACCCCCTCGGCGAAGCGGGCCGCGGCATCGGTGGCGGCGCTGCTGGCGCCTTCGGGGGCGGTGATGCTCACGTAGAATTGCGGGGTCTCCGCCTTCGGGAACAGCGAGAAGCCCACCACCGGAACTAGCGCGAGGCTGGCGACCACGAACCCCGCCGCCCCGAGGAGGGTGCGGCGCGGCCGGCGCAGCGCCCGGTCCAGCAGCGGCGCGTAGGTTCGGTGAATGGCGCGGTCGAACGCCCGAAGCACGCGATTCCCGTCCGGCGCTTCGTGGTGCGGCAGCAGCAGGCTCGCCAGCCACGGGATGATCGTGAGGGACACGACGAGCGAGGCGAGCACCGTCGCGATCACGGCGGCGGGCATGGAGCGGATGAACCGGCCCGGACCGCCCGGGAGCAGCAGGAGGGGAACGAACGCCACGATGAGCGTGGCCGTGGCGCCGAGCACGGCCACCCAGATCTGCCCTGTCGCGGCGATCGCCGCCTCGATCCGGCCGAAGCCGGTGCGGCGGAAGCGCGCGATGTTCTCCACGACCACGATCGAGTCGTCCACCAGCAGGCCGAGCGCGATCACCATGCCCACGATCGTGAGCTGGTTCAGGGTGAACCCCGTCCAGTACAACGCCGTCAGCCCCATGGCCAGCGACAGCGGAATCGAGATCATCACGATCAGGGAGGCACGCGGGCCGAGCGGCAGGAGGGTCAGGAGCACGAGGCCGATCGCGATCAGGAAGTCCTCCCCCAGGCGGGCCAGGCGGTGGGAGACGTTCTCGGCCTGATCGAAGCCCCGCTCCAGCCGCACGCCCGGCGGCAGCGTGGTGCCGAACCGATCGAGCTCCGCGTAGACGCGGTCGCGGACCGTCTGCACCGTGATCCCCGCCTGCTGGTTCACCGTGACGAACACCGCGCGCCGGCCGTTGAAACGCGCCCGGTAGGTGGAATCGGCGTAGCCCCAGCCCACGTGAGCCACGTCGCCGACGCGGACCAACCGGCCGTCCGCCGCCCGCAGCACGGTCTCGCGGACCTCGTCCAGCGTTTCGTAGCTGCCCGAGCTGCGCACACTGTAGCGCCGCAGGCCGGCCTCGACGCTCCCGCCCGGGATGTCCGCGCTCTCGCTCCCGATGGCCTGGAGGACGAGGCCGACCGGGAGCGTGAGCTCGGCCAGTCGGCCGAGGTCGAGTGCCACGTCCACTTGCCGCCCCGGCGCCCCCCACCGCTCGGCCTCCCGAACCCCGGGCACCGCCGCCAGCCGATCCTCCAGCTCCTCGGCGAGCGAGTCGAGCACGTGGTACGGCGCCGTCGGCGCGACCAGGGCGACCTGCACAATGTTGACGTCGAGCGTCGTAGCTTTCTCGATGTCGAGCCGCGCCAACTCGGCTGGCAGCCTCGGCCGCAGCGCGTTCACCTCGCGCACGACCTCGTCGTACTTCGCGTCGGCGTCCTCCGCCTCGTCGAACTCGATCCGGACGGTCGCGACACCGTCGCGCATCCGGCTGTTGATGCTCTTGACGTCCTCCAGCTGGTCCAGCCGCTCCTCGATTTCGGTGACGACGAGACGCTCGAGGTCCGTGGGGCTCGCCCCCGGATAGACCGCGATCACGGTGAAAGTCGGAAAGTCAAGCGCCGGGTCTTCGAGCCGCGGCACGGCTGCCCACGACGCCAGGCCGAGCGCCGCCAGCATCGCGAACAGGACGACCGTAAACTGCCAGTTGCGGACGGAGAACGCGGTGAGCTTCACGGTTGCACGCTCACGGCCTGGCCGTCGTCGAGATACGCGGCGCCCTCGGTGATCACCTGGCGCACGCCGTCGAGCCCGCCCGCGACCGCCACGCGACTGCCGGCGAGGAACGCGATCGTCACCGGCCGGCGCTCGGCGTGGCGCCCGTCGGCTGAGAGCGCGAACACCGTCCCGCGCGCGCCGTCCGCCTCGAGCAGGGCCTCGATAGGGACCAGCAACACGGCGGGGGCCGCGGCCGGCCGGATCTCCACCCGGCCCACGAGCCCGCGCGCGAGCCCCGCCGCCGCCCCCCCACGCTCCAGGCCCACCTCGACGCGGAAGGTGCCGGTCATCGGATCGGCAGCGGCCCCGATCTCCGTTACGGCGCCCGGAAATACACGATCCGGCAACGCGGCGAAGCGCACCACCGCACGGTCGCCACGCCGCACCCGCACGACGTCGCGATCCGCCAACCCGGCGCGCAGCACCACCCCGCGTGCCCGACTGCCGAGCGTGAGAATCGGGATCCCAGCCTGAACCAGCTCGCCAGGCTCGGCCCGCCGGCGCAGGATGACCCCCGAGGCCGGCGCGAGGATTACTGCGTACCGGCGGTTGAATGCGGCGGACTCGAACTCCGCGCGCGCGAGATCGAAGCCTGTTTCAGCATTCTGTACCTGCTCGAGTGTCGCGACGCTGTCGGCATACAGTCGCCGAGCGCGAGCGAGATCCCGCTCGGCCTTTTCGGCGGCGCTGCGAGCGCGAGTCACGCCGGCGTCGATCTCACTCAATTCGAGCGCGGCGAGCAGGTCGCCCGCTCGCACGGCCTGGCCTTCGTCCACGAGCACGCGGGCGACGACGCCGCCGATTTTGAAGCTCAGGGCCACCTCCTCTTTCGGGCCGAGCGTGCCGGTGGCCATGACCGGAGGCGCGAGACGCTCGACCGTGACGGGAGCGATCCGGACGGCGACGGGCTCCGTGGCCGGCGGCGACTCAGCCCCGCCCCGCGCGCAGGCGGCGAGGATCAGAGTCAGCGGCAGGACGGCGGGAATACGGTGCATGCTCGGTTCCTTTTGGTTATGGCGTGAGGTCGCGCAGCGCAGCGGCCCGCTCGAGCTCGACCCAGCGGATCGCGTAGCGGTATGCCGTGAGGACGCGGTTGAGCTCCGCGCTCGTGTAGGCTGTGCGCGCGTCCACGAACTCGATAGGGCTCGCCACGCCTTCCTCGGAGCGACGGCGGACCAACTCGAACGTCCGGCGGGCGGCCTCCAGCTGAGCGTCCGCCGTCGCGATCGCCGCGTAGGCGACGCGGGCGGCTTCGTACGCGGTGCGTACCTCGAGCTCGATCCGATCGGTGAGGTCCCGGCGCAGCAGGCGGGCGCGATCGGCCTCGTAGCCGGCGGCGGTGCGCCGGGCCACATCGCGTCCGCCGTTGATCAGGTTCCAGGACACGACCAGCGAGGCGATCCAGTAGTTCTCCCCCCCGCGGAACGTGACGTCGGGACCCAGGAACCCGTAGTCCACGGCGACCGCGACGCTCGGCAGGAAGGCGGCGGTCGCGCCCCGCCGCGCGGCCTGCGCCGTGCGCACGCCGGCGTCCACCTGACGGAGCTCCTCGCGTACGGTGAGGGCGTGCGCGACCGCGCTGTCGGCGGTGACATCCAGCGGCGTGGCGAACAGGCTGTCGGGTATCGATTCCGGCGGGGAGTCCAGCGGCCGCTGCAGAATCCGGTTGAGCGCGCGCATCGCGGCGACTTGCCGCTCCTGCGCCTCGGCGAGCCGCTGCTCCACGTCGGCACGCTCTGCCCTGGCGCGGTATACCGCTTCCGGTGTGGCACGCCCCGCAGCGAGCAGCCGCTCGGCCACGCGCTCGTTCTCCACGACCAGCGCCAGCGTCGCGCTGTAGATCGCCACCACGCGACGTGTCGAGGCGTGCTGTAGGTAGGCGATCTGTACCTCAGCGGCGAGCTGCCGGGCCGCCGTCGCGAGCTCCATCTGTTGACCGTCATAGCGCGCGCGGGCTACCCCGTAGTTCGCGCGAATCCCCTCGTTGAAGAGGGGCTGGCTGAGCCGCAGACGCGACTCGTGACGCTGCGGCAACGTGATGTCGATATCGGTCGGGAACCGATTGGTGCCCGTGAGCTGATTGAGCGCCGCGTACGCCGGGTTGAACAGGTCGCCGATGTTCGGGACACCGTGGAGCCGGGAATACCGCGACTCGAGGCCGAGCGTCGGGAAGAAGAGCCCGCGCGCCTCGCGCACCTCGGCCGCCGCGCGCCGCTCCGCCAGGCGCTCCCGGGCGAGTCCGAGGTTGGCCCGGAGAGCCTCGGCCACGAGTGGCCCCAGGGGATCCCCCCGCTGCGCGGGGAGGGGCGCCGGGAGCAGGACGCCGGCCGCGAGCACGACGGCGGCCAGCGTTAGTGAATCCGAGAATCTGAACAGTGTCATTGTGCCTAACGGCGTTAAGTGACGCTGCAAAAAAATCAACCGTTCACCGGCTGCAGCAAGCCATGGAGCATGACCTCATGCAATCGCGTCGCGGTGCTGCCGACCTCACGCCATTCCACCCACTCATCGTGCTCCTTGCTGATATGGAGCGCAACCAGGCCGTGACACCCCGCCCACAGAATCTGCGCCACCTCATGGGGATCCTGCAGCTCACGCCGGAACCGGCCGGCCGCGATAGCCTCCTGGCACGCGTGCAGCAGAAAGGCATAGGCATCCTCACCCGGATCGCCCTGCCGGATTTCGGACGCGCCGGACACATCGGGATGGCGCGTCATGAACATGAGCTGGTAATGCATCGGGTGCATGATTCCGAACTCGATGTACGCCTGACCGATGCGTCGCAGCCGCTCCAGGGGATCGGCCACTTGCCCGATCCGCTGGAACGCCTGCGCCAGGGCGCGAAAGTCGTGGGTGCACAGCTCGGTGAGCAACGCTTCCTTGCTTCGGAAGTGGTGGTAAATAGCCGTTGGGGTGTACTCGATGTGATCGGCGATCGCCCGCATCGTGGTCGCCTCGTAGCCGCGCTGCACGAACATTTCCCGAGCGGCGTCGAGAATCCTCCGCCGGGTATCGACCCGCTCCCGCTCACGGCGCTCCTTAGTGCCCATGCCCGTTCCGTCCCATGACCTATTAGTGATACGTAACATAACA
>JBOHSA010000001.1:0-7400 GCA_050732995.1 Gemmatimonadales bacterium | reverse complement strand
AAATCCTTGCCTTCGCGCATCGGCCTTCTCCTCGACATGACCTTGAAGGACATCGAACGCATTCTTTATTTCGAATCCTATATCGTCCTCGATCCGGGCTTGACGCCGCTCAAGAACCGCCAGCTTCTCAATGAAGATGATTACCTGCGCGCGCAGGAAGACTATGGCCAGGATTCCTTCACTGCCCTCATTGGCGCCGAAGCGATCCGCGACATTCTGCGTGGCATGGAACTTCCGAAAATCGCCGAATCACTCAAGGTCGAGATCGCCGAATCGACAACGGAACTGAAACCCAAGAAGCTCGCCAAGAGGTTAAAGATCATCGAGTCCTTCATCCGTTCGGGCAACAAGCCCGAATGGATGATCCTTACCGAAGTTCCGGTCCTTCCGCCCGATCTGCGGCCGCTCGTGCCGCTCGACGGTGGCCGCTTCGCGACCTCCGACCTGAACGACCTTTACCGGCGCGTCATCAACCGTAACAATCGCCTGAAACGGCTCATCGAATTGCGCGCGCCAGACATCATTGTGCGCAACGAGAAGCGGATGCTGCAGGAGGCGGTGGATGCGCTGTTCGACAACGGGCGGCGCTCCAAGGCGATCCGCGGCCGCGGCAAGCGGCCCCTCAAGTCGCTGTCCGACATGCTGAAAGGCAAACAGGGGCGGTTCCGGCAAAACCTGCTGGGCAAGCGCGTGGACTACTCGGGCCGCTCGGTGATCGTCGTGGGTCCGGAGCTCAAGCTGCACCAGTGCGGGTTGCCCAAAGCGATGGCCGTCGAGCTGTTCAAGCCGTTCATCATCCACAAACTGGTGGAGAAGGGCATCGCTGAAACCGTCAAACGGGCCAAGAAGATCGTCGAGAAGGAGTCGCCGGAAGTCTACGAGATCCTCGAGGAGATCATTGAAGACCACCCCGTGCTCCTGAACCGGGCGCCCACGCTGCACCGGCTGGGCATCCAGGCGTTCGAACCCGTCCTGGTCGAGGGGAAAGCGATCCGTATCCACCCGCTCGTGTGCGCGGCGTTCAACGCGGACTTCGACGGGGATCAGATGGCTGTCCACGTGCCCCTCTCGTTCGAGAGCCAGATCGAGGCGCGGGTGCTGATGATCTCGTCGAACAACATCCTGAAGCCGTCCGACGGCCGTCCGGTGGCGGAGCCCAGCCAGGACATGGTGCTGGGCTGCTACTTCCTCACCAAGGAGCCGGCGGACTTCGAGGCGGCCATCCCACGCGCGCCACGCGTGAGCTCGGTGGCGGAGCTGGAGATGGGGCTCGCGACCAAGCGCTACACCTTCCATTCGCCGGTCCACTACTGGTACGAGCCGCCGGCGGGGGCGGGGGACCGGCCGCAGTGGGTCGCGACCACGACGGGCCGGGTGATCTTCAACAGCATCCTGCCCGACGGTCTGAAGGTCCAACTCGGCTTCCAGAACTCGGTGATGCGGAAGAAGACCCTGTCCGAGCTGGTGTTCGAGTCGTACCGGCGCGCCGGGCTGGCGGCCACGGTGCAGTTCCTAGACGGCCTCAAGGAGTTCGGCTTCCGCTACGCTACGATGGGCGGCGTGAGCATCGGGGTCGAGGACCTGGAGATCCCGGCCGAGAAGGCGCCGTTGCTGCACGACGCCGAAGTGCGCGTGGAGCGGTTCCAGCGCGCCTACGCCACGGGACAGATCACCTTCGGCGAGCGCTACAACAAGGTCATCGACGCCTGGACCCACGCGAACAACGACATCGCCGAGGCGATGGTCCAGACCATGAAGAAGTCCAAAGGCGGCTTCAACCCGGTGTTCATGATGTTCGACTCCGGGAGCCGTGGCAGCCGCGACCAGATCCGGCAGCTCGCCGGCATGCGCGGACTCATGGCCAAGCCCCAGAAGAAGCTGACCGGCGGCATCGGCGAGATCATCGAGAGCCCGATCAAGTCGAACTTCCGGGAGGGCCTCTCGGTGCTCGAGTACTTCATCTCGACGCATGGCGCGCGCAAAGGGCTCGCCGACACGGCCCTGAAGACCGCCGACGCGGGCTACCTGACGCGCCGCCTGGTGGACGTGGCCCAGGACGTCACGGTCACCGAAGAGGACTGCGGCACGATCATGGGGCTGGAAATGTCCGCGCTCAAGGAAGGCGAGGACATCATCGAGCCGCTCCGCGAGCGGATCGTGGGGTGCGTGGCCTCGGACGAGGTCCGCGACCCCCACGAGATGGACGAGCACGGGCAGGAGAGGGTGCTCGTCGAGGCGGGCAAGCTGATCAATGAGGAGACCGCGCAGGCCATCGAGGACGCGGGGATCGAAGCGGTGAAGATCCGGTCGGTCCTCACCTGCGAGGCCCGGCGGGGCATTTGCCGCATGTGCTACGGCCGCAACCTGGCCACCATGGACATGGTGGACCTCGGGGAAGCGGTCGGCATCCTCGCCGCCCAGTCCATCGGTGAGCCGGGCACCCAGCTCACGCTGCGGACCTTCCACATCGGCGGCACGGCGGCCCGCATCGCCGAGCAGACGGTGCGGAAGACCAAGGTCGAAGGCCTCATCGAGTACGGCGACCGGCTCACTTTCGTGGTCACCCCGGACGGCCTGAAAGTCGTCACGAGCTACGAAGGGGAGCTGATCCTGAAGGCGGCCGCCCATGGCGAGACCGACCCCAAGAAGCTCTCGGTGCACTCGCGGTTCCACGTGCCGCTAGGCGCGACGCTGATGGCCGCGGACGCCGCTCGCGTCGCCCGGGACAGCGTGCTGTTCACCTGGGACCCCTACACGAACCCCATCATGACGGACGTGGGGGGGATCGTGCGGTTTGTCGACATCGTGGAGGACGAGACGGTCCGGGAGGAGCTGGACGAGATCACGGGGCGGCGCCAGCGGGTGATCATCGAAGACCGCGAGAAGAAGCTCCACCCGCACATCGAGGTCGTCCAGAAGAAGGGGGAGAAGGAGAAGCGGTTGCGCGACTTCGTCATCCCCGAGGGGGCGCAGCTGACCGTCGAGGACGGCCACGAGGTGTACGCCGGCCAGACGCTCGCCAAGGTGTCGCGCGAAGCGTACAAAACGCGCGACATCACCGGCGGCCTCCCGCGCGTCGCCGAGCTGTTCGAGGCCCGGCGGCCCAAGGACCCCGCCACCATCTCCGAGGTGGACGGCACCGTGCGCTTCGGCGAGATCAAACGCGGCAAGCGTGAGATCTTCGTGCACCCGGAGGACGGGGAGCCGCAGCTGTACGAGGTCCCTGCCGGCAAGCACCTCCGCGTGCACGAAGGCGACCGGGTGCGGGCGGGCGACCGCCTCACCGAGGGGCCCGTGAACCCGCACGACATCCTGCGGATCAAGGGCCCGCGCGCGGTGCAGGAGTACCTGCTGAACGAGGTCCTGGAGGTGTACCGACTGCAGGGCGTGAAGATCAACGACAAGCACATCGGGGTGATCGTGCGCCAGATGCTGCAGAAGGTGCGCGTCATGGAGCCGGGGGATACCGAGTTCCTCGAAGGGGAGCATGTGGACAAGCTCACCTTCACCGAGGTGAACAACCACGCCCAGAAGAAGGGGGGCAAGCCCGCCATGCGCGAGCCGTTGCTCCTGGGGATCACGAAGTCGAGCCTCACGACGCAATCGTTCATCTCCGCGGCTTCGTTCCAGGAGACGACCCGGGTGCTCACGGACGCGGCGATCCGCGGGGCCAAGGACGATCTCCTGGGCCTCAAGGAGAACATCATCATCGGGCATCTCATCCCGGCCGGAACGGGCGTGTACCGCTACCACGAGATCGAGATCGAGCCGCCCGCGGGGTTCGAGCCGCCCCCGCCGCCGGTCGAGCAGGTGCCGGGCGCGGCCCCGAGCCCGTTCGTGCAGGAAGTGGAAGCGGAGTAACGGGCGGTCGGGCGGTCGGGCGCGGTCGGACGGTCGGCGCCGGCGCTCGGGAGCGACTCCCGGGCGCCGTCTTGCGACCGCCTTGACCGGTCCGCCCGACTTCCGGCACTTGACCTAACTCGAAGCCTCCCCTTAGCTTTCAAGCCTGTTTCGCAACTTTTTGGCGCTTGGCACCGAGGGGTATGCCGACCATCAATCAGCTCGTCCGCCACGGCCGCAGGGACGTCGAGCGGAAGGAAAAAGCGCCGGCGCTGCGGGGCAACCCGCAGAAGCGCGGGGTGTGCACGCGGGTCTATACTACGACCCCCAAGAAGCCGAACTCGGCGTTGCGCAAGGTCGCGCGCGTGCGGCTCACGAACGGCTTCGAGGTGACGGCGTACATTCCGGGTGAGGGCCACAATCTTCAGGAGCACTCGATCGTCATGATCCGGGGCGGTCGCGTGAAGGATCTGCCCGGCGTGCGCTACCATATTATCCGCGGCACGCTCGACGCCGCGGGCGTGAACGAGCGGAAGCAGTCGCGCTCGAAGTACGGCGCCAAGCGTCCCAAGGCCGGTGAAGGGGGCGGGGGGGGCGGGGGGAGCGGGGCGGGGAGCGGCGCCACGGGTGGCGGCGGCGCCACGGCGTGAGCCGGCGCAAGAAAGCGGTGCGGCGGCCGGTGCCGCCCGATCCGCGCTACGACAGCCAGACCGTCTCCAAGTTCGTGAACAACCTGATGGAGCGGGGCAAGAAGTCGCTCGCCGAGCGCGTGTTTTACCGGGCGATGGACCTGATCGAGCAGCGCACCGGGCAGCCGGGCGTCAACGTGTTCAAGCAGGCGTTGTCGAACGTGAAGCCGGCGCTGGAGGTGAAATCCCGGCGCGTGGGCGGCGCCACGTATCAGGTGCCGGTGGAAGTGCGGCCGGAGCGGCGGACGGCGCTGGCCATGCGCTGGGTCATCCAGTTCAGCCGGGCGCGCCGGGAGAAGGACATGGCCGAGCGGCTGGCAGCGGAGCTGATCCTCGCGTCGAAGGGCGAGGGCGAGACAGTCAAGAAGAAAGAGGATACGCACCGGATGGCGGAGGCGAACCGCGCTTTCGCGCATTACCGGTGGTAGGCTAGCACCCGAAACCGACACCTTCGGGACCCTGCGCGAAGGGATCCTGCATCGAGGGCGCGACGCGCGTCCCGATGATGGCGGAGCGAGACCGGCCCACGGATGGGCGCCTGGTCGCCCCGCGTTTTTACTGACTAGAGGAGCAGCATGGCGCGGATGACCCCGCTCGAGCGTATTCGGAATATCGGCATCATGGCCCACATCGATGCCGGGAAGACGACTACGACCGAGCGCATCCTGTACTACACGGGCCGCACCTACAAGCTGGGTGAGGTGCACGACGGCACGGCCACGATGGACTGGATGGAGCAGGAGCAGGAGCGGGGGATCACCATCACCTCCGCCGCCACCACCGCCTTCTGGCCGCGGCGCGGGGAGCAGTATCGGATCAACATCATCGACACGCCGGGGCACGTGGACTTCACCGTCGAGGTCGAGCGCTCGCTGCGCGTGCTGGACGGCGCCGTCACCGTGCTGGACGCGGTGGGCGGAGTGGAGCCCCAGACCGAAACGGTCTGGCGGCAGGCGGACCGCTACGGCGTCCCGCGCATCGTATTCGTCAACAAGATGGACCGGGTCGGCGCGGACTTCGACCGCTGTCTCAAGATGGTCCGCGAGCGGCTCGGCGCCAAGGCGCTGCCGATCCACGTCCCGCTCGGCTCGGGCGAGCTGTTCACCGGCCTGATCGACGTCATCCGCCAGGTCGAGATCGTGTACGACGACGAGACGCTGGGGAAGAAGTACGTCGAAGGCCCCGTGCCCGCGGCGCTGCAGGCGAAGGTCGCCCAGCTGCGCCACGGCCTGCTCGAGGCGACGGTGGAACACGACGACGCCATCCTGCACAAGTACCTCGAGGGGCAGCCGCTCACCGAGGAGGAGATCCGGACCGTGCTGCGCAAGGCGACGGTCGCGGGCCACGTGGTCCCGGTGTTGTGCGGGGCGGCATTCAAGAACAAAGGGGTGCAGGCGTTGCTCGACGCGGTGATCGACTACCTGCCCGCGCCGGTGGACATCCCGGCGATCCGCGGGCACCTGCCGCACCACGACGCGACCCATACCGAACGGCACGCGTCGGACGAGGAGCCCTTCGCCGCGCTCGCCTTCAAGATCATGACCGACCCCTACGTCGGGAAGCTGACATTCTTCCGGGTCTACTCGGGGGTCCTGAACGCCGGGTCCTACGTCTACAACAGCACCAAGGACCGCAAGGAGCGGATCGGCCGGCTGTTGCAGATGCACGCGAACAAGCGCGAGGAGATCGAGGAAGTGCGCGCCGGGGACATCGCCGCGGCGATCGGCCTCAAGGACACGCGCACCGGCGACACGCTGTGCGACGAGAGCCACGCGATCATCCTCGAGGCGATGCGCTTCCCCAATCCGGTCATCTCGGTCGCCATCGAACCCAAGACCAAAGCCGATCAGGACAAGCTGAGCGTGGCCCTGCAAAAGCTGTCCGAGGAAGACCCCACGTTCCGCGTCCATGCCGACCCCGAGACGGCCCAGACCATCATCAGCGGCATGGGCGAGCTGCACCTCGAGATCATCGTCGACCGGATGAAGCGCGAGTTCAAAGTCGACGCCAACGTGGGGCGGCCGCAGGTAGCCTACCGTGAGACGGTGCGCAAGCGGGTGGAGGACGTGGAGGGCAAGTTCATCCGCCAGACGGGCGGCCGCGGGCAGTACGGCCACGTGGTCATCAACCTGGAGCCGGGCGCGCCGGGCTCGGGCTTCGTGTTCGAAGACAAGGTCGTCGGCGGCGCCATCCCGCGCGAGTACATCGGGCCCGTCGAGCAGGGGGTGAAGGGGGCGCTGGAGAACGGCGTGCTCGCCGGCTACCCGATGGTGGACGTGAAGGTCGAGCTGGTGGACGGGTCCTACCACGATGTGGATTCGAGCGAGATGGCGTTCAAGATCGCCGGCTCCATGGCCGCGAAGGAAGCCGCCCGCCAGGCGCACGCGGTGCTGCTCGAGCCCATCATGGATGTAGAGGTCGTCACCCCCGCCGAGTACATGGGCGAAGTGATGGGCGACCTCTCGAGTCGGCGCGGCAAGATCGGCGGGATGACGCAGCGCGCCGACGCGCAGGTGATCGCCGCCAGCGTGCCCCTGTCGGAGATGTTCGGCTACTCGACCGCGCTCCGCTCGATGAGCCAGGGCCGCGCGATCTACAGCATGCAGTTCAGTCACTACCAGGAAGTGCCGAAGTCCAGAGCCGAAGAGATCGTGGCGAAGGTAAAAGGCTAGCGTCAGTCGCATTCGTCAGACGGGTTTGTTCGACGATTCTGTTCAACGAGTTCCGAGGTATTCATGGCGAAAGCAAAATTCGAGCGGACGAAGCCGCATGTGAACGTGGGGACGATTGGGCACGTGGATCATGGGAAGACGACCCTGACGGCGGCGTTGACGAAGGTGGCGGCGGACAAAGGGTTGGCGACTTACGTGA